>NZ_JAYERP010000001.1:644375-966562 GCF_034718895.1 Paenibacillus phoenicis | reverse complement strand
CCTTGGCAGGCGATTCCACGATGACGAGTGAATCCGCCACAGGTTCGTCCTCCTCTCAAACAATACGAAACTCAAAAACTGGTGTTCATTGTAATCAGGTAAAATACTCATATAGTCATATATTCAAGCCACTCTCGGTTAGGAATGGACTATATTAGCTGGTATACGGAGCCGGGGAGTTGAACCGCCGTTTTTTTCATGATTAAAGATAACAGAACTGAATGTAAAAGTCCAAAATCCCACCCGGTCTGCACTAGCAGATCATCAAAACTCGTGATGCCCTGCTCCAACATATGGTATATGCGGCGCTCCTCATCTGTCAACTTGTTTCCTGTTACCGCTTCCTTTTTCGTCTCCTTCGCGGCAGGTAAAAAGGCCTCGTAATCCTCCCAAATATCCTTGGCTTCGGTTACGATTTTGGCTCCCTGCTTCAAAAGCCACAAGGTGCCCCGGCTTTTCGGCGAGGTAATCGGCCCGGGGACAGCAAACAGGTCGCGATTTTCCTCCAGCGCCTTATCGGCCGTGATCAAGGAACCGCTGCGGGCGTCGGCCTCCACAACCACCGTACCATGAGCAATTCCCGCGATGATCCGGTTGCGCTGCGGGAACATCCCGGGATGGCCAGGTGTACCGATCGGATATTCCGAGATGACAAGCCCTTGCTCGGCGATGCGGCGATACATCGAGACATGCTCCGGAGGATAAGCAACGTCGATCGCAGTGCCTAATACGGCTATGGTTGTTCCTCCTGCCTGCAAAGCCGCTTCATGGCAAACTCCGTCAATCCCGCGGGCCATCCCGCTCACGATCGTGATCCCAAGGGCGCAAAGCTCACCGGCTAAGGCAGCTCCTACCTTTCGTCCATAGGCGGTTGGCGTCCGCGTACCGACCATCGCGACAGAGAGGCCGTTCAGCAGCCTGGTATCGCCTAGAGCATACAAAACCCATGGCGGCTGAGCGGTCTCCTTCATTAAAATAGGATACTCCAAATCCAGCCTTGTAATTACCTGTATGCCTTTACCGTCGTACTGTTCCAGTTGGGCCTCAATCCAGTCCCGAGTGAACCGCTCCGACAGCCGAAGTGACAGTTCTGGACCCAGTCCCCGCTCCCTCCAGTCCGCTGCGGTAAACTCGATGGCATGCTCCCAGTCCTCATCATATGCAACGATTTGCTGCAGCGTTTTCCAGCCTACCCCGGGGAATTCATGTAATCCCGCTAGTACCCATTTCTTCTCCACATCTAATCCCTCCTTGAAAAATAAAAAAAGCAACCTCCTCGAGCCGTTTATGGCTAAGAAGGTTGCTTACCTTTGGGTATGATTATATCAAAAATAGCTTAGCGTGTCGTGCACAATTCTAAAAGGCCGCGTTCTTCCAGAACACTAACCAGCGTTGCGCCCATCTCCGAAGGCGTAGGCGCTACTTTTATGCCACAGGACTCCAGCTTAGCGATTTTTTCCTTCGCCGTTCCTTTACCGCCGGAAATAATCGCACCGGCATGCCCCATCCGTTTCCCTGGAGGAGCCGTCACACCGCCGATAAAGCCAACGACAGGCTTCGTCATATTTTTCTGGATCCATTCGGCTGCCTCTTCTTCGGCCGTTCCGCCGATTTCCCCGATCATGATCACGGCATGCGTGTTGTCATCATCATTAAACCGGCGCAAAATATCGATGAACTCCGAGCCCTTCACCGGATCGCCGCCGATGCCAACCGCCGAAGATTGCCCGATGCCGCGAGTTGTCAATTGATGCACCGCTTCATACGTCAACGTACCGCTGCGCGATACGACGCCGACATGACCTGGCAAATGGATATAACCCGGCATGATGCCGATTTTGCATTCGCCTGGTGTAATGACGCCCGGGCAGTTCGGACCGATCAGTACGGTCTTTTTCCCTTCCATATAACGTTTCACCTTCACCATATCGAGGACCGGAATCCCCTCTGTGATGCAGATGACCAGATCCAATTCCGCTTCCACGGCTTCCAGAATCGAATCGGCTGCAAATGCCGGCGGTACATAAATAACGCTGGCGGTAGCCCCCGTCGCTTCCTTCGCTTCGCGAACCGTGTTAAACACCGGCAGGCTGACGGTTTCGCCGCTCTCCAAGGTAATATCTACCTTCGTGCCGCCTTTGCCCGGAGACGTTCCCCCAACCATTTGCGTGCCGTAGTCAAGCGCTCCTTTGGCATGGAACAATGCGGTTTTCCCGGTGATTCCCTGGGTGATGACCTTCGTATTCTTATCGACCAAAATACTCATATTTCGAGCCTCCCCTTATGGATAGGTGATTGCAATGTGAGGTACCACTCTAAATTACGAGACGAGCGAAACGATCTTCTGAGCGCCATCCGCCATCGAATCTGCCGAGACGATTGCCAGCCCCGATTCAGCTAGAATTTGCTTGCCGAGATCAACGTTTGTTCCCTCAAGGCGCACAACGAGCGGACGGTCCAAACCGACCTGCTTCGCGGCTTCCACGATCCCCGAAGCAATCACGTCGCATTTCATGATGCCGCCGAAAATATTCACGAAAATCCCTTTCACCTTGGCGTCCGACAAAATAATTTTGAAGGCTTCCGTGACCTTCTCCGCCGTTGCGCCTCCCCCAACATCCAGGAAGTTCGCCGGGTCTCCGCCGTAATATTTGATGATGTCCATCGTCGCCATCGCCAGACCGGCCCCGTTCACCATACAGCCGATGTTACCATCGAGCGCAATGTAGCTGAGGTCGTACTTCGAGGCTTCGATCTCCTTCTCGTCCTCTTCTTCCAGATCGCGCAACGCCAAAATGTCCTTATGACGGAACAGCGCATTGGAATCGAAATTCAGCTTCGCATCCAGCGCCAGGACGTTGCCATCGCCAGTGACGACGAGCGGGTTAATCTCCGCGATGGAACAATCTTTGTCCACAAAAGCTTCATACAAAGCCAGCATAAACTGCGTAGCTTTGCCTACCAATTCATTAGGAATGTTAATGGAGTAAGCCAATCTGCGGGCTTGGAACGGCGTCAAGCCGACAGCCGGATCAACCACTTCTTTGAAAATTTTCTCCGGAGTTGCGGCTGCCACTTCTTCGATTTCTGTGCCGCCTTCCTCAGAGGCCATCATCGTCACGCGGCCCGTTCCACGGTCCACGACAACGCCAACGTAATACTCCTTCTTGATATCGCAGCCTTGCTCGATCAAGAGGCGTTTGACCTCTTTCCCCTCAGGTCCCGTTTGATGCGTGACCAGTACCTTGCCGAGGAGTTCCTGAGCATAGGTTCTCACCTCATCCAAGCTTTTGGCCACTTTGACGCCGCCGGCTTTACCGCGGCCTCCGGCATGAATTTGCGCCTTGACCACGACAACCGGGGTCCCCAGCGCTTTCGCCGCTTCCACAGCTTCCTCGACCGTAAACGCTACGCGTCCTTCAGGAACGGCCACACCGTACTGCTTTAGGACTTCTTTTCCTTGATACTCATGGATATTCATGCGTAAAATCCTCCTATCAACAGGCGGTATTTTAGAGGGTCCAAAAACCAGCGGCTTGTGGTCCCCCTTCTCGAAAACATCAGCTGAAACCCAGAATATTGTACCACTTTTTTGAAACGCTTTCCTCAAAAAGTTCATCATTTATACACAACTTTTTTATATCATTTTCATCTCAAGTTGAGATGAATAATTGACGCAGCAGGGGAGAATGGCCAAAGTGCAATGAATCGCTTTCAAAGTTTCAAGGAGTTGCAGGGACAGGAAAAACTCGCGCCAATTTGTTCAGCCCAAAATTGACACTGCGCCCACACGCATCTCATCATGAGATGGATTTCGACGAATTTCAGCAATTTATGAAAATATCTTAGGTTGTGAGAAAAATGCTTGCCAGCTTCCTCCCGAAATCACATTCTGATACCTCCCCTGCTTCGCCTTAGCAGCGTAGGTTTGCCAACTTGACAATCGTTAACGTTCGTCCTAGAATACGTGTAACTAAATGAATCGGGAAAATAAGGAAGCACCTTTTTCCAATCCAGGCTTTGCCCAAGCAAAGCTTAAATCGATAGGAATGAGGTGTTTTTTTGTTATGTACGGTAAACTACACAGCGCCTGCTTGTACGGCATTGACGGCGTGATCATCGAGGTTGAGGTTGACTTGTCCAGCGGCATTCCGCAAACGAGCATCGTCGGCTTGCCGGATTCGGCCGTTCGCGAAGCGATTGACCGGGTCCGGGCAGCGATCAAAAACTGCGGCTATCGCTTTCCGCTTCAGCGCGTAACGATTAATTTAGCGCCGGCTGACCTGCGCAAGGAAGGCTCGGCCTTCGATCTGGCCATCGCGCTGGCAATATTGGCGGCTAGTGACCAGGTGAGATTGCCGCCGGAGGAGCGCTTGTTGATCATCGGAGAGCTGTCGCTGGACGGCACGCTGCGTCCTGTACCAGGCGTTCTGTCCATGGTGGATCGGGCACGGCGCGATGGCTTTACGGCGGTGCTGCTCCCGCAGAATAATGCCGAAGAAGCGCTGCTGCTTGGAGGTATTCGAGTTTATGCCCTCAGCCATTTGAGCGAACTCGCCCCTCCCTCGCACGAAGCGAAGGACTCGGAGGTGGCAGCTGCGTTGCCTTTGCACTCCATTCAGGTGCATCAAGAGCAGGCTCCGCTTGTCCTTCAAACCTTAAACCATCTTGAGAAAAAGCCGGAAGGCACGGGGACAACGGCCGAGCTTCCTCCCCTGCTCGATTACAGCGACGTGATCGGTCAGCGGCAAATTAAACGGGCGCTGGTCATCGCTGCCGCCGGGTTCCATAACATCGTGCTGATCGGGCCGCCCGGTACCGGCAAGACAATGCTGGTGCAACGACTCCCCTCCATCCTGCCGCCCTTAACGCTGGAAGAATCGTTAGAGGTCACGAAAATCTACAGCTCTGCCGGCAAATTCAATGATTCCGGGCAAGGACTAATCCAGCGCCGCCCCTTTCGTTCGCCGCACCATACGATATCCGCCGGCGGTCTGATTGGAGGGGGCGGAATCCCGAAGCCGGGGGAAGTCAGCCTTGCCCACCATGGCGTGTTGTTCCTTGACGAGCTGCCCGAGTTCTCCCGGAACGTGCTGGAGGTATTGCGCCAGCCGCTGGAGGATCGCGTCGTCACCATCAGCCGTTCCCGGGCGTCGTTCACGTTCCCTGCTCATTTCCTGCTGGCGGGATCGTTAAATCCGTGTCCGTGTGGCTATCTCGGTGCCGAGCCGCCGCTGCCCGCCTGTACCTGCTCGCCTTGGCGAATCGCTCAATACCGCGAAAAAATATCCGGCCCCTTATTAGACCGGATTGATATGCAGGTGGAGGTTCCTCGCCCGCAGCGTTGGCAGGACGATCCTCAGCCGCTGGATTCCGCAGCGATGCGGGAACAGGTGATGGCAGCCGAACGGATTCAACAGGAACGCTATCGCGGCTGCCGGATCTCCCGGAACAGCGAGCTGTCCGGCAGCCTGCTGCGTCGATTTGCCCCGCTAGACCGTGATGCGACCAAGCTGCTGCAGGATTGTTTTGCCACGCTGGGGCTGAGCATGCGGGCATATGACCGGATCATCAAGCTGTCCCGAACGATTGCCGATCTGGAAGGAGAAGTCCATATTCGTGCCGAGCATGTCGCAGAAGCGATCCAATACCGGCAACTGGACCGGCGGCATGAAGTTGCGGGATGAGTCCCCGTCAGAAAGCGGCTTGAATATGCTCCAGCGCGATATTATCGCCTCGTCCGAACGTCACCGCAATTACATCAAAGCGAAGGTTGGCGTCCGATTGACCCGTACGATGCAAATAAACCGCGGCTGTATCACGAACCTGCTTGATTTTGCGGGCATTCACCGACTCCGCCGGCGTGCCGAAAGCCGCAGCCTGCTGGCTGCGGCTTCGGACTTCTACGATCACGAGAACGTCTCGCTTCCTGGCAATGATGTCGAGTTCTCCGCTGCGGCAGCGCCAATTCCGCTCAAGAATCGTGTATCCCTGTGAAATCAGATGCTCGCAAGCGGCCTGTTCCGCTTTCCGGCCGCGTTCTTTGCGGCCATCTCCTCTTCGCCCATTGATGCCAAGGTTACTCAAAGAACAACCCTCTTTCCGCCATTTTATCCGATCGATAAATAAAGGTCAGAATTTCGGCAACCAGGTCATACAGTTCGGCAGGAATCTGTTGATCCAAATCCAGCTTGGACAACACCTCAACCAATGCGGCGTCCTCCTGGATTGGAATCCCGTGCTCCAGCGCTGCGTCAAGGATCCGGTCAGCGATCAGGCCCTTGCCTTTGGCCACAACGACCGGAGCCTCTCCCTGGCCGGGGTCGTATTTCAAGGCGACTGCTTTTTTGAAAGCCAAGCTGGGCGCTTGCGGTTTCTCCTTCATACGCGGTAATCCACTCCTTTGTATACGCTAGGCGCATAAGACATCGGCTGGCTGAAATCCGCTTCGTTGCCTTCCTCCCCCTCCGGCTTGATCAAAGGCTCCGCCTTGAGCGATAAGAGCCGATAGCCCGCCTTCTCCAACGCCGTACTCACTTCTTCCTGGCGGGATTCCAAAAAGGCTCCGGTCGTTTCCTTTTCGCTGTAGATTTTGAGCAGCACCTTCTTGTCGGCGACCTGTACGTCGACCATGATTTGCCCCAGCGTCTTCATCTGCAAATCGAACCATAACCGGCAATTGGCCGGATCCAGTTCGCCTTTGCGTCCGCGCCGCGACTCGATGTGCACGGCGGCGGTTTGCCGGCCGTCCGGACCGATCAAGGGCAGGAACATCGTCACCTGCGCAAACGGCGCGGTCCGGTCGGTATTGAGCAGCAGCTGCTGCCCGGTCAGCTGCTGTACGAGCTGGCGCGCCGCCCCCCCCCCCCCCCCCTCCATGGAGCGGCGCGGGCAGCTCGTCTGAGGCCATCACCTGCAGGAGAAGGCCTTTCAGCGTCTCATGCGCAGCCGTGCTCGCCGCCGTCACGCCGCTGCCGCTGCGAGCGGCTGCGGCGGCTGCTTCGGCGCCAAGCGGCTGCGCTTTCCCGGCGGGAGCTCCGCCTCGCCCGGGGCCGCACCGCCCGCCGCTGCCGCATGGCGCAGCGGCGCTGGCGCCGCCTCCGGCGCGGCCGCAGGCCCGCTGCCGGGCACCTGGCCGCCGGGCGCCTCCGCGCCCCCGGCGGCGGCCCGCGCCGAAGCGCCGGCCGCAGGCGGCGCTTCCTGCGCTCCCGCGGCCGGCGGGCTCGCCGCCGGCGCGGTCGCGCGGCGCCTGCTGCTCGTGCTCCGCACCGAGCAGCTTCAGCACGCGCCCCACCCACGGCTCCGCCGCGAGCGTGG
Organism: Paenibacillus phoenicis; assembly: GCF_034718895.1. Classification (NCBI taxonomy): domain Bacteria; kingdom Bacillati; phylum Bacillota; class Bacilli; order Caryophanales; family Paenibacillaceae; genus Paenibacillus; species Paenibacillus phoenicis. The sequence continues at coordinate 959,245 of NZ_JAYERP010000001.1, read as the reverse complement.
GGCGCGTGCCCGCCGGCGAAGGCCCTGCGGGCCCTTCGCCTTGCGGCGCGGCCGCCGCCGGGCCCTTGCCATCGGCGGCGGCGCCTCCTGCCGGGCCGGCCATCGCGCGGCCCGGCAAGTCCGTGCCCTCCGGAAGCACGGACGATTGCAGCTCCGCCAGCACCGCTTGCAGCTTAGCGACCAGCGCTCCGCCCGGTGCACTTGCGGCTTGCTGTCCCTGCAGCCCCGGCTGCGGGGATTGCGGCCCGCCCGAGGCAACCGCAAAAGCGCCCTGCCGGGCTAACTGCACCAACCCAGCTGCCTGATTTGGCTGGGCTCCTCCGCCGCTCGGCAGCGTCCCTGCTTGTGCTGCTCCCCAGGCGGCCGTCCCGGCATTCGACCCGGGCGCTGGAGAAGCGGTGCCCCCCGCAAGCAAGGGGGATGCCGTTTGCCCCGTCTGAGCCGATGAGCCAGCCGCCGAGCCTGAGCCGGTATGTCCTCCGTTTCCGGTCATGTCCGGCCCCGCTTGGCGCAAAAAGCCGGCGATCTGCTCCTCCAGCGAGGACAGCAGGACGTGCAGCGGAGGTCCAAAAACAGCTTGGTGCAACCCCGCTACCGTTTCACCGGTGATCGGAAGCCCCCGTCCAAAAGCAATGCCGGCCGCCTGAATCCACTCCGACAGCGGCACTCCAGCCGGCTTTAGCCCGGAGACCTGCTGCAGGAGCGACAAATTTTCCCGCGTTAACGGAATTCCGCTTTTCTGCATCATCTGCAGGAATTCCCGGTTCGCCGGCGTATTCTCAAGTCCCAGCGATTCGAGCGCCTTAGCAAGAGAAGCGGGAGACAGGACGGTCCCCGGGTCCGAGGAAATTGGCTTCAAGACCGCTAAACCGTCCTTCGATTCCGGCTGCACCTGCAGAAGCGTTGTTTCCCCCGGGCGCATCGGCGTCTCTAAGGCAGCGTGAAGCTTCACGCCCTGGACCTGAATGACGGCCACTTGCCCATCGTCAGAGACGGACAAGACCGTGCCGCGGACCACCTGCCCCGTCTTGAGTTCCAGCGATTTCGGCTCCCCGGAACGAACGTCCCCCATCAAACTGCGCAGCAGCGGTCCGATATTCATAAGCTCCCCCCTTTGATTTCGTTTAGGATATGGAAAACCCGCCTCGATCGAGAGCGGGTAAGGAATGCCAGTTAAAACAACGTTTGTTCTTCCACGAACAAATTGCGCATAAAGCTCTTGCGATGCATCGGCGTTGGCCCCAATGCAAGTAGCTGTTCGCGGTGCAGCTTGGTTGCATAACCTTTATGTACGGCGATTCCGTATTCGGGATAACGTGCATCCCATTCGCCCTGGCACAAACGGTCCCGAGTCACCTTGGCAACGATCGAAGCGGCCGCGATCGACTGACTGGTGGCATCCCCTTTGATCACCGAAAGTTGGGGAATGGGTACATCCACCTTCTCCGCATCGATGAGCAGAAAATCCGGCTGAATCGTCAGCTGCTCGACCGCCTGCTTCATCGCCCGCCTTGTTGCCTGCTTAATATTGATTTGGTCAATTGTAGCCGCATCCACAAATCCGATCCCCACGGCAATCGCCTGCTCCATAATGAGATCAAACAGCTTCTCCCGCTTCTTGGCGCTTAATTTCTTCGAATCGTTAACGTCCTCAAACACGAGCCCCTGCGGCAAAATGACCGCAGCCGCTACCACATCTCCAAACAAGCAGCCTCTGCCCACTTCGTCGATCCCCGCAATATGCGGATATCCCGCTTGCCAGTACTCGCGCTCATATTTTAATAAATCGTCCATAATGCCTCCTTGTTCTCGCGAAACTTCCCCCGTTGCTAGCTGTTCTATGTTGTTGGTTCCTATCTCCGGACTCGGAAATGAGGGTTCCACGCCTGGAGCGCATCCATCACTCTATCGGTTTCATCTCTATAAATTACGATGCTTCCCTTATTTTATCGGCAATCCTCTTTCGATTCTACAGCCTTTCGCTAAAAAAACAAGCCGCCGGCGATCTGAAGAAGGATCTCCAAACCGCCAGCGGCTTTCATTTATTAATAGGGGGCTTCCAACGAATATCTGCCCAGCTTCCCGGCTCTCAATTCGCGAAGCAGAATCCCCGATGCTTTCTCCAAATCCACTCGTCCACCGCTGATGAGGCAACCGCGTTTACGCCCCACCGCTTCCATGATCGCAACGATTTCGTCCGGATCGTCGAAGTCTCGCGGCGGCTGATCCAGCTCAAACCGCGCTTTGAACGGCTCCCAGTAATACCGGACCAAATATTTTACGGCAAAAAAAGCGATGTCTTCCACGTTCAAAATCTCTTCGCGGATCGCACCGGTCACGGCCAGCCGGTAGCCGACGTTCTGATCCTCAAACTTCGGCCATAAAATACCCGGCGTGTCGAGTAACTCCATCTCCGTGCCAACCTTGATCCATTGCTGACCTTTGGTGACGCCGGGTCTGTCGCCGGTGGCGGCGATTTTACGACCAGCTAAGCCATTAATCAGCGTTGATTTCCCAACATTCGGGATTCCGACAATTAAAGCTCGAACCGCCCGGGGCTTGATGCCTTTGGCGATTTGCTTCTCGATCCGCTCCTTCAGCAGTTCCTTGGCCAAGCGGGGAATCTCCTTTAAGCCTTGCCCGCTGGCGGCGTCTGCTTCAACGGCCAGATGCCCTTCTTCCTTAAAATAAGCAATCCATTGCCGCGTAACCGCAGGGTCGGCCAAATCGGATTTATTTAATACGATCAAGCGCGGCTTACCTTGCAAAATCTCATCGATCATCGGATTGCGGCTCGACAGAGGCAACCTCGCGTCAAGGAGCTCGATGACCACATCGATCAGCTTGAGCTTCTCCTGGATTTGCCGGCGTGCCTTGGTCATGTGGCCGGGAAACCATTGAATTGTCATATACCTTCACCTCACTGTCCCAAGAACGCGCCTTCCCTCACGTTTCTCCCATTCTATTGCGCAACGTCTAGTGCCGGATAAACTTCAGATCCGACAGCGGCCAGAACACCAGATCTGCCCGACCTACGATGTCTTTGTAAGGTACGTAACCGATCCGCCGGCTGTCCGTGCTATTCGAGCGGTTATCCCCCAGTACAAATACGTATCCTTCCGGCACGGTTCCATCCGGAACCAGCTCGTTGGGAAAATTCGCTTCCGTATTGTACAGCTCGTTATTATTATGCTTCTCGATCACGACATCTTTAATGTACTTCTCGTCTACGACCTTCCCGTTGACCGTCACCGTATCCCCTTCCACTTGAACGGTATCCCCAGGGACGCCGATTACACGTTTGATGAAATCCCGCCCCTCCGACGGAACGTGGAAAACAATGACCTCGCCGTGCTTTGGAGCGCGGATATCATAAATGATCTTGTTGACGATGATCCGTTCTCCCGTATGAAAGTTTGGCTGCATCGACGGGCCGTCGACGATAAACGGAGCAAAGAAAAGCCAACGAATCAGGAGAACCAGCACAACGGCGATGGCGATAGCTTTCAGCCACTCCAGCGCCTCGCTTTTTTCCTTCTTGCCCGCAGGCGGCGTTTGCACCGCTCCTGGCCCGTCTGGCGACTGCTCCACCCGTCCGGAAGACGGCGAAACCTCCGGATAATCCTGACGTTCATGCTTCTCCATGGATCGTGACCTCTCCTTATCTCTTAAAATATGTACTGGAGGTAGTGAATGAACTCGAAACTTCCCGAAGAAAAAGCAAAGGGGCTTGATTGGATACAAGCCCCCTCTTCGTTAACGGAAAATTAACGACGTACTTCTTTAATTCTCGCTGCTTTACCGCGAAGCTCACGAAGATAATACAACTTCGCACGACGCACTTTACCACGGCGAGCCACTTCGATTTTATCGATTTTCGGGGAATGAAGCGGGAAAGTTCTTTCCACGCCTACACCGTTGGAAATTTTACGAACCGTAAAAGTTTCGCTAATTCCGCCGCCACGACGCTTAATCACAACACCTTCGAACAATTGGACACGTTCACGAGATCCCTCGATAACCTTAACGAACACTTTCAAAGTGTCACCAGGACGAAAGCTCGGAATATCCTTGCGAAGCTGTTCTTGCGTAATCGCTTGTACGATATTCATCTAGGACTCCCTCCTTCCACTCAGGTGTTCATGCCTCTTCCAAAGAACCTCTTGTTCTTCTTCATCATCCGCAGCGGACCACCGAATTCACAACAAATTGAATTTTACCATAATCCCATAGGCTTCGCAAGAAAAATATAAGTTCTACAAGGCAAGGGTTATCAGGGGATATCCTAAATTTATCCTATCCAAAATTGAACAAAAAAATGCCTCCAATCCCTTGGAGGCGAACGTTTCAGCCTTAAATTAATGCAATTGCCAGCAGCGTGAACAGGCTCAGCGTCAAAATATCCCCGGCCGCTCCAGAAGGCCCGTATCCGTAGCCATAACCGTAGGGCGGATAAAATGCCGAAATTTGAGCCCGGCCTTTTCCTGATCTTTTTAGATATACATTGTACCGGTCAACCTTCACGATCGTGCCTTCGTGTACGGCGCCGTCACAGGCTAAAATACGAACTCGCTTCCCCATGCATCGTAAGCAATTATAATAAATCTCTTCCATTCCCTTGTTCCCCTTCCTTATGCAAGCTAATGCATAGTATGAGAACAGTGGACGAACGGTATGGGCGACTAACGATTTGAGGCAACTGCCTCGCTAGCTTTCGTGGTTAAAAAAAGAAACAGGCAAAATTCAGTTGAATTTGCCTGTTTCTTCGGTTTGCTAGGATCGGAGTAGCGGGATTCGAACCCACGGCCTCACCCACCCCAAGGGTGCGCGCTACCTGACTGCGCCATACCCCGATAATCACTCATGGTGGTTAACGATTTGCCGTTCAACGTTAACCTTATGTCAATCGCGTAGTTCCATTATAAGCCATAAGCGCGCACCCTCGCAAGAGCTTAGGCACAAGCCTAAGACCCAATCTCTCTGGATTAGGGCTAGTCCCTTCGTCTGATCTGCTCCCAGCAAAATAACCCACAAATCCTATATCATTAGATAAGCTTCTGTGTAATATTTTTAAAGGACGATAATCGATTGGAGGGAATCGAATGAAAAAGTTCGTACTCGCGGTTACGGCGTGTGCCTTAATTGGCTCGGCATCCGTGGCGGGGGCTGCTCCTGCGGTAAAAACGGTCAAAGCGACCATCAAATACTTCAATTACGTGGTGAATGGGCAAACCAAGCTGACCGCGGATGCGCTGGTCTTTAATGGAACGACCTATGTCCCGATTCGTGAAGCCGCAAGCTTGTTTAATTACAGCACAACCTACGATGGTGCGACCAAAACGATTTCGTTCAGTTCAAAGAAGGAATGGATCACCTTATCCGATCTGATCGCTGCAAACCCGCGCCTTTCCGCTTCGCAATCTGAAGATACCGCCAATGTATACGTTGTTCGCGCGGGAGGCGAAACCGCATTTAGCCTTAATGCCGCAAACCTTAAGGATGGAGAAACGACTTCCGTCGTTACGAACAAGTCTCATTTGATCACTGTTAAGAAAGAGCTGGGGTCGATTGTGTTAAGCAAAAAAGACGTCATCGCCGCCGGATATATCGTCGAATCATTCGAATAAGCAAAACCCTCGGTAAATCTACCGGGGGTTTTTGGTTTTGATGTAGGCTAACAAATCGTAACCACTTTTTTGGAGAGAGCGAATAAAATAGATCTAATAGAGAAAAATAGGAGTTTGTGGAGAAATGAGAAGAAGATTAGCAAAGTATGTACTATTTTTCGCAGCAATTTCGATTTTTGTGTATTCGGCCGCAGTGACCCATCCGAATACGGTAATGGCCCGTAAGGCTTGTACCTCATGGGATATGGTAAAAACGAAGGTGTTTACTTCAAGCCATGCGAAGCATGAGGAATATCCCACCCTGCCGAAGGACTTTGCGGTTGCCCCAGGCACCGCCGCACAAGTGCCCGTACTGATGTATCATTACATAACCCCGAAGCAATACAATCAAGAGCCTGGCAACAAATCCATCATCAATCTTGAGGCTTTTGAAGCAGAGATGGCCTATCTGCATGAGCAGGAGTATTATACCGCCTCTTTAAGCGAACTTGAACAATACGTCAGAGGACAAATCTCCCTGCCGGCCAAGAGCGTGGTGATTACCTTTGATGACGGCTATCAAAATAACTATATTTACGCTTATCCGATTCTCAAAACCTATGGATTTAAAGCAGCCATCTTTGTCATCGGCAGTAAAATCGAAGAAGAAACCCAAAACTTTGATCCCACGAAGAAAACGTATCTTTCAAAGGAAGAAATCCATGCTGCGCGCGATGTATTCGAGTTTCACAGCCACACGTACAATCTGCATTACAAAGGCTTTCAAAAATGCGGGGTTGCTGCATCCGCAGGGCTAGACTCCACGTTGATCCAAGCCGATATCGACAAGATGAAGGAAAACGGGGTCGACTCTCCTTACTTTGCTTACCCGTATGGCGAGAAATCCCAACAGATGATTTATGAGCTGCAGGAGAACGGCTACCGCATGGCTTTCACCGTTCGCCAGGGCTTTGTTCAACCCGGTGACCGGTTAATGGCTTTAAACCGCTTAACGGTCACATCGGACACAGACATGGAGAAGTTACTTAATCCTTCCCTTTCGGAGCATTAGCTTTGATTTCTTCCAGCCAGCGCAAGTCCTTAGGGGATAACTCCACCTTCTCAAGCAGATCGGGGCGTCGCTCCCACGTCCGCCGTAACGCTTCCTTGCGCCGCCATTCATCGACATTGGCATGATGTCCACTGAGCAGAATATCCGGCACTCTCCAGCCGCGAAACTCAACGGGACGTGTGTAATGCGGGTATTCCAGCAGTCCGGTGCTAAACGAATCGGTGACCGCGCTTGTTTCATTGCCTAACACCCCGGGCAGCAGGCGCGTCACACTGTCGATGACAACCATCGCCGGCAGCTCGCCGCCGGTCAGCACATAATCGCCGATCGATAACTCGTCGGTGACCAAATGCTGGCGAATCCGTTCGTCGTATCCTTCATAATGGCCGCAAATAAAGATCAGGTGATCTTCCTGGGCCAATTCTTCCGCCTTCTTTTGCGTAAACGTCTCGCCTTGCGGACACATCAGGATAATGCGCGGTGGACGAACGGAAGGGTTTGGCGTCAGGTCAGGTTCTGCAGCAGCTGCCGGATCTTTCGCTGTATCTCCGTTTTCCCCATCAATTTCCCGTCCAAGCAAATCTTCAACCGCACGAAAAATCGGTTCCGGCTTCAGCACCATCCCTCCGCCGCCGCCATAAGGCGTGTCATCGACAGTCCCGTGTTTATTACCCGCGTAGTCCCGGAAGTTAATGGCGTTGAATGACACAATGCCCTTGTCCTGAGCTTTGCCGAGGATGCTGCTGCCAAATACGCCGGCGAACATTTCAGGAAACAAGGTCAACACATCCACGCGCATCCTACAACAGTCCTTCCATCATATGCACTGTAATGATTTTCTCCTTCACGTTGACGTCCAATACAACGTCATCGATCACCGGAAGCAGCAGCTGTTTACCGTTTGGCAGCTTGGCCACCCAAACGTCATTGGCGCCGGGCCGCAAAATCTCCACGATTTCACCTAACTCTTCCCCCTCATCGGAAACAACTCTGCAGCCGATGATTTCATGGAAATAATATTCGTTTTCCGGAAGCTCCACCGATTCCGCCTTGCTCACCTTCAAGTCACGGCCTTTGAACCTTTCCACATCGTTGATGTTGGAGAATTCGACGAATTTGACAATATACATCTGTTTGTAAGGCCGCGCCGATTGTACGGTGACCTCCAGCCGTTCCCCGGTTTCGGGATGAACGATCAGGAGCCGGCTTTTCGGAGCAAAGCGCACCTCCGGAAAGTCCGTCTGCAACAGCACGCGAAGCTCCCCGCGTATCCCGTGTGTATTTACGATTTTGCCTACCGTTAACAATGAATCCGACATATTAACCTCCCAAGTGCTATCTCCTCGTCATACTCGCAGCTTGTCCTAACTGCCAGGATCCTTCTGCTTCAGCATGTACGAAAAAGGGCTAGGACAAACATCCTAACCCGCTTTCGTCTACCATTATGAAGTTACCGTTCAAGACATGATATCCACGGTGACCCGCTTATCCATCTTGACCGCTGCCGATGCTACGACGGTGCGAAGCGCCTTGGCGATTCTCCCCTGCTTGCCAATAACCTTCCCTACATCGTCGGGATGTACGGAGAGCTCATACACAATCAGGTGGTCCTTCTCCACGACATCTACGCGCACGTCGTCCGGATGATCAACAAGAGCCTTCGCAATAACGCCGACTAATTGTTCCATTTACGACCCTCCGAATCAGCAATTATTTCTGCTGTCTAAGCTCATGGAATTTCTTCATAACGCCTGCTTTGCTCAGCAGATTGCGAACGGTATCGGATGCTTGTGCACCGTCTTGGAGCCATTTCAATGCTTTCTCTTCATCGATGTTGACTACGGCCGGCTCAGCAACCGGGTTGTAGTAACCAATCTCCTCGATAAAACGACCGTCACGCGGGGAACGGGAATTCGAAACCACGATACGGTAGAAAGGAGCTTTATGAGCACCAATACGTTTCAAACGAATACGAACTGCCACGAAATTCACCTCCTTCTAAGAATGAACCTTGCTATCGATTAACGGAAAGGGAATCTCATCCCTTTGCCAGCCTTGCTTAATTGCTTTAACATTTTGTTACCTTTGCCTTTCGGCCCCATCATGTCGGAGAACTGCTTCATCACGCGGCGCATCTCGTCAAATTGCTTGATCAAGCGGTTGACGTCGGCGAGCGTGGTTCCGCTGCCTGCAGCGATCCGTTTGCGCCGGCTGTGATTGATCATATCGGGATTCTGCTTCTCCTCTTTGGTCATCGAATGCACGATGGCCTCTACCCGGCTCATTTGCTTCTCGTCCACCTTGACGTTCTGCATCTGCTTCATCTTGCCCATGCCGGGGATCATGTCCATGAGCTGATCCAGCGGGCCCAGCTTCTTCACCTGCTCCATTTGCTCCAGGAAATCCTCGAACGTAAACTCCGCATTGCGCATTTTCCGTTCCATTTCCTTCGCTTTTTCCGCGTCGATGTTGGCTTGGGCTTTCTCAATCAGCGACAGCATGTCGCCCATGCCAAGAATCCGCGATGCCATCCGTTCCGGATGGAACGGTTCCAGCGCATCGATCTTCTCGCCAAGCGCGGCAAACTTGATCGGACAGCCGGTTACGGCCTTAACCGACAACGCCGCACCGCCGCGGGTATCGCCGTCGAGCTTGGTCAACACGACACCGGTGAGCGTCAGCTGTTGATTGAAGCTCTCCGCAACGTTAACCGCGTCCTGACCGGTCATGGCGTCCACAACCAGCAAGACTTCGTCCGGCTTCGTCACTTCATGGATTTGCCGCAGCTCCTGCATCAGCTCTTCGTCCACATGCAGCCGGCCTGCGGTATCAATCAGCACGTAGTCGTTGCCGTTATCCTTCGCATGCTGCAACGCCTGACGGGCGATTTCGACCGGGCTGTTGCCCTCCGGCAACGTAAACACCGGCACTTTGATCTGCTCGCCGAGCACCTGCAGCTGCTTGATTGCCGCCGGACGGTAAATGTCCCCTGCGACCAGCAGCGGCCGGTGATTCTCCTTCAGCAGCAGCTTGGCCAGCTTCGCCGAGGTTGTCGTCTTCCCAGCCCCTTGCAGACCCGCCATCATCACGACAGTTGGCGGCCGATTGCTGCGAGCCAGCTTGGCTTGGCTTCCGCCCATCAGCTCGGTCAGCTCTTTGTTGACGATATCGATGATGACCATGCCCGGCGTAAAGCTGTCCATCACCTCTTTGCCGACCGCCTTCTCCTTCACCTTGGCGATGAATTCCTTGACGACTTTAAAGTTGACGTCCGCTTCCAGCAACGCGAGGCGAACCTCACGCATCGCTTCGTTCACATCGTCCTCGGAAACTTTGCCCTTGCCGCGAAGCTTGCTGAACACGCTCTGTAAACGGCTTGTCAAACCTTCAAATGCCATACCTCGTCACCTCCATCTCTATAAGAATCGTTCCGTATTCCTATTGTCATCTTACAATTGCTCCGCCTCGCGAAGCAAATTTCTTGCGGTTTCTTTATGTAACGGGGACATGTCGCTGTCTTCGACCAGTTGCCCTAACCGGGACAACACGAGGCTCCGCGCTTCGTGCTTCTTCAGCAGACCCAGCTTCTCCTCGTACGTTTCCAGCATGCCTTCAGCCCGTTTGATATGTTCATATACCGCCTGACGGCTGATCTCGAACTCAGCGGCAATTTCGCCCAGCGAGAAATCATCGAGAAAATAATATTTCAAGAACGTCTGCTGCTTCTCCGTCAGCAGCGCTTCATAGAAGTCAAACAAAAGGTTGATCCGGTTTGTCTTCTCAAGCCTATTCTCCTGACTCATCTGGGCACCCCCTCCGTCAAGGAAAAACACTTTACAGGCATCAACTTTTCCTATGATACCGAATGCCGAGATGGATGTCAAGCACTTTTCCTTAACATCAGTTCAGGACATAGCCAAAGCCGCTGTTCTATGCAAAAAAGCCGCTCCCAGTGCTTCGGAAAGCGGCTTGACGCCTAGTTCTCTTAATGATTCGGCAAGAGATACAGCAATATCGCAAAGAAATGCGTTACGCTGCCGCCGAGGACGAACAGATGCCAGATCGCATGGTGATAAGGAAATCCGCGCCAGACATAAAATATCGTTCCCAGCGTATACGCCAGCCCGCCTGCAACCAGCAGGACGATCCCTTGATGCGGCATCGCCGCGGTCAGCGGTCCCCAGGCAATCACGATTAACCAGCCCATAATCAAGTAGAAAAACGTCGATAGGAACAGGAATCTTTTGACGAAAAAGGCTTTAAACACAACGCCAAGCAGCGCGATCCCCCAGACGGTGCCAAACAGGCTCCAGCCGAGCGGTCCCCTAACGGCTACCAGCAGAAACGGGGTATACGTCCCCGCGATGTAAATGTAAATCGAGGAATGGTCGAAAAATTCGAACAAATCCTTCAGTTTCCCTTCCTTGAAGCTGTGCACGAGGGTCGAGCACAGGTATAACAGCAGCATGCTTGCACCATATATTGTAAAGCTGACAACGTGCCAAGCTGTGCCCTTCATGCTGGAAAAAACGATCAACAGCACTAATCCTGCCACACTGAGCAAGGCGCCGATGCCGTGAGTGATCGCGTTGGCAATTTCCTCACGGCGGTCATACGTATGTGTATTGGCCATCCTGTCACCTCCTAAAATTCTCTTGATTAGTTTGTCTTGCCGGGCGTTTGCCTATGAGCATCATACGAAGGAACCCCGCAATGTGTTACTGGGACTTGCCCAATTAAGCCTCATTGGGTTCCCCTTCAGCTTCTTCCTCCTCAGCAATCAAGCCGGCAAACAACCCATGCACGAATTGCTCGGAATCGAATTTTTGGAGATCTTCCATCTTCTCGCCTAGTCCAACGAATTTCACCGGAAGGCTGAGCTCTTGACGGATGGCGATGACAATACCGCCTTTAGCCGTGCCATCCAGCTTCGTGAGCACGAGACCGGTCACGCCGCTCTTCTCGCCAAACAGCTTGGCTTGGCTAAGCGCGTTTTGCCCTGTTGTTGCATCAAGCACCATCAGCACCTCATGCGGAGCGCCTGGAATTTCGCGCTGGATGACGCGGTAAATCTTGTTCAGCTCCTCCATCAGGTTCGACTTGTTCTGCAGCCGTCCCGCGGTATCGCACAGCAGAATATCGGCCCCACGCTGCTTGGCGGCTTGAACCGCGTCGAACATCACCGCTGCCGGATCAGAGCCGGCCTGTTGCTTGATGACATCCACTCCAACTCGATTGCCCCAAACCTCGAGCTGCTCAATCGCCCCTGCACGGAAGGTGTCGCCGGCAGCCAGGATGACCTTCTTACCCTGTTGCTTATAGAAATGGGCCAACTTACCGATCGTCGTCGTTTTACCGACCCCATTAACGCCAACGAACAAAATGACGCTGATCCCGTCCGGGTTCAAATGCATTTCGCTGTCCTCATCCCCGCGCAGCAGCTGGGTCAGCTTCTCGGAGAGCAGCGGCTGGAGCTCCGAGGCGTTCTCGATCCGGCGCTGCTTCACTTCGGCCTGCAGATCATCGATCAGCTTCATTACGGTGTTCACGCCAACATCGGCGCCAATCAAAATTTCCTCCAGCTCTTCGAAAAATTCCTCATCGATTTTTTTGCGCCGGGTTACGAGCTCTGTCACTTTTTCAACAAAGCCTTTCCGGCTTTTCTCCAGCCCGTCCCGGAACTGTTTCGTTACGGATTCCGTTTTAGATGCAATGCTTTCTCTCAGTTTCTTAAAGAAACTCATAGGAATATGTCCTCCTTCATCACTTCGAACTCAATTATCTCATACCGCAGGGGGCCCAAGCAATTTTCCGCCCCAGACCGCGTAAACACAAAAACGTGGCAGGAGAGCCAAGCTGTCGTCTTGACCCCCAAGCCACCGTAAATTGTATTTGAGAATGTTCTGTTGGCTTAAGCGATTTCGACCGTATCTTCGTCCTCCAGCTTCACCGAAACGAGCTTGGACACGCCGCCTTCCTCCATGGTCACCCCGTACAGCACGTCGGCTTCTTCCATCGTGCCTTTGCGGTGAGTCACCACGATAAACTGGGTTTGCTCCGAAAATTCGCGCAAGTACTGGGCAAAACGGACCACGTTGGCTTCGTCCAGCGCCGCCTCGACCTCGTCGAGCACGCAGAACGGCACCGGCTTCACCTGCAAAATCGCAAACAGCAGCGCCATCGCTGTTAATGCCCGCTCCCCGCCGGAGAGCAGCTGCAGGTTTTGCAGCTTCTTGCCCGGCGGCTGAGCCACCACATCGATCCCTGTGTCCAGCAGGTTGTCCGGATCGACCAAGATCAAATCCGCCCGCCCGCCGCCGAACAGCTTCGAGAAGACGATCACAAATTCGCGGCGAATGGCGTCAAACGTCGTTTTGAAGCGTTTGGACATCTCCTCGTCCATTTCGCGGATTACCTGGTACAACGTCGTTTTCGCTTCGACGAGATCATTCTTCTGCTCGCTGAGGAACTGATAACGTTCCGACACGCGGTTGTATTCCTCGATCGCGCCGAGATTCACTTCCCCAAGCAACGTGATCTGCCGCTTCAGCTCCTTCACGTCGGCCTGGGTCTGCGGCACATCCTCCGGCACGGCGTAACGCTGCTTCGCCAGCTCGTAGCTCAGCTCGTAATCCTCAGACAGCTTGCGCAGAATGTTATCCAGCTCCACGTCGAGGCGGTTCGCCTGGATTTCTGTCTGGCGCAACTGCTCCTCTACGGCCTTGAGCCCAAGCCGCTGCTCTTTCGTTTCGCTTTCGCCTTCCTCCAGCTTCTTCACAAGCACGGCGCGCGAAGCGCGTTCCAGCTCCAGCTGTTCGCTGGCCCGTTCCTTCTTCAGCTTAAAGTCGTTGAGCTCTTCCCGTTGCTTCACGGTCTGCTCCTCGTTTTGCTTCAGGTCCGCTTCAATCGACTGCAGGATCGTGCGGGTCTGCCCCAGCTCACGCTCCTGCACCTTGAACTCTTCCTCCGCGCGGCGCAGCTGCTCACGCAGCGACTGGCATTCCTGATCCAGCTTGCCTTCCCGGACCTTGAGCCCGGTCAGCAAATCCTGCAGCTCCTCCTTGGCCGATTCGCTAGCTTTACGCGCGAACTCGGCTGCCCGGATCGACTGCTGCACCGTTTGCTCTTCTTTCTCCAGCTCAACGAGTCGCGCTTCCGCTGCGGTCTTCGTCGCTTCAAGCTCCTCGAGCTCTTTCAGGTAGTGGCCTTTCTCCTGGCCATAGAGCTCAAACTGCTCGGAGACACGGCGCCATTCGTGGTCGATCTGTTTCAAATCACCGGCGCATTCTTGCTCCTCTACCCGTTTGGCATCGCCGGCTTCCCGCAGTCGCGTTAACTCGCTTTCGGCCTTGGCCAGCTGACTGCGTACGTCTGCCAACCCTTTGCGCAGCTTGTCCAGCATTTCCTCGCTTTCGCGAATATCGCCGGCAAGCTGGTCGAGCTGGCGTTTACGCCCCAGCAGGTTGCTGTTCTTGCGATGCTGGCTGCCCCCGGTCATCGAACCGCCGGCATTCACGACATCGCCTTCCAGCGTCACGATCCGGAAGCGGTATTGCAGCCGTGCGGCCATTTTGTTCGCCCGCTCCAGATCGCTGGCAAAGACGACATTACCGAGCAAGCTGCCGACAATGTTCTCATACCTCGGCTCGTAGCCCACCAGATCGGCTCCAATGCCGATGAATCCGTCCGCTTCCTCCAGTAGACGTTTGTCCGCTGCGGAAATCTGGCGCGGACGAATTACGTCGAGCGGAAGGAAGGTCGCTCGGCCCAGCTGCCGCTGCTTCAGAAAGGCGATCGCCTGCCGCGACACCGCTTCGTTTTCCATGACGATATGCTGCATCGCAGCGCCTAGCGCCGTCTCTACGGCGACTTCAAGCTTCTCCGGCACCCGAATCAGCTCCGCGACAGCACCGTGGACACCGGACAACGTCGACCGTTTGGCCGCCTTGAGCACTTCCTTAACGCCCAAGACAAACCCGTCGTAGTCGTCCTCCATCTCCTTCATCGTGTCGCGGCGGGAAACCAACGCTTCGCGCTTCTGTTCCCATTTGCGGATGTTGCTTTGGCTTTCTTCCACAAGCTTCTGCAGCGAATTCACGCGTTCGCTTTCCTGGATGTACTGTCCGCGCAAATCGGCAATCTCTTTGCCCAGCTTGTCTAGCACCTTCTCCAGTTCAGCCTTGCGCGCTTTGAGCCGTTCCAGCTCCTCCGTCCATTTGACGCCTTCCTCTTCCGCGCGTTCCATCCGGCGTTTCACGCTTTCCTTCTGCTGTTCAGCATAATGGATCTCGTTGCGCGCTTGCGCCATCTGGTTCATGATGTCCAGCAGTTGGCCTTTCAGGCCGTCCTCCTGCGCTTGGCTGATGCCGCCGGTCACCCCGATCAGCTTCGCCTCTTCGGCCGCCAGCTCATTACGCAGTTCATGAAGCTGCTGCTCCGCTGCGGCGAATTTGGCTGCCAGCTGCTCCTTTTCCTGCTGCCGCTGGGCGAACCGCTCTTCACTAATCTCCAGCGATTGAAGCAGCTGCTCGCGATTTTGCGTCAGATTTTTAGCGCGTTCCTTCAGCACTTCGCCGTAGCCTTCGCTTTTCTCGTAGCTTTCGCTGTATTCGAGCAGCTGACTTTGCAGCAGTTCGATTTGATCCTCAACCTGACGAAGGGCCAGCCGGTCGCTCTCCAATTTGGCATCATGCGCGGAAACAACGGTCGACAGCGCCAGCTGCTCCTCCTGCAGCTTGGCCAGCTTGGCGTTGGCCTCGCTCCACGATTCATGGATTTGCTCGATCTGATGCACATATAGCGAAATTTCTTTATTTTTTAATTGCTCACGCAATTCCTTGTACTTCAGGGCTTTCTCCGACTGCTCCTTCAGCGGCTCGATCTGATCCTCCAGCTCGGACACCAAGTCGTTGATGCGAAGCAGGTTCTGCTCGGTTTCATCCAGCTTGCGGCGGGCGTCGCGTTTGCGGCTCTTGTATTTCACAATCCCCGAAGCCTCTTCAAAAATGCCGCGGCGGTCCTCCGAGCGTGTGCTCAAAATTTCCTCAATCCGGCCCTGCCCGATGATAGAGTACGCTTCCTTCCCGATCCCCGTGTCCATAAACAGCTCGGTGATATCCTTCAGCCTGCAGGGCTGCTTGTTGATGAAGTATTCACTGTCGCCGCTGCGATGGACTCGCCGGGTCACCGTCACTTCGCTGAAGTCAAGCGGCAACGCTTGATCGGTGTTGTCCAACGTCAGCGATACCTCACTGTAATTCACGGCCTTGCGCGCGTCACTGCCGGCAAAAATGATATCTTCCATCTTCCCGCCGCGCAGCGACTTGGCGCTTTGCTCCCCGAGCACCCAGCGGATCCCGTCGGAGATGTTACTCTTACCGCTGCCGTTAGGTCCAACCACGGCGGTAATTCCGCGGACGAATTCCATCTCCGTCTTATCGGCGAACGATTTGAAGCCCGCTAACTCTATCCGTTTCAAAAACATACGTTCACGATCACCTCTACCGACTATTGTAACATACCCCAAGCCCTGGAGGACAGGCTATCCGTCGCGGAAGATTGCGCGGCATGACGCTTCTCTCATTCGCTTGAAATTTAAGGCACTTTTTGCTAGTGTGATAGAAAAAAATCCAACCTCTTATATCGGTAAAAGGAGCAACATTGATGAGCATAAAAAAACTTTCCCGCCTGGCCGGCATCATGATATCTGTATGCCTTGGGACGGCTTCCCTCGGATCGCCGGGACTGCCAGTGGCTTCCGCTTCGCAGACGCAGGCGGGGAAATCCGTAACTGTGACCGTAGGGGGGCAATCCGTTGCCTGGACAACCAAGCCCCTCATTTATCGCGGCGTGACCTATGCCCCTTTGCGTGAAGCGGCGGAATACCTGGGTGCAGAAGTACGATGGAATACTACGAAACGTGCTGCCGAGCTTCGGGTACACGGGGACACGATCCTGCACCGCGCGGGGACGGATCTGTTCAGCGTCAACGGCAACCCGCTCCGGATCGGCGTAAATTCGTTAGATCAAGGCGGCGTCACCTTGGTGCCTTTGCGGGCTTTAGCCGAAGTGCTGAAGGCTGAGGTGGATGCCGTGGCAATGTCAGGAACGATGCACGTTGCCTTGACCCCGGACGCAGCGACAATCCGTTCTTCGGAAACCGAGGTAGCTGACCGCTATTTGCAAGCCCAGAAGTACTCCGGCATCGCAATGATTGCTAAAGGTGACCAGATCCTGCTGCGCAAAGGGTACGGATATGACGGCGATAACCAGCTCGTCCGGGCCGATCAAAAGTCGCGCATTGGATCGCTGACCAAATCGTTTACGGCGGCGGCCGTCATGAAGCTCGCGGAGGAGGGAAAGCTTCACCTAGACGATACATTAGAGTCGTATTTCCCCGGTTTTCCTAGTGGGGATCGGATTACTATTCACCTGCTGCTATCCCACCTGTCCGGCATCAACCCCAACTTTCCACGTGTTGCGGGCCTGTCCTTGCAAGATACCATCGAAGCGATCCGCTCCAAACCGCTGCTGAGTGAACCGGGCAGCAAATTTATGTACAGCAACAGCGGTTATGTCGTGCTGGCAGGGATCATCGAGAAAGCCTCGGGGATGAGTTATGGGGAATATCTGAAGCAGAGCATTTGGGAGCCGCTGGGTTTAAAAGACACCGGCGAAGCGAAGCCCTCGATTCCGGTCCTTCAGGGCTACGTTAGTGCCGGGGACCAACTCTGGGCGCCGGCCGGCCCTTATATCTCACAATCCGGGACCGGCACGTTATACTCCACTGCCAACGACATGTTGACGTGGATCGCCTCATTTGAAACGGAACGCGTACTTAGCCAAGCGTCGATCGACCAAATGTTCACCCCGTATTCTGAGAAAAATTACGGCTACGGCTGGATGATTCAGCAGGAAAACGGGACAACACGCGTCTTCCACAATGGCAGCGGTACCGGCTACGCCACCGGCATGTCCCGGGAGCTCGGCGGCGGGTATACGATCATCCTGCTCGGCAACCACGCCGGCATGGATACGTTGACGCTGATGACCGAGCTCAGAAAGCGGCTGCCTTAAGCTTTGTTGAATCGTTACGGCATCCCTGTACTGAATAAGTATCCGTCTTTAAGTACCCGTACTCGCATCGCATATGCTCTAACGCTTACCAGGATGCTTATTTGGGCAAAATGCACACGTTCCATTATCTAACGCTGATCAGCATGCTTATTTTCTGCGAAACCCCGTTTTTTTAAGGAGAAATCGCTTAATAAGCTCTCCTACAAGCGTTACATCTTTCAATTTCACGTTTCACTACAAATAACAACGGTGGTCAGCGTTACAGATCTTCGGAAGGCAGTGGATATGAATAAAGGTCGTCCCCCGCTTGAGCTTCAAGTGACAGGGACGACCTTTTTTGTTTCAAAATGACTTGGTTAACCGCCAAGCTCAGAGCTCTTAAGCAACTCCAATGCCACGGCGGCGGCCTGCTGCTCGGCTTCCTTCTTGGATCTGCCGGTACCCTGGCCAAGCGGACGCCCATCCATGCGGACCTCCGCAACGAATTCGCGTTCATGGGCCGGTCCCCGTTCTTCAATGATCCGGTATTCCAATGTGCCCATGCCATGATGCTGCGTCAATTCCTGCAGCTCCGTCTTGAAGTCGCCGGTCGACAGCTTGCCATCAAGGGTCAATTTAGGGAATACATGGCGATGAAGGAACGCAGTAACTGCTTCCAGGCCCTGGTCCAAGTACAAAGCGCCAATAAAGGATTCGAACACATCCGCGAGCAATGCAGGACGAGTTCGCCCACCCGTCAACTCCTCGCCTTTGCCTAGCAGGACGTATTTTCCAAACTCTAGGTTTTCGGCAAATTTCACGAGCGACGGTTCACAGACGATCGCGGCGCGCAATTTGGTCAGCTCGCCTTCAGGACGATCCGGGAATAACCGATATAAATGCTCCGAAACGGTCAATTCGAGAACGGCATCGCCCAAGAACTCCAGCCGTTCGTTATCCTCATATTGACTGAAGCGATGCTCATTCACGTATGACGCATGAGTGAAGGCTTGTTTCAGAAGCTGCCGATTTTGGAATGCCAGTTCAAGTTTTTGCTGTAACTGCTTCAGATCTCCATTCACCGGACTTAACCCCTTATGCTTCGTATTTCTTCATGATGATCGTGGCGTTGTGTCCGCCGAATCCAAACGAGTTGGACATCGTGACGCGGACATCCGCACGTCTGGCTTCGTTCGGAACGTAGTCCAGATCACATTCCGGATCCGGATGCTCCAAGTTGATCGTTGGCGGAATGATGCCATGCTTCAAGGTGAGCCCGCAAATGACGCCTTCCACCCCGCCGGCAGCCCCAAGCAAGTGGCCGGTCATCGATTTCGTCGAGCTGACCGCCAATTTATAAGCATGGTCTCCAAACGCACGTTTGATCGCAATCGTCTCCGAGCGGTCGCCAACCGGGGTCGATGTCCCGTGGGCATTGATATAATCCACTTCTTCCGGCGCAATCCCGGCATCGCGGATCGCCATCTTCATGCAGCGTTCCGGTCCGTTGGGATCCGGCTCCGTCATATGGTGAGCGTCCCCGCTCAAGCCGTAGCCGATAACTTCACCGTAGATTTTAGCACCGCGCTTCTGTGCATGCTCCAGCGATTCCAAAATCAGAATCCCGGCGCCTTCGCCCATGACAAAGCCGTCTCGTTCCAGATCAAACGGCCGGCTGGCTTTCTCCGGTTCGTCGTTGCGGGTCGACATCGCCCGCATCGAGCAGAATCCCGCCATACCGGTCGGACGGATCGTTGCTTCCGCGCCTCCGCAAATCATCACATCGGCATCACCCCGCTGGATAAGCTTGTACGAATCGCCGATGGAATGAGTTCCGGTCGCGCACGCAGTTACCGCCGTCGTGTTCGGACCCTTCGCTCCAAACATGATCGATACATGGCCCGAGGCCATATTGGCAATCATCATAGGAATAAAAAATGGGCTGACGCGTTTTGGACCTTTCTCCAGCAAAATATTGTGCTGGTCTTCCCAAGTTCCAAGACCGCCGATCCCCGAACCAATCATAACGCCAACCCGTTCCGGATCGGCCGTCTCACCGATGGTGAGTCCGCTGTCTTTCATGGCGCTGATTGCCGCAGCGGCTGCAAATTGCACGAAGCGGTCCATCTTCCGCGCTTCCTTCCGATCCACATAATCCTCTGGATTAAAATCTTTCACGGAGGCGGCAATTTGCGTCGGGTATTCGCTGACATCAAACGCTTCGATTCTCGAAACGCCGGATTTCCCCTGAACAAGGTTATTCCATAGCGTATCGAGGTCTTGTCCTAGCGCCGTCACGACCCCCATTCCTGTGACTACTACTCTATGCTTCAAACACATTCACCTCGTATGGACTTCATGTGTACTAATCATTCTAAGTTCTTAAGCACGAATGCTTGCAGAAGCTGAAGATGAGGAGAAGTCCCGCCTGCTATGTAGGAGGTACGGGACTTTTGGATGACATTAGGTATGAGATTGTATGTAGTTTACAACTTCACCTACAGTCGTAATCTTCTCTGCATCTTCGTCGGAAATTTCCAGATCGAATTCATCTTCCAATTCCATGACCAACTCAACTACGTCAAGCGAATCCGCACCCAAGTCGTCTTTGAAAGACGCTTCCAGCGTCACTTCGGCTTCATCAGCGCCGAGGCGATCCACTACAATGCGTTTTACGCGATCCAAGATATCGGACATCCGGTTCACCTCCTCTTTGGTATTATAAGAGATTTGAAGTTAAAATGCCATAGAAGCGAAAGGCGTGATTTTTACATATACATTCCGCCGTCTACGTGCAGCGTTTGACCGGTCATATATGCCGCGCTGTCCGAGGCGAGGAACAGAACCACGCTGGCGATCTCCTCAGGTTGTCCCAAGCGGGCCAATGGGATATCCGCCAGCAGCTTCTGGCGATACTCCTCCGGAAGCTCGCCCGTCATATCGGTATCGATAAACCCGGGGGCGACGCAATTCACGGTGATCCCGCGCGAAGCCAGCTCGCGCGCCGATGATTTGGTCAAGCCAATAACCCCGGCTTTGGCGGCGACATAGTTCGCCTGACCCGCATTGCCGAGCACGCCGACCACCGAAGAGATATTGATAATTCGTCCCGAGCGCTGCTTCATCATCGGGCGGGTCACGGCTTTGATGCCGTTAAATACGCCTTTGAGATTCGTCTCGATGACTTGATCAAATTCTTCTTCCTTCATGCGCATAATTAAATTATCTCTTGTAATCCCTGCGTTATTCACGAGAATATCGATCCGGCCCCACGCATCCAGCATGGATTTCACCATTTCCTCGAACTGCTCGCTGCTGCCTACATGCGCTTTAACCGCGTAGGATTTCACACCAAGCGCCTCGATTTCGGAAACGACGCGGGCGGCGGCTTCTTCATTCCCCGCATAGTTTACAACAACGTCAGCTCCCGCCTCGGCCAAAGCAAGCGCAATGCTGCGGCCAATTCCACGTGAAGCCCCCGTGACCAAAGCGGTTTTCCCTTGCAGCGGTTTGCTCATACGGTTCATCTCCTTTCGCCTAACCTATGCGAAGCATTTAAAAATCAAAGCTCTAGATTGCCTCTATGATCCTATCGCCATTCTTTGCGCCAAGCGGCACCTTTGCGGCGATGGTAAAACCTAAGGCTAAATCGGCCTATTCGGTTAAAGCTGCAGCCGTTTGTTCCAGGCTGTCCAATCCGCTAACGTTAAACAGCCGCGCCGATTTATCGATTTTTTTGATTAATCCGGTTAAGACGCTGCCAGGCCCGATCTCTACGAACGTATCCACGCCTTGGGAAAGGAGCCAACTCACGCTATCCTCCCAAAGCACAGGAGAATAAACTTGACGAACCAGCAATTCGGCAATCTCTGCCCCGCTTTGTACGGGACGAGCCGTCACATTAGCGACAACCGGCACCTTGGCATCGCTGAACGAAGCGGCGGCCAGCCGTTCGCCCAGCCGTTCCGCAGCCGTCTTCATCAAAGAAGAGTGGAACGGTCCGCTGACCTCCAGGGGAATCGCCCGTTTGGCCCCGATTTCCTTCACCCGCTCAATGACGAGGTCAACCCCTTCTCGGCTTCCCGAGACCACAATCTGCCCAGGGCAGTTCACATTCGCCAGCTCAACTAGCGCACCGCCGGCGGTAATGTCGGCGCACAGCTTGGCAAGCGCGTCCCGTTCGCCGCCAAGGACGGCTGCCATCGCGCCTTGCCCGCCCGGCACCGCTTGTTCCATATATTCACCGCGCGCACGTACAAGCTTCACGGCATCTTCGAAGTTAAGAACGCCGGCTGCGGTCAGCGCGCTGTATTCCCCCAGGCTGTGGCCGGCTACATAGTCCGGCTGAAAGCCTTTGGCCGCAAACGCCTCATACAACGCCACGCTAGTCGTTAAGAGCGCAGGCTGCGTATTGGCCGTTTGCTTCAGCTCCGTATCCGGGCCGCCGAAGATCAGATCGGTGAGCTTGAAGTCAAGCTGCTCATCCGCAGCTTCAAACCGCGCCCGCGCCTCCGGCAGCGCGTCATATATATCCTTGCCCATTCCAACGCTTTGGGAACCCTGTCCCGGAAAAACAAAAGCGATTTTGCCCATCCTGTGCACTCCCTATCGTAAAAGTCCGGTGAATGACCATCCACCCGCATGTCCTATGGCGAAAGCCTAGATTACCATACGAGTACGGATGCGCCCCAGGTTAATCCGCCCCCGAAGCCAACCAGCAGGATGGTGTCGCCTTCCTTCATGCGTCCATCCTCTGCCGCTTCAACCAGAGCCAGCGGGATCGAAGCCGCCGAAGTGTTGGCGTATTTATCCACATTGATCACGCATTTCTCCTCCGGCAGATTCAGACGCTCCCTCGCCGATTGGATGATTCGGATATTCGCCTGGTGAGGGACAAAGAGATCGATGTCCTCTTTGGTCTTCCCTGCTTTGCGCAGCACTTCTTCGGTTGCCGTTCCCATCACGCGTACGGCAAACTTGAACACCTCGCGGCCATTCATATAAATGTAATGCTTGCGATCCGCCACAGTCGCCTCCGAAGCCGGAAGCCGGGAACCGCCCGCTTCGAGCTTCAGCAACTCACCGCCGGCCCCTTCCGCGCCGAGATCGAAGGACAAAAACCCGCGGCCTTCCGGCACCTCGCCGAGAACGACAGCCCCGGCTCCGTCCCCAAACAAGACGCAAGTGTTCCGGTCCGTATAATCCGTGATGCGGGACAAGGTATCCACACCGATCACCAGTGCATTCCGGTACATTCCGGTCTGAATGAATCCGTTGGCGGTGGCCATCCCGTAGACAAACCCCGAGCAAGCAGCGGACAAATCAAAGGCGGCCGCCTTTTTCGCACCGAGCTTATCCTGCAAAATGCAGGCGGTCGAAGGGAACGCCATGTCCGGGGTAATTGTAGCCACGATGATCAAATCCAGCTCCTCAGCCCGCAAACCCGCGGAATCCAACGCCCGAACGGCCGCTTCATAAGCCAAGTCGGAGGACGCTTGGTCCGGTGCGGCGATATGCCGTTCTTTAATTCCTGTACGCGAAACGATCCATTCGTCGTTCGTATCTACGATTTTCTCCAAATCGGCATTCGTCAGCACCTTCTCCGGAACGTATTTCCCGGTCCCGATAATTCCAACCGAACGTAATTTTGTCACTATCGTCATTCACTCCCCGCTGATTTCACGTGCTATACTCTCCGTCAATTTGCTTTGCAGCGCCGTTCGCGCTTGGCGTACAGCGTTCTTAATGGCCCCTCCGTCAGAGGAGCCATGTCCCTTCACGACCAACCCGCTTAATCCCAGAAGCGGCGCTCCGCCATGCTCCTTGTAATCAAGCGTCTTCTTCAAGCCGCGCAGCGACGGCATTAACACAGCTGCAGCCAGCTTGTTCTTCAACGATTTCGAAAATTCCTTCTTCAGAATCGAAAACATTGTGCCCGCCGTACCTTCCAGCGATTTCAGCAAAATATTTCCCGCAAAGCCGTCACACACCAGCACGTCGCAAGCTCCGGTCAAGATGTCCCGGGCTTCCACGTTCCCAACAAAGTTGATCGGCATCGACGTAAGCAGCGGGAAAGCCGCTTTGGTGAGCTCGTTTCCTTTCTTCGCTTCGGTGCCGACATTCAGCAGACCCACCCGCGGTTTGTTGATGCCGTGCACCTTCTCGCGATAGATGCTGCCCATCAGCGCATACTGCGCCAGATGCTCCGGCTTGGCGTCCATGTTGGCACCGAGGTCGAGCGCTAACACTCCACGCTCGTCAACAGTCGGGATCATCGGCGCCAACGCGGGCCGCTCGATCCCCTCCATCCGCCCGACCACCAGCAGACCCGTGGTCATCAGCGCACCGGTGTTGCCGGCGGAGATCATCGCCTCGGCTTCCCCTTCGCGGACAAGCCGTCCGGCGACAACCATTGAGGCGTCCTTTTTGCGGCGAACTGCCTTGACCGGCTCGTCCTCCGCTTCAATCACTTCGGACGCGTGATAGATTCGTAAATTTGCCGGCGCTCCCTGGAGCATCGGCTTCAGCACTTGCTCATTACCAACCAGAATGATTTCGGTATCGCCCCATTCCTTGGCTGCGGCCAGCGCACCCTCAACCGTGCTCTGCGGCGCGTGATCCCCGCCCATCGCATCAATGGCGATTCTCATGCTGACTTCTTCCTCCTTCTGAAGTGTCCTCCCCGGTGGACCGGTAGATGACGAAATTCCCCTGGAATACCATTTCTTCGCCTACGTAAGTAAAGACCTCAACCTTGGCTTTGCCTTTTTGGCCGGAATTAGGTCTTACATAAGCTTTCGCAATGCATTTCTCTCCGAGATGCACCGAACGGATAAACCGGATGTCTGCAGAGAACGTCAAAGCGATTTCATCGTTGATCACAGCCACCGCCAAGGAGTTCGCCTGCGCGAACACATGGTGTCCACGGGCGATCCCTGTTCGGGAGAACACATGCTCCTCGCGGATTTCAAAGATGGAGATCCCGCTCTTGTCCAGCTGCAGATCGACGATTTCCCCGATGACCTCATGCAGCGGCAAGGAACGAACCTGGTCGTACGACCGTTCCGCCATCAGCTTCATCCGCTCCCGAAGCTCTGGGATGCCCAGCTCCATGCGGTCAAGACGGATCGTCTGAATGCTGACTTTCAGCTGACGGGTCAGCTCTTGGTCCGTAATAAACGGGTTGGCTTCAATCATTTGGACGAGCTGCTGCTGCCTCGCCCGCTTCGGCAAACGTTCGATGGGTATCCCCCCCCTTTTCAGCAAGCAATGATGGTCTATCTATAAATAACGTTCCCTTATATGTAATAGTTGGCGAAGCTTTTCTTTAGAACCTGGTACTAAAATGTAGTATAAAGCATCCCGTCCCAAAAGAAAAGCGAAATTGCCATAAACCTGACGGGAGGCCGTGACAACAAAGACAAAAAAAATAGCACCTCATCGAAATGAAGTACTACTTTAAGTTGTTGCCTAAGCTTATTGGCCAATGATTTCTCTCGATTTGTAAGTTCCGCAAACTTTGCAAACGTGGTGAGCAAGCTTCAATTCTCCGCATTGTTCACATTTTACCATGCCCGGCACAGCCAATTTGAAATGCGTGCGGCGTTTGTCGCGGCGCGTTTTGGACGTTCTCCGTTGAGGTACTGCCATGGTTCCCACCTCCTTATTCAAGTCAACCCTAACCGGGGCTTTATTTCTTGTTTACTTGCTTATTTTTTGAAAAAATCGCCGAGCGCTGCGAGTCGCGGATCGATCTTATCCGTATTGCAGCCGCAATCCCGCTCGTTCCGATCCGTTCCGCAAACCGGGCACAGCCCTTTGCAAGATTCCTCGCACAGAGCGGCATACGGAAGATGAAGCAACAGCGTCTCTTCCACGTACGGCACCAGATCGACTTTGTCGTCGGCGACATAATGCAAGTCATCGTCTTCTTCCTGCGCCTGTACGTCTGTCTCGGGATCGTCGCCTTGTTTGAAGCTTTCTGAAAACTCCGCTTGCACGACCTGCTTCAAGGGCTTCAGACACCGGGAACAGGTCATATCGAGCTCTGCAGTCAGCTGGCCTTTGACATCGACAACGTCTCCGCCTGCGGCTTCCGCCTGCAAATCGACCTGAAGCGGACTGATCGCGGTAATGTCCCTGCGACCTTTAACGACATGGCTTACGTCCAAGGCTTGATGAATCTTCACCGGAGCTCCGGACGAGTTCACCTGACGTAAATGAATAATCATCAGCATCACTCCAAACAAACAAAAGTTATTATACCGATTTTAAGTAAGTTTTGTCAACAATAAAGCGATTTTCCCGCGGAAAAGCCGCAGCCGATTTCATCCTTGCCGTACCGCGGGGATTTCGTGGTATATTGTGGTATATTCATAAATAAAAAATCGAAACTATCACCCCGGAGAATAAGGAGTCGAGTCCTTTGAAGATCGTAGGGATCATCGTTGAATATAATCCGCTGCATAACGGTCACGCCTACCATTTCGCCGAGGCCAAGCGACTGACTCAGGCGGACGCGGTCATCGCCGTGATGAGCGGCGATTTCCTGCAGCGCGGCGAGCCGGCGCTTGTCGACAAGTGGGCGCGGGCCGAGATGGCCCTCCGCCTCGGGGTCGACGTGGTGCTGGAGCTGCCGGTCGCCTACGCGGCCCAGCCGGCGGAGTGGTTCGCCTACGGAGCCGTGGCGTTGCTGGATGCGACGGGGATCACGACGCATCTGTGCTTCGGCAGCGAAGCCGGCGCGCTGACGGCGCTGCTGCCGCTGGCCGAGCGGCTGGCCGCCGAACCGCAAGCGCTGCGGGCGGCCCTCGCGGAGGAGCTCGCCACCGGGGCGAGCTACCCCGCGGCCTATGCGGCCGCAGCCGCGCGTACGCTCGGCGGCAGCGCCGCCGATACGTGCGCAGCGCAAGCGCTGCTGGAGCAGCCCAACAACAGTTTGGGGCTGCACTACCTGATCGCGCTGCGGCGGCTGGGCAGCGGCATCGCGCCGGCCACCGTCCGGCGCCGGGCCGCGGGATACGGCGATGTCGCGCCAACGGACGCGAGCATCGCCAGCGCCACCGCCGTGCGGCGGCTGATCGCCGGCGGCGGCCTTGCCGCGGCCGCGCCGTATCTCCCGCCGTTCACGGCGGAGGTCCTCGCCCGCGAGTTCGCGGCGGGACGCGGGCCCGTGACGTGGGAGAGCTTGGCCGCGCCGCTCTTCCATCAGCTGCTCCTGGCGTCTCCGGAGCAGCTGGCCGCCCTTCACGAGGTGACCGAAGGGCTGGAATACCGGATCAAAAAGACGCTGCCCCGCTTGGCAGAGCCCACCGTCGCCGAGCTGCTCGCGCAGCTCAAGACGAAACGCTACACGCATACGAAACTGCAGCGCACGCTGCTGCATATTCTCTTGCAGCATCCCCGCGAGTTGCTGGCGCCAGAGGCGCTCGCTCAAGGCCCGGGGTATCTGCGCGTGCTTGGCTTTAGCGCGGCCGGGCAGCAACTGCTGAAGCGGATGAAACAAACGGCCCGGCTGCCGATCATCACCCGGGCTGCTGAATTGGAGCACCCGCAGCTGAATCTCGACATTCGGGCCGCTGCCGTATATGCGAATGCTATGCCAAAGCGCAGCGCGGAGGAGCTGCTGCGCGAGTACCGTCAGGCGCCCATTCGCCTAACGGATTGATCGCTAAAAGCGCTCTAAGCCTCCCGCCGCCGAACTGGATTCGCCCGCCCTTGGATTATGACGCCTTCGGCTCCAACGAAGCCAAATAATCCAAGGCATCGTCCAGCTTCTTCACCGGGACGAGCTTCATCTTCGAACCGATTTCTTCTGCTTTGGCCTTCGCAACCTTATAATTTGCCTCCGGAACAAAAAATATTTCCGCCTTCTCCCGATCCGACGCCACGATCTTGAACTGGACGCCGCCGATCGCTCCCACGGTGCCGTCTTCGGCGATGGTGCCGGTGCCGGCCACCCGGTAGCCTTTGCTCAAGTCCCCCGGCGTCAACTGATTATAAATCTCAAGCGTAAACATCAAGCCGGCCGATGGACCGCCGATCCGCGTGTCAGCAAACTTCACTTCCTTGGCCTGATCCGCTGCCTGTACCTTCCGCAGCTCGCCTACCGATACGCCTAAACCGACCTTGCGCACGCCGTCAGCCGATTTGATCTCCACGAGCTCCACCTGCTGGTCGATCGTTTTGCCGCCGCGTTCCAGGCGGACATCGACCACATCCCCCGGTTGATTGTCCTGCAGCAGGGCGCCGAGCTCCTCAAACCGTTTGACCGGCTGTCCCTTTACCTCTCGAATAATATCCCCGGAATGAATATCCCCCTTGGGCGGGCTATCCTTAGACAAGCCGAAGATAAACACGTACTCCGGGACGATATCGTACTTGACGCCGGCTTTATTATAAGCCGCCATGATCGCATTCGATTGGGAGCTGCTCATGTAATACCGCTGCTGCGTTTCGTACTCCTCGTCATTGCGATCCGCTTCCTTCTTCACGATCTCGGCATGCTTGTTGAAGCGAGCCGCCGCCAACATCCAAACGTTGGCGTAACTGACGGAAACCGTGGTCAGCATAAAAGTGCCTTTTTCCTCGGGATCTCCCGACGGGATGGAAACCATCGGTTTGATTTCCTCTGCCGTCCCCGGCTGATTGATCATATACGGGGTAGACATGTAGGCGACAACATAGACGATCACCGCAAGGATCAGCACATACAGTCCCGATTTTAACGCTTTGGCTCTGGATGGTCGCATCCCGTTCTCCTCCCTTCCTGTGCGGCGGCGAATCCGCGTCTCCCTCAGCCCGCCGCTTCTCTGCATGCACCCGCCATGCGAAACCGGTAGTCTGTCCTTCGCTGCTGATGCATAGCATGTACTATGCGTGATTTTGCTATCGGTCTTTATCTAATGACAAAGAAGGTGGATCTATACATATGAACTTCCAACGTTTGGCCGCCAGCCCGCTCTCCACGTGGCTAACCGGATTTTTGGCCGTTTTGGTCGTCATCTGCGTCGTATATGCCCCCGGCGAAGCGTTTAAAGCTTCGGGGGAAGGCTTAGCCATTTGGTGGCGCATCGTGTTCCCAGCCTTGCTGCCGTTTGTCGTCCTGTCGCAAATGCTCATCGCCTCCGGGTTCGCCCACGGGCTGGGCACGCTGCTGGAACCTCTCACCCGCCGCGTTCTGGGCCTTCCCGGCTCCTACGGCTGGGTGTTGCCGCTTGGGATGACAGCCGGCTTCCCTGCCGCAGCCGAAGCTGCGGTGACCCTGCATAAGCAGGGCAAGGTCACCGCGCGTGAAGCCGAACGTCTCGCCGCGGCAGCTCACTTCTGCAGCCCGATGCTGCTCGTCGTTGTGATTGGCGCAGGCTTCTTAAGCCGCCCTGAGGTCGGCTTGCTCTTGCTCGCCGTGCACTGGATTGCCGGCCTCGCCGCCGGCGTTACGCTGCAGTTGGTGTTCCCAGACCGCTCGAAATCAGCGGTGTCTCCGCCGGTAAAGCCTGCAGCCAGGCCGCGTGAATCCATCCTGCGCCTGGCCATGCGCCGGATGGAGGAGGCCCGCCGCGAAGACGGCCGCAGCTTTGGCAAGCTGCTGGGCGACGCGGTCGCCTCGGGCGTTCAAACGCTGATGATTATCGGCGGATATATGCTTATTTTCGCAGTCGTGATTCACGTTATTCTGCTCGCGTTCCCTAATCAAACAATGGCCGTTGCAGTGAAAAGCGCTCTCGAGGTCCATTTAGGCTCCTATGCCCTGTCCGGGCTGGCCCCTTCCCTTCCTCCGGCCCTCAGCGCCTCGTTACTGGGTGCGGTGCTAGGGTGGAGCGGCCTATGCGCTTACCTGCAAGTGCGTGCCATCCTCGGCCCCGCAGGCATCGGAGAACGGTCGTTCCTGCTCAGCCGTCTGCTCCATGCAGCTTATGCTTATGTCCTGACCCTGCTGCTGTGGAAGCCGGTCACCCGCTGGCTGCCAAGCGTTCTCCCCGCATTTGGCGGCAGCGAAGCCTCCCCAATAGGAAGCGACACCCCGGCCGTCAAGCTGCCCAGCTGGCAGCAAGCGTTCGGGGTGATGGAATGGCAGCTGTGGATGCTGACATTGCTGACGGTTGGCTTCTTGTCCATCGCGCTCCTGTGGCGGCGACAAGAGAAACCTTAAAGCTCTGAGCCTTGCTTAGCTCGGCCCCAGCTTATCCTTGAACTTCTCACGCAACGCCATCTCAACCTCCGGCGGAACGAGATCGCTGACATCGCCGTGGAAGCTGGCTATCTCCTTGACGACGCTGGAGCTCAAATACGAATATTTGGGATGCGTCATCATAAAGATCGTCTCCACCTCACTGTTCAGCTTATGATTCGTAGAAGCCAGCTGCAGCTCATATTCAAAGTCGGTGACGGAGCGAATGCCCCGGACGATCACATGGGCTTGTTTGTAGTCCATGTAATTGACCAGCAGATCCCGGAAGCTGTCAATTTCGACATTAGGAAGATGCCCGGTCACCTCTCTGAGCAAGGCCTTGCGCTCATCGACCGTAAATAACGGCTTCTTGCTCAAATTGTTCAGCACGGCCACGATCAGCTTGTCAAACTGGCGCGAGGCCCGCTGGATGATGTCCATATGCCCTTTCGTTACAGGATCAAAGCTGCCCGGATATACCGCCACTCGCGGTTGCCGCTGTTCACTCATGTTGTTTTTCCTCCTGATCGTCGGTTTGAACCGTGTTCAACTCGGTATCGTAAGTATAAATGGATACGGAAGTCTCCCCGTATTCCGCTTTACGTATTTGCACAAAAGGCCCAAACCGCTCAGGATAAACATACGAGGCTTCGTATTCGAGCACGATCGTGGCCTCCGGCTTGAGCAGCTGCAGCTCGTCCATCTGGGTCATCAGCGCATCCCCGTGTTTCAGGCGGTACGGCGGATCCAAGAACACCAGATCAAATGACGCCTCCCGTTTCGCCAGAGCTTTCAGCGCACGTTCAGCGTCGTTTTTGTAGACTTCAGCCATGGTCTCGAATCCGGTCGCCTTCAAATTCTGACGGATCGTCTCAATGCTCTTAAAATCTTTATCGATAAACACCGCCTTGTCCATGCCGCGACTTAACGCCTCAATCCCGAGACCGCCGGTTCCGGCAAACAAGTCCAGCGCGGAGCCGCCGTCGAAATACGGACCGATCATGCTGAATATCGCTTCTTTGACTTTGTCTGTGGTTGGCCTGGTCCCCATGCCGGGTACGGCTTTGAGCGACCTGCCCCGGGCTCGGCCCGAAATAACTCTCATCGATTTGTTCACTCACCTTTTATGCCTGGAAAATTCCTGTCGATATCGTACCATAATCCGCCTTGGAATGAAAAATGAAAAAATCATCGAACTTTTTTGCGAATGGAGGTATAAAACCCCTCTGCCCGGACACACTTAGAGTATCGACATCACCAAATGTCGTAGACAACCGCGGAGAAGACTTACGTTTCCCCATAAGCTCTTCGTCCGGTTTCTCCTCTCCCATGATGGGCATCCCGCAAGGGATGCCCGGACAAAAGCCCTTGTAGCAAGGAATTCTACGAGGGCTTTTGTCCTTTTTTTATTTCAGCTTTAGCTTCGCGAAGTAACGATCTACTAACTCCTGTCGTAAGTTGCTCGCCTCTTCACCGGATGAAGCCGGGCTAATTAACCAAATCTCCGCATCGGGGAACTTCGGGTGGGTCAACTCAGGAGGGAGCTCTGACTGAGGAATGGACCACGCGATGCGTACCATCTCTGCATCGAAATAGCTTGCCCCAAGCCGAATCAAGTTAGCGCCTTCATAACGATGTCCGGACCCGTTGACGAGGAAGCAATTATCATACACCTGTCCGTTAATCTTTACTGCACCCTTAAATTGGGCGTTTCGTTTGTCATAATACCCGTCTAACGAAAGATGGACCGGCGGTGCAAAAGTCGGGTCCTCCTCCATCCAGGCCGCACCGTCAAAGGTTTTCGTCACCTTCACTGGAGATACGTTCTCGATATACCACCATGTATACATTGCCAGCAACAAAACCAATCCGGCAACCGCGGATATCCATAATCGCTTGCGAATCGTTACTCCCTCCCTCGCGGCAGTTCCTTAATCTTCCAACCCATCGTACCACCGGGGGACGCTGATGACAACCGTCTAAGTCCTGGCTTATATCCCCTTGTCAAACAAGCCCCGACGGTGCATCACGGTAATGATTCGGTAAAAATCCACGCTGCCCTGCTCCGGGTTCATCAACAGCGGATCGTCCTTGCTGTATTTCACCGCCGCCTCCACCGCTTCCTTGGCCCAGGCGGGAATCCCCGGCTTTGTCCATTTCTCCAACTCGGCGATTTTCTTCGCCTGCGCTTGGACGAGGTCTTGAAGCGCTGCAAATTGTTTTTTCTCCTCTGCAGTCATCGGTTCATCTCCCTTCGTTGCATCATATTGCGTCAAGCTGTAGGTATTCATCAACTGGATCAGTTTGTTGGCATATTGCGGATCCGTCGCGTATCCGGCCGCTGCAACGGCCCGCGCCGCTTCCGGACCTGTCTTTCCAATCGCCCCGGCATAGCGCGGCGCCGATAATAAACGGGCGTGATCCGCAATCGATTCTGCCCATGACCGGTATTTGCGAAAAGCCGCGTTCACCGTCACCGCTTTGCCGCCCCGATACTCGGTTGTGGGCAGAATCAAGCTGCCTGCCGGACCGGTGCCTTTTAACCCAAACAGGTTATTGCCTTGGACAGCAAGACGACTGGTCCCCCAGTTCGATTCCAAAACGGCTTGGGCGATCGTCAATGAAGCCGGAATCCTGCTTTCCTTCGAGCTGGCGACGGCAAGGGGGGCGATTTTCTGAATAAACCCGTTTTTATCCAATCGCATTCACCTCCACCATAGTTTATGTATCCGGTTGGACGAGGGATTGGACCCTTACCTTGACGGCCTCGGGATCTGCTTAATTCGATGTATAGCCGTGAATTCGAGGGGTAACCTAACGATGGTTTCACAACCTAACTTAACTTTAGGAGGATCCTTAGCAGATGTACAACAATGTCAGTCAACAACTTCGTGAGATCGAACAAACGATGCGCCAGCTGGAACAGCAAACCCGTCAAGCTACGATGATGTACCAGCAAATGCTGCAACAGGAACAACAAAACGCGATGCAGCTGGAAGAGCTGGCTCAACGCGAGCGTAGAGCCGTGCAAGTGATTCAATCCGCACTCCAAGGGCATCAAACTGCGATGCAGCAGTATCAACGCGTAGCACAGCTTGCGAATCAACTGGAAAGCAGCGTAAACTCGATGTCTGGTTTCGGCACGAGTTATACCCAGCCTAGCATCGGTCAAACCTCCTACAGCACGCAAGGAATCGGTCAAAGCAGCTATAGCGGTGGCAGCATCGGCTCTTCCATGAACAGTCACCAGCCAAGCTCCACGCACACCAGTTCTTTGAGCTCCATCGGCTCCAGCGCTGCCAGCTCCATGGGCTCCTTGGGTTCCGCAGGCTCCATGAACTCCACGGGATCTCACACCTCGGGTTCGATCTCCGGTGCAGGTTCGATCGGCTCCACAGGCTCGTTTCGCAACTTCCAATAAATCAATGTGACAGCCGCCTCGAGGCGGCTGTTTTTATTTTTTCCTCGTCCTCCTTCCCCTGTGATATAATTGGAAATTATCATGTGATTGCGGAGGACTTTTCATGAGTAAGATATTCCTGTTTTTTCTCTTGTCTTGGCTGCTAGGCAATCCGTTTCTCGCCATCATCGTCTTGCTCCTCATCCTTTACTTCATTGATCGGCGATATGTTGGGTTGTTTCCGAGCCTGAGCAAACCGATCAAACGCAGCCACAATATAGGTCGTCTCCGGCAGCAGTTGGCCGCAAGCCCCTTCGACGTCTCTGCCAAACGCGAGCTTGCCCGCTTACTGCTGGAACGCAAGAAATATGCCGAAGCTCATCGCTTGCTCGAAGAGGCGAAGGACTTCTCTGAGTCGTCGGCAGAGTTTTGGGATGACCTCGGGACGGCCTGTTTAGGACTGGGACGGATCAAGGAAGGGGAAGCGCATATTTTGCACGCCCTAAGCCTGAACGAACGGGTGAAATACGGTCAACCTTACCTGCGCCTCGCCTCCGCCTTCCGTGAGCGAGATCCGCAGAAAGCGCTGCAATACGCCGCGCGGTTTGGCGAAATCCAATCCTCCTCCAGTGAAGCGTATTATTTGCTTGGCTGCTTGTATCAGTCGCTGGGCAGCAAGGAAGAGGCAAAACGCGCTTACAAGGAGTCGATTGAGGTGTACCGTTCTCTACCGAAATATAAGAAGCGTCAAGAGCGCGGATGGGCGCTGCGCAGCTTCCTCAAACGCAGCACGCTTGGTTAAGGTCAAGGTATCCACAACAAAACGCCGGCTTCCCTCCAAATTGGAGAAGAAGCCGGCGTTGCTTTTGTACACCTGCGGTTTACAGATTTACACTGTTCTCTTGCTGCGTCCCTTCGCCGAAGCGGCGGTGAAACGGCCACCAGTTCGCTTGCCCAAACAGCTTCACCATCACCGGGATGAGGAACGGCAAAACGACTACGGAGTACAGCACCAGGCCAGTTAACACCAGCGTGGCGATTTGCAGCATGGACAGCACGCCGGACGGATACATCGAGGCCATCGTCCCGCCAAGAATGATCGCTGCGGACAAAATCACCGTCCCCATATTGCGCATCGAATGCAAGATCGCGTCGCTGACGTTCCACTCTTTGTTCTCGTTAAAGCGGTCCATCAGGAAGATGCTGTAGTCAACGCCCAGCGCTACCAACAGAACGAAACCGAAGAATGGCGTCGCCCAGCTCACGCCGGAGTACCCAAAGACGTCGACGAAGACCCACTCCGTAAACCCGATCGAAGCGTAGAACGTCAACACCAGGGACAAAATGATGTAGACTGGCATCACCAACGAACGAAGCAATACCACCAGGATAATGAAGATCCCAGCCAGCATTAAAAAGACGGTGCGCGTATAGTCGTTCCCCGAAATCGTCTTCAGATCGTTAAACGTACTCGATACGCCGCCGATCGCGATGTCGGCGTTTTCCAGCGGCGTCCCTTTCACCGCCGTTTGCACCGCAGCTTCCACTGCATCGATCTGGTCAATCGCTTCCCGGCCATAAGGGTTGCTGGAGAAGACGACTTCAAGCTTCATGACTTTGCGGTCCGCGGACAGATACGTATCGAATACTTGCTCGATCTGTTCGTTCTCCAGCGCTTCCTTCGGAACGTACCAGCCGTCCAGACCGTTGTCCGTGCTTCCAACCTCCGTCAAGTAGTCCTTGGCAGTTGTTAATCCGCCGGACACTTGAGCCAGGCCGTCAACGCTTTGATTCAGCCCATCAGTAAGCTGCGTGATTTGACCGGAGAATTCGCTGAATCCGCTTTGTACTTGCTGTTGCCCGTTTTGAATTTGCGCCAGACCGGATTCGACTTCAGGCAGCTGCCCCACGATCTTGCCTTGACCCTTGGCAGCCTGATCCAATCCCGTTTGCAGCTTCGCCAGCCCAGCAACGATTTGGTCCAGGCCCTCAGCCAACTGCTTCCCGCCGGCTGCCGCCTGCGCGTAGCCTTGGTTAGCTTGATTCAGCCCGGCCGCAACCTGCTCAAGCTGTGCTTCGATCTGCTGAAGCCCGGCCGTCAGTTGCTCCAGACCTTTGCCGGTTTCCAATACCGTCGTGCGAATCGTTAAATAATCTGGATCCGACGCTAAATCAGGATATTTGCCCTCCAGGCTGCTGAAGCGACCCGTCAAGGCGGCTAACCCCTGCGAAGCAGCCCCCAAAGGTTCGCGGATTTGCGTCAGACCGTTACCCAGGCCGGAAACCCCTTGAGCCAACTGCTGATAAGAGTCAAGCAGTTGATTGTGGGCGTTCGCCAAATCCTCAGCGCTCTTTTGCGCTTGTTGTAATCCTTGCTTCAACTGGCCGGCCCCAGCCGAACCTTCACGAATCCCTTTCTCGATCGCGGTAAGACCTCCGGACAGCTGAGAGATTCCGTCCTTCAGCTTCGCGGTACCGTCCACCAGCTTCCCGGTGCTATCGGCGGCTTCCTTCAGCTTAGGGGCGTTTTCCGACAGCGCCTGGCTGGCTTCCGCTAATCCGTTTTGGATCTTACCCAGCCCTTCGCCGCCTTCGCCTAATCCTTCACCGACGGTCTTCACCTGATTGCTTAATGCGAAATCCTTGAGCACTTCCCCTGTCGGGCGGCTCATCCCCCGAATGCTGGCAACGCCATCCGTTTTCTCTACCTCGCGGCTGATCTTCTCAGCGAGTGCCATATACTCCGCATTATCCATGGGCTCGTCATTTTTGATCACGATGGTGGACGGCAACGACTCACCGGGTTCAAAGCTTTCGGAGATGATGTTATACGCTTTGACCGATTCATATTCGCCGCCGATTTCCTCCATACTGTTGAAGGATACATTGCCGGTGTACGTAATCACGAACGGTACCGTTACAGCAGCAACGATCAACAGAGCTGCCCATGGACGCTTCAAGGAGAAGCGACCGATGGCGCCCCAGAACCGGTTTTCCTTATGTTCCAGCGAACCGCGGACAGGCCAGAACAGCTTGGTGCCCAGCACGGCCATAAAGAACGGCACGACCGTAACCAAGGCGATAAGCATAACCGCGATGCCGACAGCTACCGCTACCGCCGAGCGGTACAACATAAATTGCGATAATCCAATTGTCGTGAAGCCGACCAGGACGGCGAGCCCGGAGAAGAGCACCGTCTTCCCTGCTTTACGGTACGTCTGGACGATCGCCTCCCATTGGTCATCCGTATGCTGCAGTTCTTCCTTAAAGCGGCTGATCAGCAGGATACAATAGTCCGTCCCGATCCCAAACATCACCGCCACCATAAAGATCTGCGTGTACGTCGAAATCGGGAAATTCACCGTATCCACCAGGAACGCAACGACGGATTGGGACACCAGATAGCTGAGCCCAACCGTCAGCAATGGGATAAACGGTGCCACCACCGAGCGGAATACCACGAACAGGATCAGCAAAATAAAGATTACGGTAAAATATTCCGATTTCTTCAGACCCTGCTCCGAACTGACGATCATATCCTCGTTAATTTGCTTTTGCCCGGTCAGATAGTGCTCGACCTTCAGCGAATCGAGGGTTTGATGAATATCTTGCTCGATCTCCTTGAGCGGACGCTGCTCGTCAAGCACCGACAAAGAGGTTAATATCGTTTTACCGTCCTTGGAGATCAACTTATCTTTCGCTTCCGGCGTGCTGAACGGATCGGTAATTGAAGCGATGCCGATCTCCTCCATATGGTCGCGCAGCGCGGAGATGCCTTGTTCAATCTCTTTCTGCTCGGCATCATCGATGCCTTGATCATCATGAAAGACGAGGGCGATCTGAGTCTCTGCCGCTCCGCCCTTCAGCTTGGCCGCCTCCGCTAATATGGCGGAAGCTTCAGAGGAGGAATACCCGTCCGGAACGGTGATCTCCCCGTTCTCCCGCACTAAATTCCCCATGGAAGGCGCCGTCAGCATTAATGCTGCCGCCAAAGCGATCCACAACAGCAAGATCCACCATCTTGCCTTCAGTATGAATCTCATTTTCCCGAACTCCCCTCTCCGACCAATCTGGCTAATCTCTCAAACGCGCTAATAAATCCTTCCACTTCGTCCGCTTCGAAATGCACCAAATACTTCGAAACGGTGCTGATGATCTGATCTTGGACAATGTCGTAATTGCGCTGCCCCTGCTCTGTCATCGTTAAATAAACGACCCGACGGTCGTCTTGATCCCGAGTCCGCTGAAGCAATCCTTTGTCGACCATCCGTGTGATCATCGCGGTGATGGAGCTTTTGCCTACCCCAAACGCATCTGCCAGTTCCGTCGAGGTACATCTGCCGCGGGAGGAAATGTACTTCAAAATCTGAAATTGCTCCATGGTGATATCCTCTTGAATCATGTCGCGGATTTGCCCGTTCAGCCGCTTCGAGACCTCGAAAAAAGCTGCCATATACCGCTCAATCAACTGCTTCGTTTCAAGATTCACCCCTAAATCCCCCTTGTCTTCTGAACAAGAAACATGTCCAGTTAGTTCACCAGTAGAATAGTTCGATAATGAAACTACATATGAAACTATAGGCGATTGCCGCCTGAAAGTCAAATCCCTTGAGCGAATTTTTATCAAGATGATTACGCAAAAAAAGCCGCGGGGTTCTCCCCGCAGCCTTTCAGCCGGACCTTATTCATCCTCTTCGTTCTCTTCCACTTCATAGATGCAGCGAAACCGTTCTTCCCCGATGGCTTCATCCCAAAACCCGGTAATTTGAAACCCGATGTTCCGGAAAAAATCTGCGCCTGCCTCATCGGTAATGGCCTCCATCCGCTCCGGAGATGCTTCCGTGAGGGCGAGCAGCACCAAGGCTCGTCCATACCCTTTCATCCGCTGTTCTGGATGGACGGCAAGATGGATGATTTCAAGCGTCTGCGAAGCGTTGACACGATAGCCGATAATTCCGGCAATCCCCGCTTCCTCTTCATATCCATACAGCTGATATGTATCCTCTTCCCGGTACAAACGAGCCGCGTCCTCCAGCGCATCCGGGTCAAACATCACCGCATATTCCAGCAGCTCCCGAATGACAGGCTCGTCCACCCTCGCTTTTATTGATTTGAACATGGTGCCTCCTTAATTTCTGTACGCCCATCCTCATAACCAATCACGACGGTTTGCGCAATGCCAACGAACAGTCCGTGCTCGACAACGCCTGTCATCGCCTTCAACTCGTCGCTTAACCGGGCAGGGTCAGCGATTTGTCCGAAGACCGCATCCACGATGTAGTTCCCGTTATCGGTCACGTACAGCTGATCCCCCTGCATCCGCATTTCGAACGGAACATCGTAACGGCTCTTCAGCTCCCGCAGGGTCCATTCGTAACAAAACGGCACCAACTCAATCGGCAGTTTGAAACGCCCCAATGTAGGAACCATCTTGCTATGATCGGCAATGACGATAAACCGATCGCTGTTGATCGCGACGAGCTTCTCCCGAAGCAGCGCTCCCCCGCCGCCTTTGATCAGCGCCATTTGCGGATCCACCTCATCGGCCCCGTCGATCGCCAGATCCAATCGGTCCACGTCCTTCGCCTCAATTAGCGGGATGTGATATTTCGCGGCAAGCTCCTCTGAAGCCTTCGAAGTTGCGATGGCACGAATTTGCAACCCGTTCCCCACCATCTCGCCGATTTTCTCGATCGCATAATAAGCGGTTGACCCCGTCCCGAGACCAACGGTCATTCCGTCCTTTACCCATTCTGCAGCGCGGTAACCCGCCGCCTGTTTGGCATTCATGTCTACCCCTCCAAAATCATGATGTTCGTACCTTTGCCCGCTCGAACACCTCTGTCCCAGCGGCACTTTCGCTCCTAATCATACCAAAAAAGCCCGGACAATAGAACAGCAGCGTAACCGATCGTTCCGCTGCTGCCGAGAGTCCATGCCCTTATGCCTAGCTGTGATGGAAAGCCTTTACCACTTTCGTACGTTTTCGGGGCTCCTTGGGCTTGATTGCGCCACCGTGCCCGGATTCCGGCTTGACCATCGTCAGCAGCAGGATGACCGCCACCAGCGACACTCCGGCGATGACGAAAAACATCGTCATATGGCCAGCCTTCATCAGCAGCGACATCACCGGCGGCCCCGCCGATACACCGATAAACCGCATGCTGCTGTAGAGTGAAGTAATCGTACCTCGCATTTCCTTGTCGACACCTTCGGTGATCAAGGCATCGGAGCTGGGCAGGACGATGCCGATACCAGCGCCGCAGACGATCAGGCAAACGATCACAAAATAGATGTTGTTGAAAAAGCCGATGCCAAATAAGGCGCCGGTCGATAGGATTAAGCCTGCG
Source organism: Paenibacillus phoenicis (assembly GCF_034718895.1). Classification (NCBI taxonomy): domain Bacteria; kingdom Bacillati; phylum Bacillota; class Bacilli; order Caryophanales; family Paenibacillaceae; genus Paenibacillus; species Paenibacillus phoenicis. The sequence continues at coordinate 919,593 of NZ_JAYERP010000001.1, read as the reverse complement.
ACGCCAGACCATTTCATCAACTTTTTGTCCTTGCCGATTTTTTTCCCGGTCACATAAGAAGCCAGACATAAAGCTGCCAGCGGAATCGCCAGTACCAACCCCTTGATCACACCGTCCAGGCCGTGTTTTGCTTCCAGTTGCTCAGACAAATAAAACAGCACGCCAAACAACAGGAACATCGAAATGCAGCCGATCGCAAAGATGGCATACAGCCAGCGGCCTTTTTGCTTCAGCACCACTTTGACGGCAGAGATAAATTCCCTCAGCGGCTTGGCCTTCTCCCGATCTTTCGGTTCCCGCACCAAAAACAGCACCAGCAATAGCGAGATCAAACATAATACCGGAATCGACAGAAGCGGCACATACCAGATCCAAGCGCCAAGCAGTGCACCTAAGATCGGGCTGAGCACTTTGCCAAACGTATTGGAGGTTTCGATCAAGCCTAAATTGTGGCTGACTTCCTCCTCACTTTCATACAGATCGCCGACCAGCGGCAACACGATCGGGAAGGCGCCAGCCGCTCCGATCCCTTGCAGGAAGCGACCGCCTAGGATCAGCCAGTATACGGCCAGCCCGTTCACAAACCAATCCGCCACGCCAGAAATACAGCCGCCGATTCCCGCGATAATCAAGCTGGGCACAATGATCGCTTTACGGCCGAATTTATCGGAAAGATAGCCGGCAATCGGAATCAGCAAGATCGCAACCACCGCATACACGGTGATCAGCATACTGACCTGAAAGGAGTTGACATGAAGCTCACGGGCAATCTGTGGCAATATCGGAATCAGCATGGAATTTCCCAGCGTCATAATAAGCGGTATGGAGGCCAATGCAATCAAATCGCCTTTTTTGCCGAGCATCTAACCATCAGGCCACCCTTCACGAATGAAGTTTAAACAGACCCGGTTAGTGTGATACATTTAGCCGAAATTATACCGCTGTCAAGGAACCAGAATATAGGTTGATTTCGAAGCTTCCCGGATAAACCGGCTAGGTTCGCCTACGGAGTAAATGCGCAGCAAGTGCATCGCTCTTGTGCAGGCCGTATAAAACAACTTCCGTTCGGCTTCTCTCGTGTACTTCCGGTCGGAACCGTCGTAAATCAGTACCGCATCGAACTCCACACCTTTGGCCAAATACGCCGGAATGACATGAACCCCTTTCTCAAAGGATAACGTCGTCTTCTTGATCAGCTTGGCCGGCAGCTTAGCGCTAAGCCGATCGTAGGCTTGCTTGCTTTCCTCCGCCGTTTTACAGATGACGGCAATCGATTCATATCCGTCCGCGCGCAGCTGACCGATCGTTGCCTCCAGCGAAGCGTGGAGCTTATCTGCATCGTCAACCAGGTGAACCTCCGGCATCTCGCCTTCCCGGTTAAACGGAACGATCGCCTCCCCGCCAGGGATCATCTCGCGGGTGAACTCAACAATTTGGCGGGTGGAACGGTAGCTTTGCTCCAGCGTAATCAACTCGCTCTCCTCCGCACCGTACAAATCGCTGAATACAGAAGACTGCTGAAGCACCGAGGCGTGAGCATAAATCGCCTGGTTCAAGTCGCCGAGCGCCGTCATTTTGGCCCGCGGGAACAGCCGCTTCAGGAAGAACAGCTGGAACGGCGAATAATCCTGCGCTTCGTCGATAATGACGTGACGGATCGACGTGTTGGACCGGAAGCCAAGCAGCAGCTCTTTTAAATAGAGGAAAGGCGTAATATCTTCATAGAACAGCTCGCCCCCCGCAATCTTCTGCAGCGTTTGCTCACAGATATCTTCCCACTGATCTGGAAGCTCTTCTTGATGGACTTCCCGGAAGATCGTCAGGTCGCTGAACAGCTGCATATATAGACGCGTCACATCAACGAACCGCAGCGATTTGACCCATTTCCGGAGCGGTTTAAGACGATCGCTGACAACCATTTTGGCCAAAATCGTCTTCTCATCCTCGTAATCGCTGAATGAAGGACTTTTACCATGCTGCTTGCGCCGCATGCGCTGGTAAGCCCGCTGGTAGTCCTCTGCATCCAGCAGCTGAATTTGTTCCTCTACCCAAGGCTGATCCAGCTCGGACTTACCAAAGGCCGCGATGGCCTTCAGCAGCCAATCTTTTAACAGCTCACAACGGTTGGCCAGCCGGATCGCGGGATCATAAGCATAAAATTGCCGGGCAATTTCCTCCACGCCAACAATTTCCTTGCCTTGAAAGCGGAGCGGTTTAAAGATCATCCCTTTCTGCTCCAGCAGTTCCTTATACCGCGTGATCGCATGCAGGAACTGTACCGACGATTTAAAACGGATTCCGCTGACCCGAGCTTGATAAGCCTTATCCTCAGGAGCAGAGAGGACAAATTCGATTTGTACAAACGGGTCTTCGAGCTGGAATTCTCTTCCGAGCCGATGCTCCAGATACTCCTGGAACGTCGTTTGCAGCATATTTTCTTCGCCCAGCTCCGGAAGCACCGTTGAAACATAGCTGTTAAACATCGGATTGGGCGAGAACAAAATCATCTGATCCGCTTGCAGCACCTCGCGGTGCTTATAAAGCAAGTAAGCGACCCTCTGCAAGGCGGCCGATGTCTTGCCGCTGCCGGCGGCCCCTTGCACGATCAGCATCCGGCTGCGATCGTTGCGGATGATTTTATTTTGCTCACGCTGGATCGTGGCCACGATGCTCTTCATCTGCGCATCAGAGCTGCGGCTTAACACCTGCTGCAGCAGCTCGTCGCCAATCGTGACGCCGGTGTCGAACATCACCTTGATGCGGCGCCCGTTGATCACGAACTGACGTTTTAGCGTCATCGTCCCTTTGATCGTACCGGACGGCGTCTCATAGGAAGCCGGACCCGGAACGCTGTCATAATAGAGATTGGAAATCGGGGCACGCCAATCATAGACGAGGAACGTTTCATCCCCCTCTTCGAGCAATGAAGCAATCCCAAGATAGATGGCTTCCACCGGTTCGCCGTCTTCAGCGAAATCAATGCGCCCGAAATAAGGAGACTGCTTTAGACGTTTCAGCTTCCCCAACGCGATAGAGGCATGCTGGTGGCTTTTCTCCCGCTCTGCGAGCACCTGGGACTGCTGCCGTAAGCTAGTTGACGTTTCACCGACATCATCCGCTTCGCTGAAGTTCACCGTTACTTCGTCCCAAAAGTTCTTCCGCATCTCAACGACATCGCCGCGTACGCTGCCAACCTCCCGCTCCAGCTTGCGGATTCTGGCGTCGATTTGGTCGGCCACGTACTCCACGCGGCGCTGTTCTTCCTGCCATGCCTGATCTGTATGGTCCAATTAAATCGCTCCCTTGAATGACATCTAACTTTATCTACAGCTGATATCTTGACAAATGATAAAAAGCATGTTAAAATTGATTTGGATGAAATCTGATCTGCAACAACGATTGATAGTCTATCTTTTATTGTACCAAGATGAACTTTACTTATCAATCTATGTTTACACGATGAATGACATGAAAGTCCTGCCTTAAAGGCAGGACTTTTTTGTTATTCCCATTAATCGCCGGTCGCTGCTGTGGAGTGATCTGCCAACCGGTTGAGCCGCTCCAATTGGTGACCGTATTCATACATTTCGGCTGACACGATGGATAAGCGCAACACGCCTGTGCGCTCGGCTGCATATCGGTCCAGCATCCGCCGCAGGAATTCGTCGTTTTCCGTTTCGAACTGCATCGATTCGCAGTAGCCCGGCTTCAGCTTGTCATCAAACTTCAGCATGACATGCTCGTGGAATTTGGTCAGCTTCTCCAGATGCTCGTCAAATTCTTGATTTAATTCCGGCGTGCGAGCCGCCTGGAAATAATGCTGCTCCACCGCGTTCAGCACCTCAAGCCCTTGGCGAAGCGTGCGCAGCATTTGCTTATACACCACAAGTTGACGATGGTCGCTAAATTTCGGTGCTTTGATTTTCTTCTGATCCTCCTCCATCAGCTTATACTTATCTGCTAATTGGCTGATGGTATCCTCAAGTTTACGCTTATCGGACCGGAACACCGCTTCCTTAATCTCATCGGAAATCGCCGTTCTTAGCAGCAGCGACAGCCGATCAAACGTTTGCCGGACCTGTTGCTCGAACTGTACCTTTGGTTTGGGCGGGAACAAGACGATGTTGATAATAAAAGCTGAAAAAATACCAATTAAGCTCAACAGAAAACGGTTTAACGCAAATTCCCACTGGCCTGACGCCTCCATCACGGACACGACCGTAACCAGTGTAATGCCAATCGTATCCCCCATTTTCAGCTGCAGACAGATCATGATCACTAGAATGCAAACCAGCCCTACGGCGATGGGTTCATTGGAGAAGACCATGCCGCCCAGCATCGCTAACACGGCCCCAAGCGTATTCGTCTGCAGCTGATCGATCAAGTAACGCCAGGAACGATAAATGGTCGGCTGCATGGCAAAAATCGCGGCGATCGCCGCGATCACCGGCGAGGATAATCCCAGTAAAGTACCGGCATATAAAGCCAGTGTAACCGCAACCCCCGTTTTTAGCATTCTTGCGCCAAATGTCACTTCCATTCCCCCTACGTCCCCCAGCACATTCCATTTATTTTAAGCAAAATTTTAACAAATATTAAGGTTCATCTCAGATATCCTGCCTGTTTTTGGTCAAAACTGATAAAGGCAAGGACCAAATAATTCTATACGAAGAGGTGAAAAATGTCCATGTTTATGGAGAACTTGAAACCGATGGCTGGCAAATTGACCCTTGCACTTCTGCTGGCTGCCGGTTCGGCTGCTACGGCGGGCACCGCATATGCGGAAACCGGCGCTCCGGCGGATCAAACGCCGCAGGTGAGTCCAAGTCCGTCGCAGACGGAAACCAAGCCGCATAAGCATCACCCGCACGGCCATTTCCGCGGCGGTCACATCGTCAAAGATACGGCCGAAATGCTGGGAATCGAGCCCAAAGCCCTGGTAGACCAACTGAAGCAAGGCAAGACATTGCTGCAAGTCGTGCAGGCCGAGAAAGGCTGGAGCGAAGAGGAATATCTGAAGAAGCTGACCGAGTCCGCGAACCGGAATATCGACAAAGCGCTGGCTGAGGGCAAAATCGACCAGGAAAAAGCGGACAAAATGAAGTCCAAGCTTCCGGACAAGTTGAAGAAGGTCATCAACCGCAACTGGAAGGACCGGATACCGGGACAGCCTGCAGCGGATTACCAAAATAACAAGGTCAACTGGAGCCATATGGTTCACTGACCCAGGTGAATAACTACGGACAACCGTGAAAAAACCGCTGGGCGGCCTAAAAGGTACGCTCAGCGGTTTTGCATGATCTAACGATTTATTTCTCTTCCGGCGCCCCCGTCTCCACTGCAGGTCCTACCGCTTTATGTGGAGTCCCTCCTACGGGAACCTCAACGATATCCAACAGGAAGATAAAGATCGGTACACCAACGATCAGTCCCCAGACCCCAAGGAAATGCTCAGAGACCAGCAGAATGAGGAAGGTGAAAAAAATCGGCAAATGCGTTTTGTTGGACATGAATTTCGGGTTTAAGAAGTACGTTTCAACTGCATGAACAAGCGCGATCATGATGAGGACATAGACGATTTTGATCAATCCGCCAATTTTAAAAGCGATCGCACACAGCGGAATCAGCGAAATGATAACCCCCATAACTGGAACAAGCCCTAGCAGGAAGATCATGATCGCCAGGGCGATCAGATTCGGAAACCCTAAAATCCATAGGAAAATGGTCGATAATACCGCATTTACCGTTGCAATCAAAAACTGCACTTCAATCACTTTGCCGAAGGACTGAACGAATTTGCGACCGAAGTACTCCAGCTCCTTGAACAACCCTCCGATCCGGCTTTCCCGAAACTGGACGGCAAAGTTCGTGACCTTCTCTTTCTCCAGCAGGAAGAACAAGCTGAGTACGATCGCGATGAACAGATTTAAGCTCCATTCGCCGATATCCGTCAGCGTGCTGAGCAAGAACGTAAACCCGTTGTTAATATATGCCGATAGATCGATATCTTTCAAGTACTCCACGATGTAATTCAAAATCGGGTTATCCGGGAGCACCGGCGGGTTCGAATAGAACGAAATCACCTGGTTAACCAAGTCGGTCAGCTCGGTAAGCAGCACCGGCATATAATAGTAGATGGCGGAACCAAGCAAGGTAATTAGCACGACGTAAATAAACAGCACGGTGACGGTTCGATTGATGCGAATCACCTTGGCTACGTTCCGGCTGATGAAATTGTGCAGCCGATTGATTAAATACGTCAGAATAAACGTAATGAGCAGCATATTCAGCATACTGCGGGCGAAATACAAAACGAGGACGACAAACAGCAGGGCAAGCACCCTGCGGAATCCCGCCATTTGAAACAGTTCCTTAAAAAACGTCATGAGTCACAAACGGCTCCTTCACAGTTACTGGAGGGTATTCCCCTGCGTTAATCTTAAGCGAGCCGTTAAGACTTTGCAAATAAAATAGTTAGAACCATACCGGCTTTACGCAAACCGGCTTGGATACGGATACGGTTCGGCCGGTAAACGTTAAGCGTCCGCTATCGGGATCAACCGTAAAGACAGCCAGCAAGTTGTTATCCCGGTTCGCCGCAATCAGATGTTTACCGTCCGGGGTAAGCGCAAAATGCCGCGGATGACCGCCTTCGCTGGAGACATGTTCAACCAAGGTAAGCCGTCCGCTCTCCGGATCGATTGCAAACTGCACTAAGCTGTCATGGCCGCGATTGGAACCGTACAGATAACGGCCGTCTGCCGAAATGGCTACCTCTGCCGTGGTGTTCTCCCCGGTATAATCAGCAGGCAACGTGGGTACGGTGTCCTGCAAGGCCAGCTCTCCGGTTGTTGCATCATAAGAAAAAAGAGAAATCGAGGAATTCACTTCATTGATGGAATAAAGCCACTGCCCGTTCGGATGGAATGCAAGATGTCGCGGACCAGCCCCCGGCGGCGTAGACGCTTCGCTTCGGTAAACCAGCTGTCCGGATTCAGGTTCAAACGAATAGACGAAAATGCGGTCCAACCCCAAGTCGGCCACCAACGCGTATCGGTTATCCGGGCTGAAAGTAACAGAATGGGGATGCGGACGATCTTGGCGCACCGGATCAGCCCCTTGCCCTTCATGCTGGCGCTCGTCAACCAACTTGCCCACGGTTCCGTCTGCTTGAAGTGCCACAAGGCCAACGTTCCCTCCGTGATACCCCGATACGGCGGCAAATCGACCGCTGCGGTCAAGTTGAATATGCGAGGAGGAAGGGCGAATCGTCACTTCCCGGTTCAATTCACGAAGCTTGCCGCCCGCATCCACATCAAACGCAACAACTTCCCCGATCCGCTCCCCTCCCAAGGTCGTTTCGGAAATCGCGTACACCTTGCGGGAATCTTGATGGATGCCCAGGAATGTGGGGTTCTTTAACCCGGACGCTTGATCCAGGAGACGGAGCTCCCCTGCGTCCAAATCCATTTCATATGTGTAAACTCCGGGATCGCTCGCTTCAGCATACGATCCCACAAATATCAGCAATCGTTGTTGTGAGACTGACAAGTGAAATTCCTCCTTCATATGAAGCTTGTTTAAATGATGTCCCCCATATTTTTCCGTAATTCACCCAAAAAGTCCAGTCTCGCCCGGGATAAAGTTAAATTTGAAACTGAAATGAGGCCAGCTACCCAAACCAGATAAAATATGATATACTGTAAGCGCTTCCGAAAGCATCTTCTAAAGGGGGATTTGGAATGATGAACGTCGGACTCGAAGAAAGAGGCGTCTACGAGGATCTTAATCCTTACGAGACGTATTTCTTCAAGATCGGAGCTCACGGACTGGTTTGCTTCCATGGACGGAATTACAGTATTAAACAGAGATTATCCGCCGAACAGACCTCGAAGTTGATCTCAGACCCTCGCTTTTACCGCATCAGCACGAACTGCTATGTGAACCTGACCCAAGTCTCGGAAATTCGCGATAACGTTGTTTGGTTCCGGGATGAACGGCATGGGATCAAGACGATTTCGGTCCCCAGACGTAATCTGGAGCAATTGAAACGGCTGATCCCGTCTCAACGCGGCAAAGTCACTGCCGGAGTGAACTAACCCTCCGCTGAACTGACCTGCCAAGCGGCCAAAGGCAAAAAGCAGCCTGACTCGCACCGTCGTAGACGGCCGGGTCGGCTGCTTTTTCCGTTGTCCCTCTTATTTCACGTATAGACGGGCGCGTTCCTCCCAAATCTCGCCGGGAAGCAGGCTAAACAGACCAATTTCCTCTGCCGGTAAATTCGACTTTGGTGCGTTCACCAGATTGATCTGCGGCTCCGGACAGAAGAAGCCTTCCGTCGCCCCGTTATTCCAAATCATCCATTGCTTGTAGGAGGTCCCTACGTCATACACGAGCGTCTTGCCGAGCTTCGTATCGGTCAGCTCCATCCGGTTTCTGCCGTTTTGCGGTACCGCCGTGTAATGGTTATCCATCGAAGCGAAGAACGGATAGACGCCTTCCCCTTTCATCTGCTCTTCTTCATCTGTCAGCGGCTGGAAGGATCCGGTTGGGAGCATCCGCTCGCTCATTTGCCAACGCTGCCCGATCGTGAGCTTGACCTTGTAATCCTTTGCCGTACTTTCAGGCGCAAACGGTGCATTCACCGCGGTATGGAAGGCTAGCAGACATGGCATCTCTTTGTCGCCGTCATTGCGGATGAACACCTGCTGAGCCAAGCCATCATCGCTCAACGAATATCTCAGCCGCATTGTAAATTTAAAGGGAAGGTACCGATACACCTCGTGGTTCTCGTCAACCGACACTTTGACAGAAACGTAACTTTCCAACGGGGTCTGTCCGAAATCCTCAACCTCCCAGGCCGTCGTATGTAGAAATCCGTGCAAATGGTTGTGAGTTGCGGCCTCGTTCACCGGGAATTGAAGAACTTCATCTTTCCACGGGAATTGTCCGTCTTCATAACGGTTGGGCGGGAACAGCACCGGGATCCCGTGGACGCCGGGATTGCTTTTGAACGCCTCCATCTCCTGTTCACCGGGCTCACGCAAGAAACGGTAACCGCTTTCGACATCGCGGAAAGCGATCAGATTGCCGCCGATTTCCGGCAGCATCACCGCCTCATAACGCCCGGATTTGAGCCAAACTGCTTTTTCTCCTTGATAAGTGCCTTCATAAGCCGTTCTTTGTGCCATGGATGGTAATCTCCCTTCATTGCTTAGCGCTCATCTTGTAATATACCTTAAAGCGCCTCCAAAAGTCACCCCTGTCCATCACAACAGCTTTAGGGTCGCAAATTATCATGTTGTCTCCATCCGCTTTACATCATGCATCGCGCAAGATTTTGCGACCCAAGCTTGCAGCCAAGACGATCATGGACGCCCCAACGAACAGTTGCATGCCAAAGATTTGCGTCCACATCGGCCACGATTCAATCCATTCCAACACCTGCCCGCCGAGCAGCGGACCAAAGAAAGAGGCCACCCCCGTGATCGCCGAATACATCGCCATATACATCGGACGCTCCGATTTGGGCGTGTCGCCAATCATAAAGTTAAAGGCCAGTTGGTTAAATCCGCCGACGCCAACCCCAAATATCATATGGGCCAGGAAGAGCACAGGCAGCACAGGCAACACGGACAGTCCGCCCCAGCATAGAATCGCCAGCGCAATGATCGGTAGCGTCCAGAACAGCAAGCGACGATTGCTGTAACGCGCATTCAGATTCCCCCACACGTAAAAGCTTCCCATCATAAAGACCGTCTGGGTCACATTTAAAAGCGAGATCGTCTGATAATTGATGTGCAGCAGCTCCAACATCACGTACGAGTACAGCGGCACGACAAGGTTCTGCAGCAGCAGGAAGCCGGCCAGAAACAACGTTGCTTTCATAAAGGCTCCGTCCTGGAGCGGTTTACGCAGCATCGGCATAAACTTGCTTTCCGCTGAGCGCTCGAAAGCCGCATCGGGATAGAACATAAACACGATGATGTTGGCGATCGCGCAAATCCAGATCACGATATATAAGTAAAAGAACCCCTGCGCCGCCGGATAATGGTCCAGCACCATCCCACCCAAAAACATCACCAACGTGTTCAGCGCATTAAGAAACGTATTACGGATTCCAAAATATCTTCCCCGTACGCGGGCCGGCACAATATCGCTAATCAGCGAGTTCCACAGCATCGCTCCAACCGTATTAAATATAAACGCCGCGATATATAGAGCGATAAATCCGGCAACCCAATAATGGCGCGGTAAAACAAACGGAACAAGGCCCGTTGCCCCCCACAGAATGCGATGCAGCCCAACGAACAGCACCAGCGCCCATTTGCGGCTGGTTAATCGCTGAATGAGAAAAGCAACGGCGATTTGAGCAATATTCACGAAAGTCGTTATCGCCAGGACAAAGCCGATTTGCGCTGAATTCGCCCCGAGATACAGCAGAAATCCCGTCAGGAACTGACCGCCAAGCAACGTTTGGAAGATCGTGGAGGGCACGCCCTCCCAGGTCGCGATCGCCAAGTTGCGGCGCTGGCGGGACGGCTTTCTCGATACAAACGATTTTTGCATAATATTGCTCTTCATTGTTGATGGATGCTCCTTTGATTTCTCTCTCCGAATAGTTCTGTCTCTTTTTTTACATACTTCAAGTGATTCGCTAATCTAAATGAATGGAGTGCTAATGATCTTATGCGGATTTCCTTGAGGTTTGGGATGTTCCTTGTTTGTTTGACCCTGCCGCTGACCATGATCACTTCCTGCGGCCAGCAGGATCGGCTCCGCTCGAATGCTGTCCCTCCATCCGGCAATTCCCCGGTGAGAACAGAAGCCATCACCGAATCCAACGGCACAACCTGGGTGCCGTTAACGCAAGTGGCTCAGAGCCTTGGCCTGCGATTGCAGGAGAACAGTGACAGCGCCAATCTCGGTTATACCGATGTGATGTTTACCGTCCAGCCTAGCCAGAGACATGCGATTTCCTTTGGGCAGCCGATCGCTCTGCCTCAGGCGCCGGTGCGTGAGAACGGTCAGCTCTATATGACGATGGATGCCGTATCCGCCCTGCTGCAAACCAAAGCGAAGATCGATTCCCGCACGGGAAAGCTTAGCTTTGACCGCATTACCCCGGCGGGCGGCAATATTCCACCGCAGACAGGAACGAGCCGGTACGGAGTTCTAGGCGTTGCCGAACATCAGGATGAGATGGTCGCCTATGCCAAGCAGTTTTTAGGCGTACCTTATGAATTTGGCGCCGCACCTTACGAACAGTCCAAAAAATTTGATTGTTCGTCCTTCACCCGTCATGTCTTTAAGAAGTTTGGTCAAGACCTGCCGCGGCTGGCCCGGGATCAAGCCAAAGAAGGCGTGCCGGTGACGCGGGATCAACTGCAAGTGGGAGATTTGATCTTCTTCACGGTCCCCGGCCGGTTTCAATCCGACAAAATTCCCGGCCATGTCGGCATCTATATCGGCGACGGCAAATTTATTCATACCTGGGGTGCTCCCGGAGTTCAAATCAGCCCGCTGGACAGCGGGTATTGGAGCACAGTGATCCTTTCCATGCGCCGGGTCCGTTAGTTTCAACCACCCCAAGGCTTAAAGTAAAGGCCGGGGAACCGCAAGGTTCACCCGGCTTTTTTCCTGCCGATCAGCGATTTCCCTTCGATACAAATACAAAGTATAATGAATGTAGGCATCACTTTCCATATAATATTTATACATTAAAACCTTGATGGATTTAGAGGAGAAAGACGATGGACAACGACAATCTGAAACAGGCTTATGAGGTGCTTGGACTGCCCGAAAACGCTTCCCGCGAAGAACTGGAGAGAGAATTCGACATTTTGCTGCGCAAATCCCGCTCACGCAACCTTGATCCCGGCGAAGCCGAGGAAATCGAGCGTAAGATCCAGGCTTACAAGCGGATCGTGGAGACGGAGGAACAGCGCAAGCTCGCGGAGTTAACCCGCAGGCGTTATGCGAAGTGGGGCAAATTTGCCGGGACCGCTGAGAAGGTTGACGATTTTTTTCGGCTTTATCGCAATTATGTGATCATCGGAATCATTGCCATCGCAGCTATTATTTGGGGGACGAATGCTTATCTTAACCATCTTGAAGAACAAAAACGACTGGCCGCCCTGCCTCCCATCGATCTGTCGATCATCATGGCCGGCAATTATTTGACTGACGACCAGAACGGCGGTGTCGACGCTCTGGAGCAAACGATGACAGCGCAAATTCCCGGATTCCAAAGAGTGGAAATTGAAATGCTGTACTTACCGCCGCAAGGAGAAGCCTTGAGTACCGCGGATATCGCTTATCAGCAAAAAGCGATGGCCGTGATCGCTTCGACAAGTCCGGATATTTATATAACCGATGCGCCTACCTTTGAGTGGTTATCGAATGGCGGCGCTTTTCTCAGCCTCGATGATTTGGTTAACGGTGAATTAAAGGATTTTCTGACGGAAAACAACCTTGTCAAGGATGTATCCGACGAGGACAATACCGAGCATGTGTACGGCATTAAAGTCACCAACAGCACTCTCGTCAAGGAGCTGCCGCTGGGTTATACAGACTTGATTATTTCGCTCCGTGTCGACGCGAAGAACAAAGACAAAGCGATCACGATGATAAAGACCTACTTGGAGAATCTCCCGAAGGCGGCGGAATAGCCGCCATTTTTTCGTGCGTTTTTTCATAATTGATTAATTTCAGGGGATGCTATAAAATAACCCTATAAACGCGCGTTTACGAAAGTGGGGACAAACCTTTATGCGCAGTGAAGACATCGCCAAACTGGCCGGGGTGTCCCGCAGCACCGTATCACGGGTGATCAACAACTATCCGAACGTTCCGGAAGCGACCAGGGCCAAGGTGCTCCGCGTCATTGAGCAGCACCATTACGAGCCGAATAGCTTCGCCCGGGCGCTCGCCGGCAAACGGACGGATACGATCGGCCTGTTCGCCATCAGCATGACAGAGAAAGAAGACACAAGCCGCATCTACCAGAACAGCTACTTTGCCCCGATCGTCGACATGGTCGTCGATACGGCCAATGCCCGCGGATTTTATGTACTGATTCATACCGTTTATTCGCCGGGCGATTTCCAGAAGGTGAAGCAAGCCTTCCTGCAGAAGCGGATTGATGGCGGAATTCTGGTGGGCACGCAGAAGGACATCGAGCTGGTTCGGGAAATGGTGGATCAGGAAGCGCCGTTAGTGCTCATCGATTATGACATCGCGGAAATCATGACCGAGCGCCTGAACAAAAATCATCTGGCGGTTATCAACTCCAATGACTATGAAGGCACGGTCCAGGCGATCGAATATTTGATTGAACTTGGGCATCGCGACATCGGCATTTTGAAAGGCAGCATGAATACGTACTCGGGTCGTGAGCGATACTTAGCTTATGAGCACACGCTGCAGAAGCACGGATTGCCGCTGCATGAAGCGTATATCCTTGAGGGCGAATTCCTGAAGGAAAGCGCCTACCGCGAGGCTCAGCGGCTGATCGAGCAAGGAAACTGGCCAACGGCCTTATTTTGCGCCAACGACGATATGGCCATCGCTGCGATGGAAGCGTTTGCAAGAAAAGGGATCAGCGTACCGGAGCAAGTGTCGATCATCGGCTTTGACGATGTCGAGTTAGCTTCCCGGGTTACGCCGAAGCTGACGACCGTCCGGCTGCCCATCGATGAGATGGCCAAGGCTGCCGTATTCAAAGTGATTGAGCTTTGCGAAGCGGAGCAACCTACCTTCAGCACAGTCAGCTTCCCAACTCGTCTGGTGATCCGGGATTCCTGTCAACCCCCGGCGAAATAACCAAACACCCTACCCTCCTCCCCGATCTTTTAACGATCGCCGGAGGAACCTTTTCTCATCAAAATAAACGCGCGTTCACAAACGAAGGGAGAGTTCCTGTTCATGAAATTTGGAGCATTTGACGATCAGCGTAAAGAGTATGTGATTCATACGCCGCAAACCCCTTACCCTTGGATTAACTACCTTGGCAATGAGCAATTTTTCGGACTCATCTCCAATACCGCCGGCGGTTATACATTCTATCGCGATGCGCGCCTGCGCCGGTTGACCCGCTATCGCTACAACAATATTCCGCTGGATACCGGCGGACGTTACTACTATCTCCGCGACCACGACAACGGCGATTTCTGGACGCCGGGCTGGATGCCGGTCAAACGCGAGCTGGATTTCTACGAATGCCGGCACGGTTTGGGATATACGTCGATCACCGGGGAACGCGGCGGCATTTCGGTCACTCAATTGGCGTTTATTCCGCTGGGCTACAACGGCGAAGTGCATCGCCTGACAGTGAAGAATACGAGTTCCCAGACGAAGAAGGTCTCTCTCTTCTCTTTTGCCGAGTTCTGCCTGTGGAACGCTCAGGACGACATGACCAACTTCCAACGCAACTTGAGCACCGGCGAAGTGGAAGTGCTGGATTCCGTCATCTATCATAAAACGGAATACCGTGAGCGTCGCAATCACTATGCCTTCTATTCCGTGAACCGCGACATCGACGGCTTTGATACGGACCGCGAATCGTTTGTAGGGCTGTATAACGGCTTGCACGAACCGCAGGTCGTTGTAGCCGGCAGAGCTTCCAACTCCGTAGCCAGCGGCTGGTCCCCGATCGGCTCGCATGAAGTGACGCTGAAGCTTGCCCCAGGCGAAACGCAAAGCCTGATCTTTATCCTCGGTTACGTTGAAGTGCCGGAAGAAGAGAAATGGGAATCCCCAGGTGTCATCAACAAAAAACCAGCGCTCGAGATGATCGAGAAATTCGCTACGGACGCCGACGTTGACCGCGCTTTGGCAGATCTTGCTGCGTATTGGGACGGCCTGTTGTCCAAATACCAAATCCAAAGCGGCGACGACAAGCTGAATCGCATGGTAAACATCTGGAATCCGTATCAATGTATGGTGACGTTTAATATGTCCCGTTCGGCTTCGTATTTCGAATCCGGGATCGGCCGCGGCATGGGCTTCCGCGATTCCAACCAGGATTTGCTTGGCTTTGTGCATCAAATCCCGGAACGGGCCCGCGAGCGGATTCTCGACATCGCCGCTACGCAATTTGAGGACGGCAGCGCATATCACCAATATCAACCGCTCACCAAGAAAGGCAATAACGAGATCGGCAGCGGCTTTAACGATGACCCGTTGTGGCTTGTGCTGGGTACAGCGGCTTACATCAAGGAGACCGGCGACATCAGCATTCTGGATGAACAAGTGCCGTTTGATAACAATCCGGACAATACCGCAACGCTGTTCGAGCATTTGAAACGCTCCTTCTACCACGTCGTGCACAACCTGGGACCGCATGGTCTGCCGTTGATCGGCCGCGCAGACTGGAACGATTGCCTCAACCTGAACTGCTTCTCCAAGGAGCCGGGTGAGTCGTTCCAAACTACGGCGAACATCGAAGGCCGCGTAGCTGAGTCCGTATTTATCGCCGGCTTGTTCGTCTTCGTAGGCCCAGACTTCGCTGAAATCTGCCGGATCCGCGGGTTGGAATCCGAGGCGAAGGAAGCGCTGGAGTGGACGGAGAAAATGCGCAAAACGACGCTGGAGCACGGCTTTGACGGCGACTGGTTCCTGCGCGCTTACGATCATTACGGTGAGAAGGTCGGCAGCAAGGAAAACGCCGAAGGCCAAATCTTCATCGAGCCGCAAGGCATGTGCGTCATGGCAGGCATCGGCGTCAAGGAAGGCTTGGCAGCCAAAGCGCTCACTTCCGTTGAGAAGCGCCTTGATACGAAATACGGGATCGTGCTGCAACAGCCGCCGTATTCGAAGTATTATCTGAACCTGGGCGAAATCTCCAGCTACCCGCCGGGGTACAAAGAGAACGCCGGGATCTTCTGCCATAACAACCCTTGGATCATGATCGCGGAAACCGTATTGGGCCACGGCGATCGGGCGTTTGAAGTATACAAAAAAATCGCCCCGGCTTACCTGGAGGACATCAGCGAAATCCATCGGATGGAGCCGTACGTCTACTCGCAGATGATTGCCGGCAAAGACGCCGTACGTCACGGCGAAGCGAAGAACTCCTGGCTCACCGGGACGGCAGCCTGGAACTACGTAGCAATCACGCAAGCTATTCTTGGCGTGCAAGCTGACTTTAAAGGGCTGAAAGTGGATCCTTGCATTCCGTCGGCATGGGACGGATACGAAATCACCCGCGTCTTCCGGGGGGACACGTACGTCATCCGCGTGAGCAACCCGAATCATGTGGAAAAAGGCGTGGCCAGCATCACGGTGGACGGCCAGCCAATTCAAGGCAACATCATTCCGCCGGTTGGCGACGGCGGCGTTCACCAAGTCGAGGTTGAGCTTGGGTAAGCCCCTGTTCTCAATAAGGTGCGAAAATGAAAAAGGTACAACTGCTCCAATCGAGTGGTTGTACCTTTTCTAATTATGGGAGAACTCACTAAGCCTTCGCAGGTTTCATGCCGGTTTCCTCTTTCCCAGTTCCCTGACCTTCTTTATTTACCTGCACTTTGCGGATAAAGAACGATAAGATGAGAGCCACCAGCGTAATCCCCGTCGCCACGACAAAGGCAAAATCAATCCCGTTGATCGTCGCATCCCGAGTGATCAAGGCGACTTGTTGGGCGTTAGCCGGGTCTTTCGGATTAATTCCGGCCGCGAGAATCATTTCGGCCGCCTTATCCTTGGCACGCGAGGACATGATCGTCACGAGAAGTGCGGTCCCCAATGCTCCCGAGATGGTCCGCAGCGTGTTGGACATCGCGGTGCCATGGGCATTCAGCCGCGCCGGCAGTTGGTTGAGACCGGCCGTCTGAATCGGCATCATTAACATCGACATCCCAAACATCCGTGCGGTGTACATCAAGATGAGATGAGTATACGTCGTATCTACGGTCAAATTGCTGAATTCCCAGGTCGTTACGGTGGTGATGGTCAACCCGATAACCGCCAGCCAGCGAGCGCCAATCCGGTCAAAGATCATCCCGGTAATCGGCGACATAATCCCCATCAAAATTGCCCCCGGCATCAACAGCAGCCCGGATTCCACGGGGGAGAAGCCGCGGATGTTCTGCAGGTAAATCGGCAGCAAGATCATCGCCGCATACAGCGCCATGGTGATCACCACATTGATGATCGTAGTCAGCGAAAACATATCGTAACGGAATACGCGGAACTCCAGCAGCGGCTTATCTGATATCAGTTGACGCCACAGGAACAAGCCCAAGGTGATAACGCCGACAATCAGGCTGACGACAACATCTGTCTCGCCCCAGCTGGTGCTGCCAGCTTCACTAAACCCATACAAGATACCGCCAAAGCCGATTGTCGACAAGATGATCGACAAGACGTCCAGGTTTGGACGGCCAACCTGGGTTACATTTTTCATAAAGATTACGCCAAGAATAATCGAAAGAACCGCAAACGGGAAAATAATCCAGAACAAAACATTCCATGGGTGATGCTCAATGATCCAGCCGGAGAGCGTTGGTCCAACCGCAGGGGCGAAGATCATGGCGATCCCCATCATCCCCATCGCTTGCCCGCGCTTCTCAATCGGAAAGATCGTCAGGAAGACGACGGTCATCAGCGGCATCAGCACACCGGCGCCGGCCGCCTGCACCAGTCTCCCGATGAGCACCATTTCAAAGTTAGAACCGATTCCGCAAATGAATGTGCCCGCCGAGAACAAAACCATGGCGGAAATAAACAGCATCCGTGTCGTAAATCGTTCCATCAAAAAGGCGCTGATCGGAATCAAAACGCCGTTCACCAGCATAAATCCAGTCGTTAACCATTGGATCGTCGTCGCTCCAACGCCCAAGTCGTCCATCATTTTCGGCAGGGCAACGTTCATCAAGGTTTGGTTCAGGAGGGACACAAATGCCCCGATTAATAGCGCCATTACAATCGGCCATCTCTTGAAGTTAACGGCCGGTACAGCAGCAGTATTACTGTTCATAGGTTTCCTCTCTCACTTTCTCTAAGGATGCGATAATTTTGCGGTGGGTTTGCAGCATCTGGTCGATGTCTTCCCCCGCTGCCTCCAGGACCGCCGAGAACGCCCGGGTATATTCGAGGTCCGTCTTCCGATATACCTCCATTCCCTTGTCGGTGATTTGCAAGAACACGGACCTCCGATCGCTGTCCACCCGTCCGCGCTCCACGAGCCCCGCTTTGACCAGACGATCAATCACGCCGCTGACCGTGCTGTTCCCCATCCGCATCTGTTCGGCAAGCTCCGTCACCCCGATTTGCGGATGATGATGAATTCGCTTTAAGGCCATGAACTGGATGCCGGTGATGCCGAAGGGCTCGGCTTGTTTGGATAGCAATTGGTAAAAGGCTCTCTTCACCTCGCGGAAGGATTCCACGATCTCATGCATGCGTTGCTTCTGGTCCAAACGGTGCTCATCCTTTAACACTTAGTTCTACTCTTTAATATTTCGTATGCGAAACAATCCATTACTATATTTAACAGAGCATCAAGTTTATTGTCAATATGGGTATCACAAATATTATCAATAGACAAAATTGGATGATTTTCAACCTTCGGATAGCATTTCGCGGAAGATTTCATTCTATACCCCTGACGTGTTGAATGATATAATCATGGTAGAATTCACCTATTACTTAAGGAGGACATGAATCCCATGACATGGTTCAACCGACTTCCCTTATCCGGAAAGATCTCCGCTGCCTGTTATCTTGTGGCCGCGCTCTTTGCCGTACCATCGCTGCTCGCCTTCATCCTGCTGGGACATATCGTCATCGGTATCTTGCTGATCGTCGTGTTGGCAGCGCTTACCTTCCCGCTTTCGCGTTACCTCCAGAAAGCGCTTACGGATTCATTCGATGATATCACCAGCGCTTCGGCCAAAATCGCCAAAGGGGATTTTACCAGTCGAATTTCGGAATCCGGAGGCATGGATGATCTCAGCCGCTCCTTCAACAGCATGGTGGACAAGCTGCGCAAGATCCTCCAGGAAACGTCGGATATCACCCGCAAGGTAATGGATTCCAGCCGGAAGATTTCCGACCGCAACCAGGAGCTGATTGAAGTCATGACCCAAGTCACCCACTCCTCCAACGAGCTGGCTCTTGGTGCCAACGCCATCTCCGAAGATGTCAGCGGCATGAAGGACGCGATTGGCGAGATTGAGCAGAAGGTGAGCAATTACACCGAAGCCTCCCGTGAGATGAATCAGCGTTCCGAAGAAATGATTCAATTGGTAGAGCGTGGACGTGAGTCCGTCTCCCGTCAAGCGAGCGGGATGCGCAAGAACATCGAAGCAACTGAGAAAGTGGCTGAGTCCATCGAGGCTTTGGCGAAAAACGCGCAGGGGATCACCAAAATTACGGCAACCATCTCTGAAATTGCTGAACAGACCAATCTGCTGTCGCTGAACGCTTCGATTGAAGCGGCGCGGGCGGGCGAACATGGAGCCGGGTTTGCCGTGGTTGCCCACGAGGTTCGCAAGCTGGCTGAAGAATCCACCGCCTCAACCAAAGAGGTATTTAATCTGGTTCGCAGCATCGAACAAGACGTGAAGCAAGCTGGACAGAACATTAAAATCAATGAAGAAGTTGTCCGGCAGCAAAGCGAAATGATCCGGGAAGCAGAGCAAATCTTCCAAGAGATCGTGCAAAGCGTGCAGTATATTAGTGAGGAAATCGCCGCATTCGCCAGAGAGAGCGAGGAGATGCTGGAGAGTGCGCAGAACATCTCATCGGCGATTCAGAACATTTCCGCCATCACCGAGGAATCCGCGGCAGGCACGGAACAAGTCTCGGCATCCATGAACGAGCAGATTACCTCGATCCGCGCGATGGCCGAAGAGGCCGAAGCGATGAAAAATGCCGTGTTCCAGCTGCAGAAGACGATACATATCTTCAAGTTTTAATCGAACCACCCACCGCCCAGTCCCTTTTGCATAGGGGCTGGGTTATTTTTCTTTTTTTCGATAAGATATGAGGAGTCTAGCGTAAGCACAAATCATTATCCAATGGAGGGATTTGGGATGAAAGTTATCAACTGCTGGAACCGCATCGCCATTTCCACGGGGATGTTCCCCGGCTGCCATGATATAGTGAAACCTGCGTAAGCATCATCAAAAAAAGACCTGATGGAGTTAACCTCCCTCAGGTCTTTGCGTTATTTATAGCTTCGCTTTCAAGTGAACCATCTTGCTGCTGAAATCGCCGCGCACCGAAGCCATGGACAAGCCGGCGTTCATCAAACGGTCGCCGCCATACACTTCGCCGCTTCCGACCACCTCGTAATCTTTGGCCGGGTCAAGTCCTTGCAGCTTGACGCTGCGCAGCGGGCCATTAGGTTCCGCAAGGACGCGGAAATAGAACAGCAACGCTTCGCTCTGATCCGGGCTAACGAACATCCACGCCGTCTCATTTCCTTCGAACGGGCTTTGCAGACGGTACAGATCCCCTTGCTGCACCAATCCGCGGATTTTTTTGTAGAGTGCGATCTGGCGTTTGGCCGTCTCCTTCTCTTCTTCCGTAAACCGGGTAAGATCTAATTCGTAGCCAAAATTGCCGGACATGGCCACATCCCCTCGGAACGTCAGCGGGGTCGTCCGCTCTACTTGGTGGTTTGGCACCGCCGAGACGTGCGCGCCCATCGTCGACACCGGATATACGATGCTGGTGCCGTATTGAATTTTCAAACGCTCCGCCGCATCCGTGTCATCGCTCGTCCAAGTCTGCGGCATGTAGTACAGCATGCCCGGATCAAACCGCCCGCCGCCGCCGGAGCAGCTTTCGAACAAAATATGCGGGAACTCGCTCGTCAGACGCTCCAAGAGCTCGTACAGCCCCAACATATAACGGTGGGCGACTTCCCCCTGCCGCTCCGCCGGGCTGACCGCTGAACCAATCTCCGTCATGTTCCGGTTCATGTCCCATTTCACGTACGTAATCGGCACCGTCGAGAAAATGGCACTTAAGCGCTCATACAGATACTGACGCACATCGCTGCGCGACATATCCAGCACCAGCTGGTCGCGGGCTTCTGTCCGCCGCCGCCCCGGAACGTGCAGACACCAGTCGGGATGCGCCCGGTACAGATCGCTGTCCGGGGAGACCATTTCCGGCTCGAACCAAAGGCCGAACTGCAGCCCGGTGTCCTTCACGCGGCGGGCCAGGTCCTTGAGCCCGTCAGGCAGCTTGCGGCGGTCCTCGAACCAGTCGCCTAACGAGCTGTTATCCCGGTCGCGCCGGCCAAACCAACCGTCGTCGAGCACGAACAGCTCGATGCCCAGCTCGCTGCCCGCTTGGGCAATCGCCTCGATCTTGTCCGCGTTGAAATCAAAATACGTCGCTTCCCAGTTATTAACGAGAATTGGCCGCTCCTGATCGCGGAATTGCCCGCGGCAGAGCCGAGTCCGATACAACCGGTGATAGGTTCGGGACATGCCTCCCAGCCCATCAGCAGAATACACAAGCACCGCCTCCGGGGTTTGAAAGCTCTCGCCCGGCTCCAGCTTCCACGTAAAGTCAAAAGGGTTGATCCCGATCTGAACCCGGGTTGTCCCAAACTGCTCAACCTCGGCTTCAGCGGTAAAGCTGCCGCTGTAAACCAAGCTGAAGCCATAAACCTCACCATGCTGCTCCGTCGCATCCGGCCGCAGCAGCGCCAGGAACGGATTCTGCTGGTGGGAGCTCGACCCGCGGCGGCTGCTGATCCCGGTCACCCCCGGTGCGAGCCGTCTGCGCTGCACATGGCGTTCACGAGCCCAAGCGCCGGATAAATACAAGGCGTCGTAAGCCGCGTCCGGGAAATCCACCGAGGCGCTGAGCGCCCGCTCCAGTTGGATCGACTCGCTGCTTCCGTTCGTGAGCCGGGCGGATCTGGCGATGGCGTCAAAATCAGCAAACACTGTATAGCTCAGGACGACGACCAGTCCGGAAACGCGATCTTCCAGCTCCAGCTCCAGCGTTTCTGCCTCATGGTCTTGCTCAACATATACAGCAGGAAGCCCCTTCAGCACCGGCTTACCCGGAACGATCCGGTGGGAGCGATACGTCAGCTCGGTTGCCCGGGTACCGTTCGCAAGCCGCACCTGATATGCCGGGCTCCGGAAGTCACTTGTTCCGTATTGCGGATATTCCTGTGGGAGAGAATCCAGCGAAATCGACTTATCCTCCGGGATCGGGTTCGGACTAAACGAAGCGCGTTCCTGGAAGGTCAGCAGCTGATCGAGGTTGCTGCCATGGCGCAGCTTGGCCCCGAAATAAGCATGGGCAGGATACCCGTGAACCAATTGAATCAAGTAACTTGTATTGCGGGACTGCAAATGGAAAAGGCCTTTCGCTTCATCGAAAAAGATAGGCATTCTCGATCCTCCTGGTAGGTTCTCATCTAAATTGGACTAGCGTTCATCTTCTTCCATTCTACTATCAACCCCAGGAGGAGTAACGAGAATAAAGTGATCTTCTATATGGATATTTGTGATTTATTCATGCTTTGCCACACGGATTCCGTCACTCAGCAAAGACTTCGTCGCACCTCCAAATTGCCGA
The DNA here is from genome assembly GCF_034718895.1 of Paenibacillus phoenicis. Taxonomy (NCBI): domain Bacteria; kingdom Bacillati; phylum Bacillota; class Bacilli; order Caryophanales; family Paenibacillaceae; genus Paenibacillus; species Paenibacillus phoenicis. The sequence continues at coordinate 897,039 of NZ_JAYERP010000001.1, read as the reverse complement.
GCATAATAACGGTAGAACAGCAGGATGCCGATATGCAGCAGCGCCAAAACCAGAGCGACATTGGAATACACGGCGGAACCCTCAAATGGATTTAGCGGATTCCAATGTGACGTCGCTCCGAAATCCACAGCTTTGCCGTAAAGGCTGATCGCGACCGTACCGGACAAAAAGCTCAGCATGGACAGCATCCCCATGCCTACCCCTGTCTGCTCCTTCGGCAAGGTGCGGGATATCGTGTTCGACAACGCTAACTGCATGAACATCTGTCCCACATTCCCAAGAATCAGAATCGCGGCAACCCAACCCGCCGATGCCCCGGACACCCCGGAGTAGAGAAAGAAGCAACTAATGAGCAACGACGACGCCAGATAAAACACAAAGGCATTGCCCTTGGTGTCCGCCAGCCTGCCTCCTTTGCGGCCAAGGATGGCCGATGCGGCAGCTCCCGGCACCATCGCAAATCCAATCCAGCCAGCAGGAAGCCGGTTCACCTCAGCCAGCAGCTGCGGCGTGAGAAACGGCAGCGCATACCCGATCCCCATAACCAGCGCCGACAGCAGGAGACCAAACGAATAGCTTTTATTCCGAAAAAGCCGCGGATTCACAAACGGCTGCTGGGCACGGAGAATGCGCCAAACAAACAGGAGAAACCCGATGAAGCTGCCCAAATACAACTCCCATCCCCCATAGGTCACCCCAAGCAACAACAGGGTAACTGTACCGGCAAGCAAGCCTCCGCCAAGCCAGTCGATTTGGACGGATTGAAGCGGTTCATCGCTGAGGTACTTCCGATAAAACGGCAACATCACCAGCATCAGCATCGGCACGCAGAATAACCATCTCCAGTCGACCACACTCACTAGCAGCGCGGAGACGACAGGCCCAAGCACACCGCCGATCGCAAGTCCTGTAGCGGTAATTCCGAGCGCGTATCCGCGACGTCCGGCCGGGAAATACCGCACCGGAATAATCATCGCCGCAGCAGGCACTACAGAGGCTCCCGCAGATTGCAGCGTACGGCCCAGCAAGACCATCCAATACGCCTGCGCCGAAAGTCCAATGAGCGAACCTACGCAGAACAGAAGAAATCCAAACGTCAGCAGCTTTTTCAACGAAAAAGCATCGGCCAATTTCCCATAGATCACCGCACCGATGGCATAAATCAGTCCATAAATCGTTGTTACCCAGCTGACCTGAGTCACGGACAAGCCAAATTCCTCTTTCATATCCGGAAGTACGATATTAAAAAGCGTGGCGCCCATGGATGACAAAGTCATCGTAAACGCCAAAATGCGGATCAGCTTCTCACTCGCAGCAGACGTACCGGTAGAAACAGCATTTTTCATCGCAATCTCCTCCTATCGATCTCCTCACAAGTTATTGTATGATTGAATAATAATAATGAAAAATATATATTAAATTATAGATTCATAAACTTAAGGTTATCGATTCAGAGTAAATCTAAAGGAGTTGGCATCGACATGGAGATGCTGCAATTGGAATATTTTCGCACTGTCGCTCGTTTGGAGCATATGACCCGTGCTGCCCAAGAGCTGCATATTGCCCAGCCTGCGCTCAGCAAGACGATCTCCAGGCTTGAGGAGGACCTGGGGGTCCCGCTGTTTGATCGGCAAAATCGTCAAATTCGGCTCAACGCCTTTGGCAAAGCCTTCTTGAAAAAAGTAGAGGCCGCGCTGGATGTCCTGGAGGAGGGGCGCCGTGAGGTGGCGGATCTGGCGGGAATGGAGCGCGGCAGCATTCATTTGGCCACCAATACGCTGGGGCGGATTACGTCCGCACTGAGGGCTTTTCGCGAAGTCTATCCGGAGGTCAACTTCCGGATTCTCCAGACGTCCCCCGCATCCGCTGCGGAGATGATTCAGCTGCTGGAGTCCGGCGAGGTGGATCTGTGCTTCACCGCTTCCTCACTGGATTATCCCGGGGTGTGTGAACAGCCGGTGCTGAATGCCGAAGTCTTCTTAGCTGTACCGCCCGGCCACCGGCTGGCAGATAGAGAAAACATCCGCCTCGAAGACGTGGCGGACGAATCTTTCATTGAATATAAAACGGGGCATCCGTTTCACAAAATCAACGAGTCGTTTTGCCATGCCGCCGGCTTCCGTCCGCGCATCGTGTGCGAGGTCGATGAACCCAGCGCGTTGGGCAGCCTCGTTCAAGCCGGATTAGGCGTTGCCTTCATGCCGGCCTGCCGGAAGGATGAACGCCCAGCCTACCCGATGCTGCGAATCGAAAGCCCGGATTGCCGGCGGGTCTACTCCGTTGCTTGGCTGGAACGCCGTTATTTGTCTGAAGCGGCGCGGCGCTTCCGTGAGTTTTTAAGCGAATACTTCAGTGAGGCTTAAATCTTGTGATTACCGGTTGCTGCTGAGCGGCGTCCGCTTCAGCATATAGGCGCCGGCCAACGCCACGGTTGCTAGCGGCAAATACTTGATGTCTCTCAGGAGTTATAGATAATCTCTCAGCATCCATCTTCAAACCTTTCACTTCCGCGTTTTGTTCCGTTATCTTAACATAGAACGAAATTGAATTCGTTTAAGTTTAGTTTAAGATGAAGTAAATTGGATCCAGTCCCACACAAAAAAATAAGCGCTAAGGACTTTTTTTTTCCTTGGGCTTACTTTTTTATTCGTTTCTTGAATTTAATGTTCCTCCGGGTGATCCACATGACCCACATCCTCTTGTTTTTCCTCTGTACTGGAGGTAGGCATCGTTTCCCGTTGCGGCGAGGTCGCTTTGGAAGCCTTAAGCTCAGCACGGCGGCGTTCGCGCTGCTCCCGGTTCTTCCGGCGCTTGATCCAGATCGGGATGACGATAAGGGCGGCAATGACAAGCGGCGGCAGCGCCCCTGCTGCGAATACGACAAGCCACTGGAAGAAGAGCGACAAGACGTCGATGCTGCCGGTCAAGGCTTTTTTCATCCGTTCCAGCAAGGGCGTATCATCGCTGGATGCCGCTGTCAGCTTCGACGGATCCGGCTGGAAGACGCGGATATCAATCGTTGAATAGGACACATTGCTGTCGAGGTACCGCATTCTCCCTTTAATTTGCTCGATCTCCGTTTGAATCCGCTCCAGCTCATTAACGTATTCAACCAGTTGCTTGGTCTGGGTCGCTTCCTCGACGAATTTCAGGTACCGTGCTTCCATCGCTTGTTTGACCTTTAATCGGGATTCCAGATCAACATACTCCTCCGAGACATCCTGTCCTTGGATGTTCCGCTGCAACGACTCGGGCTTTAATCCCTCCAGCCGGTCCAGGAACGAGGAGAAGCCAGCCGCCGGTACTTTGAGTACAAAGTTGCCGCCAAGCTCGTGCTGCGATTGGTTCTCGGAAAATTCTACGATGTAGCCGCCCGCCAGCGTCACCAGATTGCGGATCTCCGATTGTGCCTTGGCGTAGTCCTTCACTTCCATCACGACGTGTGCCCGGTAGATCAGCTTGCGGTTGAGCCCGGCATCGGTACTAGCTTGCTGAAATCCCGACGTGGAGTTCACCGCCTCGCTGTCGTTCCCCACATTCCCAGCCGCCGCTGAATCCGGTGCGACAGAGCCGGTCGCGGGTGCTGTGGCCACATCAGTTGCAGTCTCAGCAGCGCCTGCTCCATCCATTTCGGTTTCCGCCCAGCTGCTTGCTTGATTCATCGCTTCTTTAGAAGCCGACGAATTCGAGGCAACGTCATTGCTTGCACTCCCGCAACCGCTAAGCAGCAGAGGCAGAAGCATAATGATAACGCCCCAAACCGTTATCTTTTTTCCCCTTTTCCCCATCAATATGCCCCCCTGTGGTTTCAGATTTCAAGACTTCCGCACGATGCCGGCTTTGTCGGATTCATCTGTATTTCATCCTGCGGCGTCCCTTACCTATCCTAACGCGTAAGGGCTACCTAATGTTGCCTGACCTGTGAAATAAAAATAAACCGTCCCGCATCGACGGGACGGTTGGTTGGGTTGAACTTATTCCTCATATTTACGCACGACGATCACGGCGTTATGTCCGCCGAATCCAAATGAGTTGGATAACCCGATCTTAAGCTCGGCCCGGCGCGCCTCATTGGGCACGTAATCGAGATCACATTCCGGATCGGGGTTCATCAGATTGATCGTCGGCGGGATGATGCCTTCCTTCAGCGTTTGGACCAGGGCGATAGCTTCCGCGCCGCCAGCCGCACCAAACATATGGCCGGTCATCGATTTGTTAGCCGTAATCGGAATGCGATGGGCGTATTTGCCAAACGCCTTTTTGATCCCCTTCGTCTCCCCAAGATCGCCGACCGGGGTGCTTGTCGCATGGGCGCTGATCACATCAACCTGCTCCGGCGTGATCCCCGCCGAGGTGAGCGCTCGTCTCATCGCCAGATAGGCGCCTGCGCCTTCGGGATGCGAAGCGACCACGTGGTAGGCATCGGAGCTTGCAACGTAGCCGATCAACTCGCCGTGAATGCGTGCTCCCCGGCGTAATGCGTGCGACAGCGACTCGAGTACCACGATCCCGGCGCCTTCGCCCATCACGAAGCCATCGCGGTCCGCGTCAAACGGCCGGCTGGCTTGCTCCGGAGCTTCGTTCCGCTTGGAGAGCGCGGTTGCATTGCCAAAGCTGGCCAGCGCAAGCGGATGCACCGCCGCTTCGGTTCCGCCGGCGATCATCACATCGGCTTCGCCGCTGCGGATCAGCCGGAACGCCTCGCCGATCGACGAATTGCCGATCGAGCAAGCCGTAACCGGAGACAGCGTCTCGCCTAACGCGCCGAAACGGATGCTGATCTGAGCAGCCGCCATATTGGAGATCATCATCGGCACCAGACTCGGGCTCACCCGGTTAGGTCCGCGATTTTCGAGCACTTTAACGTTTTCCGCCAACGTTTCAATCCCGCCGATGCCCGAGCCGACATACACGCCAAAGCGCTCGCGGTCGATCAGCTCCGGATTGAGATCGGCGTCCTGAACTGCCTGTTCTGCGGCGAACAACGCGTATTGGCAGAAGAGATCCATTTTGCGGGCTTCCTTTCGCCCGAAGATTGCCTCGCCGTCAAACCCTCGAACCTGCCCGGCGATCTTGGTGCTAAAATCCGTAACGTCAAAACGTTCGATCTGCGATATCCCGGAGCGTCCTTCTTTTAACCCTTGCCAAAATGTATCTACATCATTGCCCAGCGGGGATACAATACCCATTCCGGTAATAACCACTCGTTCCATAAAACATCCTCCTCGTATAGTATCTTTAAAAAGCTCTTTTAGGTTCATTTCCATCCCCCCGGGGGATGGAAAACAGCCTCCAAATTTCCAGCTTGTTCTTTGAAAATTCCATCAGGGACTGGACTTTCCGGTATGCCTCTGGACAATGGAACGTAGGGTCCATTCGGGGAAATCCTTCTGCCTCCAGTAGCATCGTCTACTCCTTAAGTCTGTTTCTCCGGTACGCGTCTGAGCTTCTTACCCGCTGGCTGTTCCCTTCGGCATCCCATGCCCGGTTTTAGCAGATCCGGGGCAGCTCATGGCCCGAAGTGTGTCCTCATACGCGAGGGTGATAGATCTGCGCGTGCGCCGGAGGCATCCCGGAGCGTCCATTCCCTGAATCCCTAGCGAAAGGAGGAATTTCACTTGAAGCTTTTTGTCGGTATTGACGTGAGCTCGCAAGAGCTCGAAGCGTGTTTCATGAACGCTGACGGTGACAAGCTTGAGACACTCACCGTCAAAAACAATTTGAATGGCGCCTCGCACTTGCGTGACCAAATCGTCGCTGCAGCGGACAAGTTGGCCGTCACCGAGATTCACATCGGCTTGGAAGCCACTTCCGTCTACAGCTGGCACCCTGCCATGTACCTGCATCAGGATCCAGCGCTTCGAGAGCGCAAGGCCAAGGTGTTCACCTTGAACCCCAAGCTCATCAGCAAGTTCAGAGAAGCCTATGCGGATATGGACAAGACCGACCGGCTCGACGCCTGGGTCATTGCGGATCGCCTGCGCTTCGGCCGCCTGACGACCACCATCGTCATGCAGGAGCAGTATGTCGCCCTTCAACGCCTCACGCGCATGCGTTTCCACTTGGTCCATAACTTGGCTCGCGAGAAGCAGTACTTCTTGCAGAACCTGTTCTACAAGTGCAATGCGTTTACAACCGAGGTCGACAGCTCCGTGTTTGGCCATGCGCTCATGGAGATGCTCTCCGAGAAGTTCAGCCTCGATGACATCGCCGAGATGGACGTGGCCGATCTGGCCGACTATCTGCGGGACAAGGGACGCAATCGTTTCCCCGATCCCGAGCGGGTCGCCCGCTGCATTCAGCAAGCTGCCCGCGCCTCCTATCGGCTGTCCAAGGTCGTGGAGGATTCGATTGACCTGGTGCTCGGCACCTCCATCGAATCCATCCGCAGCATCCAGAAGCAGCTCAAGGATCTCGACAAAGCGATCGAGCGGGTCCTCGACGGCATTCAAGGCGCTCAGTGCTTGCTGTCAGTGCCCGGCATCGGCAAAGTCTATGCAGCCGGTCTGCTCGGCGAACTCGGCGATATTGAACGGTTCAAGGATCAAGCCGCCGTCGCCAAGTACGCGGGTCTGACGTGGCGCAGGCACCAGTCCGGCGTCTTCGAGGCGGAGGACACCGCCCGCATCAAATCCGGCAACCGATTCCTGCGCTACTACCTCGTTGAAGCTGCCAACTCGGTTAGGATGCGCGATGAAGAATTCGGTGAATATTACCGGAAGAAGTATCACGAAGTGCCCAAGAATCAACACAAACGCGCCCTCGTCTTAACGGCAAGAAAACTCGTGCGTCTGGTCGATGTGCTGCTACGCAGCGGCCAACTCTACACGCCTCGAAGGAAGGTGAATAGCGCCAAGGATTAACGCCTCCTTTGCCTTAGTCCTTCACGAATTCCCAGTAAAAATCTGGTATCTGACATGGTTTTTGGCTGGGTTTGGTTTGATGCGCCCTTTTTTCGTGACTCCGCGCTCAACAGGCACGGGAAATTTCCAATTCGATTAAATCAACAGCTTGACATCATACCGCTGGACTTTAGGCATTTCATATGCAGGAAGTACAATCTGTCGTAATCTATTGTAGCTGCAGATTATCCTATTACAAGTTTTTAGTTATCCTAGTATAATGGGTAACATATTAAGCCATGATTCAGGGAGGATCTCCGCGGATGAGCACGGAACCGAGATTAGAAGCCTTATCGAAATTTTTAAAAACGCAACGCGCCAAGCTGCATCCCCATACCGTAGGCCTTCCGGCAGGCTCCCGCCGGCGAACGCCCGGCCTGCGCCGCGAGGAGGTCGCCCAGCTCGCCGGGGTGAGCACGACATGGTATACCTGGCTGGAACAAGGCCGGGATATCAAGGTATCCTCCTCCGTTCTGGACGCGGTCGCCGGAGCGCTTAGACTAAACGCCGACGAACGCAAGTACCTGTTTGACTTGGCGTCCGACAGCGGCTTTCATCCCGATTGGGTTGAGAAGGAGCCGGTAATTCCCCCGTCGCTCCATAAAATTTTGCAAGAGCTGAAATATTGCCCGACGATCATCTCCGACCGCCACTGCCATATCGTAGGCTGGAATCCTGCCGCTGCCCAGGTGTTTGTGGACTTCGAGCAAATCCCAGAGCAGGATCGCAACTTGATCTACCTGCTGTTCGCCAAGAAAGAACTGCGCAGCCTGGCCGTGAACTGGCCTCATTTCGTCAGGGGGTTCCTGGCTATCTTTCGCGCGTATTACGGACAATACGTTGCCGACCCTTGGTATTCACAATTTATCGACCGGATGTCACGGCAATACCCGGATTTCCAAGAGCTATGGAACCAGAGTGAGGTCAGCGCGGCTCCGGAGGTCATGATCGAATTCCGCCATGCCAAAGCCGGAAAAATGCTGTTTAATTTAACCTCACTTCAGGTTCAGGGGGATGCCGATTTGCGCTGCAGCGTGTATACCCCAATCGAAGGAACCGCAACCGAATCGAAGCTTAAGAAATTGCTAGAAGATACCTTTAAGAATGAGTATTGACAAACCGTGAAGAAATTCGTATTGTGGTTCATAGTGTGATAGTGAGAATCATTATCATAAATATGTGAACAAGGAGAATCACTCATGAAGAAGCTGTTTATTCCCCTTATTTTAGCCTTCACGGTTTTGGCTGGTGCTTGCGGCAATGAGACAGCACAGCAGAATTCTGCGGCAAACAACTCATCAGAGACCAATCAGACGAGCGGAAACGACTCCGCGGGGGCGGAGACGGCTTCCGGTACGGTTACATATCAATCGGAGAACGGTCCGATCGAAATTCCTGCCAATCCAAAGCGCATCGTGGCTCTGACGTACGCTCCAAACGTCGTGGCCCTGGGAGGATCGCTGGTTGGCGTTGATACCTGGACGATGAATAACCCGCTGTTTACCGAGAAATTAAAGGACGTCGCCGTCGTGTCCGAAGACAATCCGGAGCAAATCTTCGCTTTGGAGCCGGACCTGATCATTGCCGGATCGCATATGAAGAATCTCGATAAACTAAGCGAAATCGCTCCAACGATCATTTATACATGGGGCAAGCTGGACTATTTAGCCCAGCAAGTAGAAATCGGGAAAGTGCTCAACAAGGAGGCAGAAGCCCAAGCTTGGGTTGAAGATTTTACGAAGCGGGCCAAAGCCGTAGGCGAAGAGATCAAAGCCAAGATCGGCAAAGACGCCACCGTGTCTGTGTTTGAATATGATACGAAGAACTTCTATGTATTTGGGGACAACTGGGCCCGCGGAACGGAACTGCTGTATCAGATGATGGAGCTGAACATGCCGGAAAAAGCCAAACAAGATGCGTTGGGTCCGGGCTACTACACCTTATCAAACGAAATCATTCCTGAGTATGCTGGAGATTACATCGTACTGAGCCAGAACAAAGAAGCCCAAAACGAGTTCTTGCAATCCAATACGTGGAAAAATATCCCGGCCGTCAAGAACGGTCACGTAATCGAAATCGATACCGCAGCTTCTACCTACAGCGATCCGATTACGCTGGAGTATTTGCTGGAAATCTTTAAGGACGGATTCCTCTCGATGCCTTAAAGCTTAACTGGACCAAAATTAAAAAGGATGTGCCCCGCTGTGATGCAGAAGGGCACATCCCTTTTTTATGGGTTAAATAAACTCGATCCAGCCGATCTCCAGCCCCGGCTTGATATAATCAAACTTCAGCTCGTAATCGCCTTCCGTCAGCTCGATCCGGAGCTGCTTCTGCGTGACCCACTTGCCAAACGTACCGTTCGTCTGTACCGTGGTCAGCAGTTCTCCGTTCAGCAGCAGATTGCAGGCCGACTGCGACAGGTTCATCGCTTCGTAACGGATATGCGCTGTAACAGTGTACACCCCAGCTTCCTGAACCTTCACCACCGCAGTTCCGGCATCCGCCATAACCTTAGCGCTTTGCGAATGGGACAGCGTATATACGTCCGTTCCTTCGCCAGCAACCGGCAGATCACCTTGAACAGCCTTGATCAGGCGGACTTCGTCAACCGGTTTCGGTTCCCGCGCTAATGCAGGCACATTCAGTAAAAATCGGCAAATGTTCATGGCACACCGTTGCAGTTCGCCAACCGTCAAGGTGCCGTTAGCCAAGGCTTCCAGCGTATTATCCCCCAGCGAATTGATTTCCGCACCATTGTTGTTAACGACCATATATAGATCGTTTTGCGCGCGTACCATAAAGGACGTGTTCTTCGCGTCGGCCGGACCGCCTTCAACGCAGTCGTTCATAACCGCCCACCAGTCCGTCATGACAATGCCCTGATATCCCCATTCATTCCGGAGAATGGTCGTATTCAGATCATAGTTGGATGCCGCCCAATGCCCGTTCACCGGGTTATAGGAAGTCATGATCGACGAGGCTTCCCCTTCTTTGACCGCCATTTCGAAGCCTTTGAGATAAATCTCGCGCAACGCCCGTTCCGAAACGACCGTATCCACTTTCGAACGCGCCTTCTCCTGGTTATTGCCGGCAAAATGCTTCACGGTTGCGGACGAACCGCCCTTCTTGATGCCCCGCGTCACCGCCGACGCAAAGCAGCCCGTCAAATAAGGGTCCTCGGAAAAATACTCGAAGTTTCGCCCATTTAACGGATGGCGATGGATGTTAATCCCCGGGCCCAGCAAGGTGTCGATTTCATTTTGCAGCAGCTCTTGGCCCTCCAGCACATATAACGACTCTACGAGGTCAACATCCCAGCTGGATGCAAGCAACGTTCCGATTGGCAGCTGAGTCGCCTTCAAGCCGCTGTCCATGCGGATGCCGGAAGGACCGTCGGCGCTACAAGCCACCGGGATTCCGTATTCCAACAAGTTCTCCCCCACCCCGCCAAAAGCGGAAGCCGTTCCAGGTGTAACCTTCGGACTGCTCATGCCTTCGCCGCGTACAATCGTAGCCAGGTCCGCATCGCTCAGTTGGGCGACAAACTCCTCCAAGCTCGCTTTGCCGGCTTGAACGTCCTTTAATTTAATTCCGCGGTTCCCCGTTTGCGGATAGGCTTCCGGCAGTCTGCTTTCGATGCGTTCCTTCAGCGAAATGGTGCGCTGCGGCACTGCCTCCCGGACGATCTCATACGTCCCATCCGATTTCCGGCTTCCTGGTTTAATCCGGGAAAAACGTTCCGTAGGAGCCGCAGCTTCCTCCAACTGCTCCACAACCACCAGTTCAGCCAAATGGTAGGCAGCTTTCCCGTCCACCGTTACCCGCTCCGTATTTCGGATGCTGTTGCCTACATGAAGCTCATAATTGCCAGCTTCCAGCACGTAACAGGATTTATGCCCGGTATAGCCGCCATCGTCATAGGACGCCATCCGCCGTACCGGCAGTTGCAGGGTCAGCACATCGGTCTCGCCAGGCTGAAGCAGCTTCGTTTTCGCGAACGCTCCAAGCGCCCGGGCCGGTTTGCCCAATACGCCTTGCGGTGCTTCATAATACAACTGAATTACTTCTTTCCCGCTAAAATCCGATCCGGTATTCGTTACCGCCACTTGGACCTCCAGCCGGGCATCTGTACCCGCTCCTTCGAGCTTCACGCCTTGCACCTTCCAGGCAAAGGAGGTATAGGAGAGCCCGTATCCAAACGGAAACAGGACCTTGTCCGGACAAAACGTTTCAAAGTAACGATAACCGACATAAATATCTTCCTCATAGAGGTTCCGTTCTTCACTGCCGAAGTTGGCTGTGGACGGATAATCCTCAATGTGATAAGCGATCGTGTCCGGCAGTTTACCGCTTGGCGTGACATCCCCCGAGAGCAGGTCAGCCACGGCATGACCGCCAATCATCCCGCCCTGCCATACGAACATCACTGCCCGAATCCGGCCTTGGTGAATCGGATCGTTGATCCAGCTCATATCGATGACATTGGCCACATTCATCAACACAGCCACCTGATCGAAATGCCGGGTAACCGTTTCCAGATTCAGCCGCTCCTGTTCCGTTAACCGATAGCTTCCTTCGGTATCGGCGTTATCCTTATCCTCGCCGGCCGTCCGGCCGATGATGACGATCGCCTTGTTTGAAGCTTGCTTCGCTTGCGCTACGATTTCGTCGGTTAGCGGCATTTCCTTCTGGCACCAAGGCTCCGCAGCCCAACCGCCGCCGCCGTTATCAAACGGATTCTCGGAAATCCATTGCTCATATTGCTTCGCCAGCTGTTCATTCACTTGGATGCGAGGATTCGCCCGGAGTCCGTCCAAAATGCTGACGACATAAGGGACGTTCACCGCACCGCCAGAGCCTGTCCCGCTGCGATAGTAATCAATTTGGCATCTTCCGAAAACGGATACAATTTCATGCTCTCGAATCGGAAGCATAGCGTTTTCATTTTTTAGCAGGACGCCGCCTTCAGCTGCCGCGATTCTGCTATACTCGGCAAATCCTTCCAAAGGAACGCCTAACACCGATTTGCTCATCTCTCTGCTCTCTCCTATCCGTTAGTAGATCCCAACCCGGGATGCATCAATAGTAGTCCTAGCTTCTACTATACCAAAACCAACGTGAGGTTGGATAGGAAAACGTACATCTTGCCATGCAAAATTAAGCAAAAAGATTCGCATAAATAAATATTCCGAGATAAGGAATCACCCATAATAACGGCAGCAGATTCCACCAAACTGCCTGTTTGTACTTGCCCTTGGCGAAATAAGTCCAGCCCAGGATCAGCGCGAGCAGCAGACCACCAGGATAAGCCTGAAGATAAGCGAATAATGCTCGCATTCCTAGGTGAACCTCACCGGAATCATGAAAGAGATACGCGGAAATGCCAAGCACAATCAACCATGCCACGGAGAACATCGCATAAATGAGCTGCGACACAATCAGAAAGATTAAGGTTTTTCGTTTAGGAGTCATGGGGTGAAACCCGCCTTCCGTTCAGGAATCGCCTAACGTTAGTCAAACCATACTTCGGTGCTGTGCCGCAAATCAAACAGGCGTTGAATCTGTTTGGGCGTATTTCGTTCAAGCGATAAAGACGGAAGCTCGTCACGACCGAAAAATCCGACCTCCAACGTCTCCATTCCGGCTTCCGCTTGACCTCCGACCCTCTCGCACAAAATAAATATTTTGTAGATATGGTACGCCTCCGGAGGATGATCGTGGAATTTCTTGTCCAACACCGCCAGCAACCGCACAGGAACGACGGTGAGACCGGCCTCCTCCTTCACTTCCTTAACCGCGACTTCTTTGGGCGAAAGACCGATATCGGCCCAACCTCCAGGCAATGCCCACGCCCCGTCAACCCGTTCCCGGACGAGTAGAATCCGGTCATCCTGGAACACTACGCCGCGCACATCAACCTTTGGGGTGGCATAGCCGGTTTCGCCTGCGAACAGCGTTTTAACCTTCTCCGTCTCGACTTCGGTATAACGGCTGAGAATTTCCACGCTAAGCCCACGCAACATCTCAAAGCGTTCAAGATCGTACATATCTTTGGAATAAGCCAGCCCGGCCTGACTGATGGCCTGAATTTGCTTTGCCCACTCCAGCCATTGCAGCTTCGGAATCGAGTCCGACATCCTATCGCAACCTTTCGGGTAGAAGTCTAAATCCACTGCACCACCATAGCAATCATATATGCAGCAGGGAAGATGATGAGTTGTGCCGCTAATGTTCCGAGAAATCTGGCGCCCATCAACATAATATAGATCCTCCCCAGCTGCTGTCGGGACTCCTCCTCATGCATCGCCCGATCGGTAATGAGCCCCAATTGCGGATCGATGAAGATCGTCAGCAGAATCGTAGCGATACCGTTAATGATGCCGGAAGCCTGCGAAGCGGTTGTACTCAGCTCCGGCACCAGATAAGCAGCATACAAAGAAGCCAACACGCCAACAGTATAGAAGGCAGTCACCGCGATATTCAGCAAAATAAACCGTTTCGGAACCCCCAGCAAACGATACGAACGGAGGCGAAGGGTTGGTTTACGAAAATGATGCCTGACGTTTTTGAGCTGGGTGATTGTCACGCTCGTTACGAGCTTGGGCAAGGACCCGGTGACCTCCAGCTTCGCGATCACACGTCCAAACAGATTCACACAAGTCGGAAACAGAAGCATCGCCAATAGAGTTCCGACAGAACCAGCGAGCAGAATGATCCGCAAGTAGTTCATGACTTGGAAATCCGGGTGCAGCTTGGAATAATCAATGAATTTGGCGGTCATCGGCGACTGAATCAGATTGGCCGTTCTGGAGACGAGCACAACAATGCCTGTCAAGGACAGCGCCACGGCAATTTTGTTCAGTTTCACACCGGCATAGCGTATAGAATACGACAGCGTCTCCGCCGCATGAATAATCATGGTTAGGACGCACACGATTACCAGATAGGTGGTCACTTTACTTCCCTCTCCAACTAACTTCCACTATTTTTCGTTGCCGTGTTTAAAATGCCCCGTGGCTTTCGCCATGATCAGTTGGACTTCTTTAGGAGTCGCCGCGCTCTGGATACGCGTGATAAACTTCTCCGCTTCTTTCCCCGAGAGTGTGGTGACCCTGCACCCATTCCAAGAAATGAACACTTTTCGGTTTTTCGTCATCTCATAAGAAAAAGTCTCTTCATCCAAACGATTGCGTTTATCTACGTTTCCCAAACCAGGGCCTCCAAATTAAAGTTAAATTTTTTTCACATACTTGGCCATCAACGTACGATAATCGAACAGAACTTCTTCTTTTTCTTCGGTATATACAAATCCATTGGATTTATAAAAGAGCGTGCCGATGTCGTTCTCACGTTCACACCAGGCGTAAATTTCTTTAATTAACGGGTTCAGACGAATCAACTCATTAAGCAATTTCTTGCCGATGCCCTTGCGCTGATGCTCTTTTAAGATATAAAGTCGAGTCAGTTCACTAACCCCTTCATCATCCGCTTCCGTTAGTTGGCCGAACCCGACGATCTCCCCTTCCCATTCCGCGACCAGAAACTTCCGCGCGGCTTGCGCTTCGTCCAGCGTAATGCTTTGCTCCAAGCTGCTTTTCGCATAGGCGTGGGTTAAATACGTGGCGATAAAATGCTCCGGATAAATCGTTTCATAGGTACTGTTCCAGGTTTCCACAGCTACCTCGCGAATGCCGTCGATGTCGTTCAGTGTTGCCGGACGGATCAGCAGTGAATCCATCAGCTTCAATCCTTTCTGTTTCGTAAATAACGGGACCCAGCTTCGGATATGGACCTATCTCCAGCCGGGTCGTATATCAAAAACGCTTCACTATAAAAATTACTTCTTACAAAAACTATGATACACTGACCTCAACCGAGAAAGCTACCCCTATTCATGAAATCGCTTTCTTTATTACCAATGTAATCGGCAAAGCCTTGTCTGATGCGTTTCCAAGCTAAATTTCATCGCCAAGGAATAGACGAATGTTGTCAGTTTCACAAACCATATATATAAGAACAAAGGACTGAACTTGAAGAAAAGCTGGTTTCTAGACTTAACACAGGTATGAAGAACACGTACTACGCTTAAGTGATGATTCCCATGAACAAAAATAGGAGGCGATCAACTTGCTGGTGAACAGCGTGAATTGGCGGGAATAGCCTTTCATCGTATCCCGCGTATGCTCATGATGAACATGAGCCGTTCCGTCCCATTCGGGTTGGTGTTACGGTGCTGACGGAAAGCGGGCCGTCTCCTTCGTTCAAGCGAATGTTGATGGTGGACGGGGAGCGTGTCGGGAAGGGGGGGTGGCCCTTCTTGGTGAGAGAGAGTCTAGGATTTTACCCAGCGCTTCCCCAACTCATGCCCGGCCAGCACCATGGGCACAACCAGCAGGCCTACCGGGAGGCTGAGCAGGATTTCTCCACAAGTCACTACTTTTTCCGAAAGTAAGCGGTTAAACAGCAGTAACGAATAAGGCAGCACAATAAGGACAGCAGTGACGACGCCCGGGGTGTACATTTTCAGATACAACGATTGGGCGACATGGGTAAACACATGCAAGAAGAATAACGTATTAAACGCCAGAAAAATAAAGTACCTCCCCTGCTCCGCCGCTATCAGCGTAAACGGAACAAAAACGATAAATTCCAGGAGCACGGCTACGGCGAATTGACTGCTAGTGATGTCCAGCATCTGGGTTAACGAGCGCTTCAGGCTCGCCGGGACGGCGGCCACCACCTTCTGGCGATTCCGCTTCGCCCAAGGTCCTACCCAGATAATCTCCTCCATGTCGTGAATCACAAACACCACGAGAAACAGCCAAACCAGAGACGAAAGGCTGATATGGCTCATTTGTGGCACCTCCTATTCAACAAGACTCCAACCGATTGCAATTTCGCGTTTCACCTCGTTGCCGATCTGGATCTCTTTGCTGCTAAAGGGTTTGCCCCCCATGCGAAGGTAAAAGTCAATTGATGGGTTACCCTCCAAAACCCAAGCCATCATCGATGTATTACCTTTGCTGCGCAGGTGATTGATGATATGGTTCAGCAGTTGCTGTCCTAGACCCATTCCTTGGTATTCTTTGAGAATATAGATGGAGTAAAGTTCCCCTTCATAACCTAATTCAGCTTCCCGACATTTCCCACCGTGGGCAAAGGCAACAACGCAATCTCCATCTTTGCCTACTACGATTCTATCGTCATCCTGAAGTGAGGCGAAGATGTCTAACCATAGCTTGACTCGACGTTCTTGGGTGATTGGGTCGAGAAATTCATCAGCAATTAACCCTCGGTATGTGGTTTTCCAGCTTTCAATATGAACGTGTGCAATACCTTCGATGTCCCGCTCTACCGCCTGCTCCAGCCTAATCACGGTCTATCCCCCCTTTTCATAAACCATAATCCAACTAACTCACCCCATCAAAACACCGATGATCGTCCAGACGCCGGAAGCGGCGATCAGCCACAGGGCGATGCGCTTAAACCGCTGCTCGTTGAGCTTCTTCAGCGCACGTATGCCAACGAATACGCCAACCAGCATACTGGGCACGAACCACGCCGTATAATGAAGCGTCTCCGGGGTCAGCAATCCCCCATACAGATAGGTTAAGATCGTCATAATGTTCAGGAAAATGCCGTACACCGAAATATTGGCCCGAAACGTCTCCTTGCCTACGCCCTGATTGGATAAAAACAAAGCAACCGGCGGGCCGCTCATCGAGATGCTGCCGTTCAGCAGCCCGCTCGCTGCACCGACGGGCAGGTAGGCCAATCGGTCCCGCTTGATCGGAAACGTCTTGCCTGCCAGCTGCAGTGCAGCTACAAGGACGATGACTACACCCGTTGCCAGCTTTAAGATGTCCGCACTCAGAAACAGCAAGAGATACGTCCCCAGCGGAGCCGCCAGCAGACTGGAGAGGATCAGGAGCCATATCTTGCGAATATCAGCGTGTTTGTAGCAACCGGCAAATACGATCCCATTGGTGCAAAGACTCAATATCACGATGATGGGTACGGTTTGCTGCAGCGGGATGATCTGACCCAGAATCGGCGTCGCAATCAGCGCAAATCCAAAGCTCGTCAGCCCTTGGGTAAATCCAGCAACAAAGATAACGATGACTCCAAGCAAGATAAGAACGGACAACTCCATGATCACAGGCTCCTTTTGGGGTAAAAAACTTTCACTAGTTATGCTTCGTCTACTTTACCACCATCGACCATTTCTTTCTATGCTCCATCTCTGGATTCGGTCGAATCACTCCCCAAAAAAAGACCTCCCCCGAAAAGAATCGGAGCAGGTCTTGGATCATAAGCGGCCTATGCTGTTAATTTTTCTTTTTCGTCACGGTCGTCGAGTCCGATGCTTCATCCGCCATCTCCCGAACATCGCGATTACCGGTGATCTCCTCGGCCGCTTCCATCAGCGGCGCAGGAATCGGGCGTTGACCGGACGCAGCCGGTACTCGATTCCGTCTCTCTTTCACCCAGTATATCCCGGCGAGCAGCGCAGTTAATCCTAATCCAACCACCAAACCAGTTCCTTGTCCGGAAATAAAGGGCATGCTCACAATGATAGCGACCATGCCGATAAGACCAACCCAGGACGTATACGGGAAACCCGGAAGCTGACATGCAGCTTCCGGAGAGCAAGGCGTTACACGCCGCCAGCGATAGTGGGAGGCCAAAATGATAAAGTAGGAGAACAACAGCGAAAATCCGCCGCAGCTGACTAGAAAGAGGTACACCTGCTGAGGCAGCAGGTACCCCATCGCCAAGCCGAGCAGCATGGCGGCTCCCGAGAACAGGATGCCCTTGTACGGGATATCATGTCGGTCTTTAAGCCATGCGGGGGCGTGGCCTTCCGCGGCCAGCGAACGCAGCATCCGGGCAAGCCCAAACGTCGAAGCCAGCATGGTGGACAGAATCGCCGTAATCATCACGATATTAATCAGTGTCCCGGCCCATCCCATTCCCCAGCGGGTTAAGGCTAAAACTAACGGGCTTTGGTCCGCAACCATTCCCTGTGTCGGATACAACATCAGAATCACGGCGATCGCGGCGATATAGAGGGCGAGCAAACTGATCAGGGTCATATTAATCGCCCGGGGAATCGTCTTTTTCGGGTTCTCCACCTCGGAAGCGGCTAAGCCGATCACCTCAAATCCCGAATAGCTGAACATCACGATAAGCATACTGCCTGCAATCCCTGCAATCCCGCCGGGAAACCACGCTTCGCTTCGCAGCTCGCCTAACCCAGCGGCCGGAGTCCCCGGAATCCAGCCCGCAATCAAGGCCAGGCCAATGACGATGAACCCGACGATGGCCAGCAGCTTCACCGCCGCCAGACCGCTCTCAAGCTTGCTCAGATAATCGGCCCCAAGCAAATTAAGCAGCGTGATCCCCACGATGATGAGCATGCCCATCGCGACCTCCGGAAAGTTCGGAAACCATTCCCTGAGAAAGGTGGACGCCGCGATCGATTCACTGGACATCGCCAGAATCAAGCCCACCCAATATACCCAACCGGTAATAAAGCCAATCCCACGGCCAAAGCTCCGCTCCGCATACGTCCGGAACGAGCCCGGCACCGGGTCAGCCGCCGTCATTTCCGAGAGGGCATAGAGAATGATGTATACCAGCAATCCGCCCAGAATAAACGATATCAAAATGCTGGGACCCGCTGCTTTAATCGCCACGCTGGAACCGAGAAAAAACGAACCTCCGACAATCGTCCCCAGCCCCAGCATCGTTAAGTGAAACGTCGAGATTCCTTTTTCGCCAGCCTTGCCATTGCCCATAAGCCAAGCCTCCCTCAAGCTCTTAGTAAACTATAGGGAGTATTGGCGAAAATTAACGAAATTATGTTGTATAACCTTATGTCAGGACTACAAAGCGGCTTCTTCCCGCCATCGCTCCGCTTGTTCCCGAATCATCAAGACGAATTGCTCCAACGCAGGGGATCGCCACTTCTTCCGGTGTAATGCCAACTGCGTCGCCACCCGCTGCGATTCGTCATTCCAATTCAGCTTCACCAGCTTGCCTTCCGCAAGCTCACTGCGCACGGTGACCAGCGGTAAGAAGGAGACTCCCAGCCCGGACATCACGCACTGTTTGATCGCTTCGATGCTCCAGAACTCCAAATTCGGGTCGGGAAAAACACCATGGCTGTTCAAGTAACGCTCAAATAAAGTTCGATAAGAGCAGCCGCTTTCGGTGTGCAGGATCGTCTGATCCTTCAGTTGATCCGGCACAACCTCTGCTTCATGGCTTAACGGATGGTCGGCCGGAGCTACCAACGCCATCGGTTCATGAACCAGCGTTTCGATCTGCAAATCCCGATCTTCCACCTCCGGTTGCAGCAGGAAGGCCACGTCCAGTTCCCCCGAACGCACCAAATCCCTTAATTCCCAGCATTGACCGGGCTTAAGCACGATCTGCACCAGGGGGTAACGTTGCCGGTAATGACGAATCACCTCCGGCAATCGGAACGCGGCCAGGGATTCCGGTGCGCCGATTTTAAGAGATCCTGCCATTTCGGCCGCGGGGTGCAGCGCATTTTTGGCCATTTCGTGGATTTTGGCGATCTCCTGCGCGTAAGGAAGCAGCCGCCGGCCCGCATCAGTCAAGACGATTTTTCTGCCGATTCGATCGAACAACGGCAAGCCGATTTCTGCCTCCAAAGCCTGAATCTGCGCCGTCACACTGGACTGCGCATAATCCAGCTGCTGGGCAGCCCGGGTAAAGCTGCCGGCCTCAACCACCACCAAAAATGTAAACAAATGACGCGATTCCATACGTTCATCCTCTCCCATCGGAAATTCGAATGGATTAAATTCGATAATTCTGTTTTTTCTATTGATCTATTATCTGATACGCTAGAAAAAAACACAACGAAAGCAGGAATCGCTTCATGAAACAAACAAGCAGCAAACTCCAAAAAGGAATTGGCCTGCCGCAGGCTATCGCTTTATACATCGGCGCTGTACTGGGCTCTGGTGTGCTCATCGTACCGGGCCTGGCGGCGGAGATGGCCGGACCGGCCTCCCTGCTCGCATGGGGATTCATGACATTGCTAATCTTACCGATGGCATTGTCGATGGGCCTCCTGTCAGCCAAATATCCAAATGCCGGGGGCGTGTCTCACTTCGTCACATTGGCTTATGGAGATAAGGCGGGGACACTGGTCGGCTGGTTTTTCCTCATGTCGGTGCCGATTGGTGCCCCGGTCGCCGCATTAACTGGTGCCGGGTATTTAACCGCTGCGCTGGGTTGGGGAGAAGGAGCCAAGCTGGCCGTTGCTGCGGCGATGCTGGCTGCCGGCCTGTTGATGAACTGGATCGGCATGCAGCTTGCCGGCAAAATCCAGATCGCGGTCGTCATCGCCATCGCCGCTGTATTAATCTTTGCTTTCGGAGCCGCGCTGCCAAGGATGGAAAGCAACCATTTCACCCCGTTTATGCCAAATGGTTGGCTCAGCGTGGGTCAGGCGGCTTCCATGCTGTTCTGGTGCTTTATTGGCTGGGAGGCGGTATCGCACTTGTCCGAGGAGTTTAAGGATCCGCAAAAAGCGGCGATCAAAGGAGTGACCGCCGCTGCGATTATCGTAGGGATCTTATATTTTCTATCTGCGCTGGCCACGGTTGGCACGCAAAGCTACCTGAAAGGCGGCTCGGAGTCTTCGATGGTCTGGATCATCAGCCAGCCGCTGGGCTCCTGGGGCGGCATTGTCGCGGGGGTCACCGGGTTGTTCATTTGCATGGCCGGAATCATCGCTTATACCGGAGCCGCTGCTCGGGTGGCTTACGCGATGTCCCGCGAAGGAAACGCCCCGAAATGGTGGAACTCGTTGTCTCCTCGGTTTCATACGCCAACGGGTTCGCTCTTGTTTCTGATGTTCTGCTTTACGGCAGTCATGCTGCTTTACGGTACCGGGACGGTCTCTCTAAGCACGCTGATCCAGTTTCCGAACGCGACTTTTATTCTGACGTACATGGGCGGCTGCGCTGCGGGAATTCGTCTCCTCAAAGGCAGCCGAACCGGCGTTGTTCTCAGCTGGATTTCGTTTGCGGCTACAGCCGTCGTATTTCCGTTCACCGGTTGGGCCATGCTCTACCCGCTACTTATTGCGCTGCTGTTTCTCGTGATCCAGCTGCGCTTCAGCCGGCGGAAGGCAACTTCACTGGATGCCTAATTTGAGACGGTCGGGACGAGGCTGCGGCAGGACAGCATCCTGTCTGTCCATCGCAGCCTTGCTCATATCCGCCCCTCATCGAAATAGGTGACTTCCACCCCTTTTGCCACGATGGAGCTAATCCCTTTCGGATAATATGGCATCAGTTCGTCCGCGCGCTCCACGTCGACCCATGCGATGTCCAAAATCTCGTCCGGACGGGTGATCTCAAGCTCGCCACCCGTAATTTCCGCCCGGAACGTCAGCAGGATGACATGCTCCTCGTTGTCCATATGTACGAATTCATTGACGGCCACGATCCCGTGCACCTCGACATCCAGCCCTGTCTCCTCTTTCCCTTCGCGGATCGCCGCCATCTGCAGCGTTTCGCCAGGCTCAACCGCCCCTCCAGGCAGCGTCCAGGCTTCATTTTCATTTTGCACCATGAGCACCTTGGTTCTCGTCTCATCGGGAATTAACAGATATACGACATCCGTTCGTTTCATCGTTAGCCTCCAAATAATAAGTCCAATATCGTCGAAAATTTACCCGATGGCTGTCCCCGAAGCACATCCGGATCGTAGATTTCCACATGACCGCAGTTCAGGCAGGAGACGAATAAATAATGGTTATGCTGAATGTCCATCAGTTTACTTAAGCCGGTACCGGTCATGGCCACTTCTTTCACCGCAGCTTCCTGGTTTCCACACTTGCTGCATTTGAACCGACGCTTCAGCACCTCTTCCAAATCGAAGTAATCCCCAACCCGAGGAGGGTCAACAGGATCGCCCGATACCGGTCCGGGGAATCCTTCCAGATGCTCAGGCAGCACCTCATGTTTGCATTCAGGACAGACGTCACCAACCAATATGACCTGTTCTCCGCACCAAGGACACTGAATCATGCTTTCGCCTCCTCGTATAGTATCTTTAAAAAGCTCTTTTAGGTTCATTTCCATCCCCCCGGGGGATGGAAAACAGCCTCCAAATTTCCAGCTTGTTCTTTGAAAATTCCATCAGGGACTGGACTTTCCGGTATGCCTCTGGACAATGGAACGTAGGGTCCATTCGGGGAAATCCTTCTGCCTCCAGTAGCATCGTCTACTCCTTAAGTCTGTTTCTCCGGTACGCGTCTGAGCTTCTTACCCGCTGGCTGTTCCCTTCGGCATCCCATGCCCGGTTTTAGCAGATCCGGGGCAGCTCATGGCCCGAAGTGTGTCCTCATACGCGAGGGTGATAGATCTGCGCGTGCGCCGGAGGCATCCCGGAGCGTCCATTCCCTGAATCCCTAGCGAAAGGAGGAATTTCACTTGAAGCTTTTTGTCGGTATTGACGTGAGCTCGCAAGAGCTCGAAGCGTGTTTCATGAACGCTGACGGTGACAAGCTTGAGACACTCACCGTCAAAAACAATTTGAATGGCGCCTCGCACTTGCGTGACCAAATCGTCGCTGCAGCGGACAAGTTGGCCGTCACCGAGATTCACATCGGCTTGGAAGCCACTTCCGTCTACAGCTGGCACCCTGCCATGTACCTGCATCAGGATCCAGCGCTTCGAGAGCGCAAGGCCAAGGTGTTCACCTTGAACCCCAAGCTCATCAGCAAGTTCAGAGAAGCCTATGCGGATATGGACAAGACCGACCGGCTCGACGCCTGGGTCATTGCGGATCGCCTGCGCTTCGGCCGCCTGACGACCACCATCGTCATGCAGGAGCAGTATGTCGCCCTTCAACGCCTCACGCGCATGCGTTTCCACTTGGTCCATAACTTGGCTCGCGAGAAGCAGTACTTCTTGCAGAACCTGTTCTACAAGTGCAATGCGTTTACAACCGAGGTCGACAGCTCCGTGTTTGGCCATGCGCTCATGGAGATGCTCTCCGAGAAGTTCAGCCTCGATGACATCGCCGAGATGGACGTGGCCGATCTGGCCGACTATCTGCGGGACAAGGGACGCAATCGTTTCCCCGATCCCGAGCGGGTCGCCCGCTGCATTCAGCAAGCTGCCCGCGCCTCCTATCGGCTGTCCAAGGTCGTGGAGGATTCGATTGACCTGGTGCTCGGCACCTCCATCGAATCCATCCGCAGCATCCAGAAGCAGCTCAAGGATCTCGACAAAGCGATCGAGCGGGTCCTCGACGGCATTCAAGGCGCTCAGTGCTTGCTGTCAGTGCCCGGCATCGGCAAAGTCTATGCAGCCGGTCTGCTCGGCGAACTCGGCGATATTGAACGGTTCAAGGATCAAGCCGCCGTCGCCAAGTACGCGGGTCTGACGTGGCGCAGGCACCAGTCCGGCGTCTTCGAGGCGGAGGACACCGCCCGCATCAAATCCGGCAACCGATTCCTGCGCTACTACCTCGTTGAAGCTGCCAACTCGGTTAGGATGCGCGATGAAGAATTCGGTGAATATTACCGGAAGAAGTATCACGAAGTGCCCAAGAATCAACACAAACGCGCCCTCGTCTTAACGGCAAGAAAACTCGTGCGTCTGGTCGATGTGCTGCTACGCAGCGGCCAACTCTACACGCCTCGAAGGAAGGTGAATAGCGCCAAGGATTAACGCCTCCTTTGCCTTAGTCCTTCACGAATTCCCAGTAAAAATCTGGTATCTGACATGGTTTTTGGCTGGGTTTGGTTTGATGCGCCCTTTTTTCGTGACTCCGCGCTCAACAGGCACGGGAAATTTCCAATTCGATTAAATCAACAGCTTGACATCATACCGCTGGACTTAAGGATTAGGCCTCAAATATTTTGCCCATATAATACTCATCAACGTAGTTTCCATCCACTCGAATCGAATTTCGTTTGACGCCCTCGACTTCAAATCCCATTTTCTTGTACAGGGCAACGGCCCGTTCATTAGGGATCATCACCGTTAACTCGAACTTGGTGAGCTCCGTCTGCGCACGCCATGCCTCAGCTGCCTGGAATAAGCGTGTTCCTATCCCTTTGCCCGAGTAGGCTTGAGTGATGCCAACCACGATGTAACCCACATGCTTCGTTCGGTTTGCCTGCCCGCCAAACACGGCCAAATAACCCACCAACTGGCCTTGATCCTCCGCTACCAGAATCGTGGAGCCAACCTCGGACAGGATCGATTGAATCCGCTCCCGCTGTTCCTCAGCCGTCGTGGTACGTTCTCCCGGTTCATAGAGCATAAATTTCGTTTCTTGGTCCAGTTGCAGGCATAGTTTCAAAAAACGCTCAGCGTCATCCACTCGAATTTCTCTAATCTCAATCATCTAGATCTCTCCATTGGTTACTCATTCTCTTTCCCGTTCTCCTTCGCTCCCCACTTGGCGGCTACCTGATCCTCGCCTTTGAAATAATCGACTTGGCCGGCGCTCTCGTAAACTTCCTGGTAGGGTAAAATATTGATCTTCCCTGAATCAGGATATTCACAAACGTCCAGCCCCATGTTCGTTCGGATATCCAGGTACTTGCACGGCTTCTCCGTATGGTTAAACAGCTGGTGCGCCCCCGAGGGCCCCATTTCGAAGAACAAGATATCCCCGGCATGTACTTCCTGATGCCCTTCCGGCATCCGAAGCATCGCACTGCCTTCCAGAATGACGAAGAGTTCCTCCGCATTGCGATGAAAATGATAAGGAAAGGAGTACTTCCCCGGATCCAGCGAACGGATATCAAACGTCAAATGCTTGGAACCAGCCAGCTCCGCCAAGCGCTCGCTCGTATGCCAAGCGAACTCTGGAACGGGCGATTGCTTCTGATGGAACTTCACGCGGTCCGCAGAAAAAAGATGCATGATGATCCCCCCTTAATACAAAAATGCCCGGCCGCCGATCATTGCTTCCTGGGGCCGGGTCATACGTTGGTCTTCTCATTATACATAATTTCAGACCGATTCGAGTATTCGCGTTCGTTTACAACGAGAAAGTTTGAGCTAGAACCTCGTGGAGGCCGGGCAACCCCTCGATTTCCACGCGTTCGATCGTCTCGACGAAAGAGATGCCTTGTTTCCGGTAAATCTTCTTCCAGAAAGCTACGGCAATGGCGTTATTCTGCAGCTGCTCCACCCGGATTTGGCCCTTCAAGCGCCGCAAAATTTCGAAGGCGGCCGTCTCCGCCGTTTTTCCTCCGCGATATTTATGAAGCACGAACATCTCCTGCACCGTAAAGTCGATCTCCTCGGGCACAAACGGTGGGGCGCAAACCAGAATGAAGCCGGCTACTTTCCCCGAACAATAGATGAAATAAGGATGCAGTTCTTCCCGCTCCAAGTAAAGGTAAGTGTTCGCCAGATCAAATCGCCCGTCTTCCCCCGGTTCCTCGCCGGTAAACGCCGATAAATCATGCAAGTACAGCTGAAATAAATTAAAAAACAGCGAGCTTTGAGACGGTAAAATGGGTGCGATTCGAACGTCCACGCACTAGCCCCTCCTTGGTTTCGCGATTTCGAGTTACCTTCCTCTGTTGTCCCGGAGATAAATATCCAGGGCTTCGATCCCCCGACGGGCCAGTTTAATAAACAGAATCAAGGCATATAAACCTAAGCCGGCGATAACGAGATAGAACAAGAATAGGAGGGCGGGAAGCACCCCAATGATCCCTGCACTGGCCATACCTATCAACTCCTCACCCTAATGATAAACGATCAGATGGTTGTTTTCAGTGGTCCACCGAAGGACTTCCCCCAACTCCGACCAACGTCTTGACTTCGGCCAAGCGGCGAATCTCGTAAGTTGGCCGCAAATTAAGCGTATTCGGGCGGTGATACGGGTTATACCAGCAAGTATCGATCCCGTAATTCAAACCGCCCTTCATGTCAGAAGTCAACGAATCACCGACGATTAAGACCCGGCTTTTGTCCGATGGCCGAAGCCCCAATGCTTCAAACGCATAGTCAAAAATCCCCGGATGCGGCTTCGAATACCCCGTGTCTTCAGAAACGATGACGGCCTCGAACATCTTCGCCAATGCCGATCCGGCAATTCGGTTTGCCTGCACCTTTTTGATGCCGTTGGTGATAATCGCCAGATGAAACCCGGCTTCGTTTAAATCGCGGCAGAGCTCATAAGCGCCTTCGAGCAGGAAGGTTCCCTCCCCTAGCAGTTCCAAATAACGCTCACTGATCTCCTCTACCTGGGTCCAGGGAGTTAATCCGAGCTCCTGCACCAGTCTGGCGAACCGTTCTGTCCGCAAAGCGGCCTGCTTCACCAGTCCTTGCTCCAAATCGCGCCACAGTTGCTGGTTAATGGTCTGGTACGCCTTCATCACTTCGTCGGTGCAAGGGATTCCCGCCTCCGTGAGCGTCCGGCTCAAGGCGTGGTTTTCCGCCTTCGGGTAATCAAATAACGTATCATCCGCGTCGAATAAAATATGCGTATAAGACATGGGGCTCCTCCTGTTGTGTTCTCTATCACCTTAAAATATCTCTTTGTCTTATGCCCTTGCTTTGATCGGAATGTATAAATCGACCTTCGCCTTGCCTTGCGGGTCCTGCGCCGGATCGTTCATGCTAAACTCCAGGCAGTATCGATCATCCGGATCGTATTCGCTGTCCGGCAGCCAATTTCCGAATATGCTCTGGTACAGCAGCGCAAGCTTATCCGGTGTATCATAAAAATAAAACTTGGCATAAAGCCCTCCCGGCAGCGTTTGGAAGCCGATCTCCGGCGGCGCATCCGCACGGCTTAGCGTATCCGGTACGGTGACGCAGGCATCGTATCGGCATTCCTCCTCTTCGGTTACCGCCGGATCATCCAGAGATATCCCGATAAAAGATTGCTCCGGCGGAAACAGCTGATGCTGCGCCGCCCACATGCCTAACTTTGCCCATGCCTGATAGGTTTCCAGATAACTTCCGACATGTCTCACATACGCGACTTCCATCAAAGGAAGCTCTACAATCGTGGCTTGCATTTGCCAAACCCTCCTCAATAAATTGTTTTTTACAGTTTGATGATAAGGGTTTGGCGCGGCACCGGCTTCCTGCCGATTGCGGTCCGCTTGCGAAATATTGCGATCTTGCCGGGCTTGCTCTCGCATCTCGGTTGGTGTACGACCAAAGTGCTTCTTGAACGCCGCATTAAAGCTCGAAGCAGACTCAAACCCGCATCCCAACGCAATTTCCAGCACGGATTGGTTGGTCTCCCGCAAGTAAGCCGCGGCCCGGGCTAAGCGCTGCTTGGTGATGTACGCAAACGGCGTCTCCCCCGTCACCGAGGCAAAAATCCGCGAGAAATGATACTTGGAGAAGTGGGACAATTCTGCCAATTGATCCAAATTGAGCTTGTGATGCAAATGCGCATCGATATATTTGCAGACCTGGTCGACCCTTTCCTGGTAATCGTTCATCTCGCTTCTTTCCTCCCCGAAGCTCCTTCCCAATAGAAGGGCCGTTTGAGGAGGGGAGGCAGCTTGGTAGCCGCGTCTCCTTTGGCGGCATTGATCTGAGCTTGCGTCAGGAACAGGCTCTCTGATAGATCAGCTCCCCTTACATCGGCATCCCGCAGGTCTGCGCCAATCATGTCGGCGCCGCGAAGGTCCGCTCCCCGCAGATCCGCGGCGATCAGGTAAGCACCTCTTAAATATATGCCGCGCAAATCGGCGCCCCGCAGCTTGGCGCTGATCAAGTCGGCACCACGCCCAAAGCTTCTGCGGCGTCCGGATGCAGTTCCGGCCTTCCGCAGCGCTTCAGCGCGGACGCGCTTGCTCACCTCCAGCAGCAGCTCGTTGACCTTCGCGCGATGCGCTGCCACATCATAGCTGAGCAAGTCGTCCAGCTTGGCGGAGGTCAACCGTTCCGTCTCGTCATAACGAATCCGCAAACGTTCATGTAAATGACTGACCTGAGGTAGACTTAACGCTTCATCCAAGTACCAGAGCAATTCATGCAGCTGCCACATGACCGGGAACACATCAAACATCGGCTTTGCCGATCCGGGCACCTGACGCCAACTTAACCCGGCGAAAGTCACCTGAGACACTCGTTGCCCTGCGCCAAAGCAGTCATAAACGGAACACCCCCGGTACCCCTGCTCCCGCAGACTGCCGTGAATCCCGCAGCGGAAGTCATCCCGCAAATGGCCGCAGGGCTGTCCAGCCGCTTTGTCCGCAGCGAAGTCCACCGAAGCCGCAAAAGGCAGGGCCGCACAACACAAGCCAAAGCATTGCTCACAGTCCGCCTGCAGCGTGAAGCGACGTCGGCCATATGCTGGTTCCTTGGTCGATAAATTCTCAGACATCGTAAGATTCCCTCTCTTTTTGCCATCGTTGTGTCTCTAATATAAACAAGGAACCGGGAAAATCATAGGATTTCTTAACGCTTAGGATCGCTGATTTGCCCCAGATGATGACGCGCATGCCGAATATAATCTTCAAGCAATTCCTCAAGAGTCATCGAGATGCCATCCGTAAAAAAACACCGTTTCTCCCAATCCGTCTCGGCAGAACTGCGCAGCGCATTCAGGATTAACCCGTTGAGTTGGTTCCACACCAAGAGAAGCTCCTCACGCCCATAATGATGCTGATACCCGTGACGTCTCACCCATTCATCCTGTACGTATCCTTCGAATGTGACCGGCTCATCCGTGGTCAGGATCCTCATAAACCGCACATGGTTATTGGCTGCGGAATCACACAAGTGTCCGAGGATTTCCAGCTTCGACCACTTCTCCGGCAACGGTTTCTTCTGAAATGGTGCCTCATCGATACTGTTAACCGTTGTTGAAAGCTTCTCCAGCAAGAGCTCCAGCTGTTCGATTCTTTTACTCATCTACGCTTCCCCTCCTCAGATCACCTTCAATTTGCCCAATAATCCTATCTTAGTCTAGAACAAGACTGGAAGTAAATGCCGATTTCCTAACTTTTGCCTAATATAAAAAAGCCTGCCGAAGCAACACAGATTCCTGCTCCGACAGACCTCCCGTGATTCCTTATGGGTTAACCTTTTTCATATCGTTTATCGTTGTTTCGCTTCTCTCTGACTACTCTCTCTTTATTTCAACTTCGCAACGGTAACGGCGACCTCCTCCAGTTGCGACGAACTTAACTTCCCGTCCGGTGATCTCAATGTAACGAACCGGTCGTCCAGTTGGAAGGACAGCATCGGCGTGTCGGATGGTGTGTACCATTTGGCTTTCGTGCCGTTGGACAAGGTGACCGTTTCCCCTTCATATCCATAGGCGTAATCCCGCGGGGAAATTGTAATCGTCATATGATTAAAGATCAGATTCACGCCGTCATCCGAATCGCCCACCATCTTGAAGGCATCTCCTTGGGCCATTTGCTGGGGCGCGTAAGGCGTTTCAAAGGATTCGAATTTGGCGAACGCCTTTTTGATTTTTTCCAATTGGGCATTCGTATACTTCACTGGAGTTAAACCGGTCTCAGATCCTGGGGTTTCCGAAGTTTCGCTGCCGATCTGCACCAGTTGTTTGTTCGCATCATAATTTACCGGGACCTTCAGCACGTCTGCCAACGCCCGAACGGGCAAATACGTCATACCGTTATAGGTAATCGGCGCTAAATGACGGCCTTGCCCGTCAACTGGAGCATAGGTTTTGCCATCGACCTGGATGCTGATTTGGTTGTTCAGATAGGCGTTGATTTTCTGCAATTTCGTACCGGCATAAACTCCGGCAGCTCCGGATAAGGTCATACCTACTACGGCGAAAGCCAGAATTGATTTTTTCATGTTGTTGTTCATATCGTTAGTTCCTCTCCCTTAATAAATTTGAATTTGAATTTTCTACTTAAAATCGATCACTTGAGTGACCAGCAGCGATTTCGGATCGTCCACCGTAATGCCCAGCCGTTTGCCCGATGGGCTCCAGCTGAACGGATAGATCGCATGAGGAGGCGGATCGACCGATGCGTAATAAGGAGCGAGCGGGGACACTTGCCCGGAGCCGGTGTCAAAAATATACACGCCATTCATCCCCGGCCTTCCATCGATCCGGCAGCTAAAATGTACGTTTCATCGTTTAGCCACCCGCCCAGCTCCAGGTAGTTATCCCCCTGAATTTGAATGATCTCCCCGGTTTGGCGATTCTCTACAAAGTTGTCGGCCGTGTACTTATTCTTCCATTTCTGAATGAAACGGTACTGGCCATCGGGAGACGGGGTCTCCTTCACAAGCATGTAGCCGTCCATCTGCTGTTTCTCCTCTCCCGCAGGCTGGCGTGTCTGGCCAGTCACCAGGTTCACGATCGAGACCTCATACGCGAATTGCGCTTCCTCCGTCGCTGTCCCGGGTTTGACCAGTCGGGTCTTTTCCACCTTCACCTCGTCCTCTGGCAAGCCGTCACGATAACCAACACAAGCGCTGCTGCCATAAGTTGAAGTGCATAGGTGCCAATAGGGGGCTTCATTCCAGGTACCTCCTGCGTTTTGCCACAGGAGTCGCCGTCCATACCGCTCACCCCCGTTGTTTCGGGGCGGCTGATTCGGTTCCCCCTGTTGACTTCAGTATAGGGAAGACCTTTCACATAAAAATATCCGACTTGTAACGTTCTTGTAACATCGACTGCGATTGTAACGTCTGTTGCGATTGTAATGTAGGCTACTGCGAGTGTACCGTTGGCTGCGGTTGCAATGTCGGTTGTAAATGTATCTCTCCTGCGATTGCATCGTCGGTTGTCATTGTAACGTCACCCGCAACTGCAAAAGTGCAGTTCATTTCCCGCTGTAGACGGAAAAATGCCCCTCTAGATGTAAAAGTGCAGTTCATTTCGGCCCAAAACGCCCTTTGGGAGCGAAATCGCCCCATTTCAAATGCACTTTTGCATTTCACCGGCTCAAAACCAGCGGTTATCCTAGAAATCAACTGCACTTTTGCATTTGGATGCAAAAAAAGCCCCGACTTATTCAAGTCTGGGCTGAAATGAGCCAGCTTAGCCACCGTTCTCAGGCTGCGGACGTTCAAGCGGCAGCTCGATCACAAACGTGGATCCTTCGGGACCGGAAGCCGCCAGGTTCACCGAGCCGTGCTGCTTCTGCGCAAGGCTGCGCACCAGCGACAGCCCAAGGCCCGTCCCGCCGTGGGCTCTGGACCGGTCGCTGCTGACGGTGTAGAACGGATCAAAGATGCAGGCCTGTGCCTCCGGCGGAATGCCGATACCGGTATCCCTGACCGTGATTTGCATCCGGCCGGTTATATTTCACCGCGTTATCCAACAGATCCATCACCATATGCATCACATTATCTGCATCGGCCCATACCTTGCCGTCCTGCAGGTCGGTGACGATCTGGATGCCTTGCTGCTCTGCCCTCGCCTGCAGGCGTGCCGCCGCCTCCTCCAGCAAGGGCTTCAGGTCCACCGAGGCCGCATGCGTCTCGAATTCATAGACGTCCATGGAGGAGAGCTTCAGCGATTTCTCAACCAGCGCGTACAATCGTTCCGCCTCCATGCCGATCTGGCGGCACGCCTCATCGAGCAGCGCCGGGTCGTCCCGATACATGTCCAACAGATCCGTATAGGCGAGGATCGAGGTCAGCGGCGTCTTCAGCTCATGGCTGATGTTCCCGATAAACAGCTTCTGCTGCTGCTCCAGCTCCTGCAATCGGGTCACGGCCTCGATCAGCTTGCTTTTCTCATCGGTTAACTGGGCGTGGGTCGTGGCAATTTTTCCGCTCATTTCAAAAATCCCCAACGCCAATTCGCCAAGCTCGTCCTTCCGGCGAACTGTTGGCTCACGAAGGTACTCCCCTTCCCCGATGCGCATGGCGGCGCGGTTTAGCCGCGTAATCACATTGGCCTGCCGCCAGACATAGAGGTAGCCGAGCAGAAATCCCCCAACCAGTACGGCCGCGCCTACAAGCCAGAACAGCCGCCGAATCCTTTCGTAAAAAGCGTGCTGCTCCGCAAGAGACACATGAAATTGGACCGTCCCTACCGGCTGCTGATCCATCGTATATAGCGGTGCTAGATACAATAGCTGATCCCCTTGCGTGATATACGCCGACTGTCCTTTGGCCGTATAAACCAGCGCGTCCTGGACGTCCACCTTCGGCTGAAACGGCAACGAGGTGCCAGCAAGCGTCCCGTCCAACTTATATCATGTGACCGGGAGTCCGCTTTCGGCACCTAAATTGACGGCAAGGCCTTGTCCGCTGAGTTCCATAAACGCGTCCGGAGCCGGTGATACGCTCGTCAGCGCTTCTTGACGGACCCGGAGATTCGCGGTTTCCGCCTCTGCGGCCAGCATTTGCTCCAAGCGCTTGCGCTGGTCCTCCCGGATCCCGGCCAATACCAACAGGCTAAGCACAGCGATCACAGCAGCAAGCAGGAAAGCCAGCAGCAGCGCAGCTCTACATTTCAAACCAAACCCTAGGCCCCGCTGTTTCATGGCGAAGGCTCCACGCTTTTATAGCCGATGCCGTATACGGTTTGTATGCAATCGTTCCACTGGCCCAGCTTCTTGCGCAGCCGTTGCACGTGCATGTCGTGCCGCCCGCGAAATCCATGTCCCACACCTGCTCCAACAGCGCTTCCCGAGAAACACCCGTCCCGGATGACCGGCCAAGAGCGCCAGCAAATCAAATTCCTTTGGCGTCAAATCGATCAGGGTATCTCCGGCATGAACCGTCCGGTTGAGCAGATGGATCGTAAGGATCGCTGGCCGCAATGGCCGCCCCTCCAGCTTGCGGCAAACCTCGTATCCGCTTAGCTTGCATCATCACGTCCAGCACCATCACGTCCGGTTTGAACACCTCAACTTGGTCCAAAGCCTCTTGCCCGTACGCTGCCATCTCCACCGTATACCCTTCCCGCCGAAGCGCATACGACACGGCTCCGGAAATACTCGCCTCGTCATCCACTACAAGCACTTTGGTCATGCGATAACTCCCTTTACTTCAAGCTCAAAAAATAATGATAAAACTCCGTATCCCGATCATACCCGCTTGTTTCATACAATCGCTGAGCCCGGACGTTCGTGATCGCTGTTGACAGCTCTAGGCCTTTTGCGTCCGTCCGCTGAGCGTGGGATTTTGCTGCTTCCAAGAGCAGCTTCGCCGCACCTTGGTTCCGATATTCCTCCCGCACGTACAAATCATTTAATATCCACACCCGTTTCATCGAGATCGAGGAAAAAGACGGGTACAGCTGCGTAAACCCAATCGCGTTCCCGCTGACCGAATCGATGGCCAGAAAGACGACGGATTCGCGCCGGCTTACCCTTTCCGCCAGAAAACTACGGGCTCCTTCGAGATCCGAGGCTTGTTCATAAAATTGGCGATACTCGTCAAACAGCCGTACCAAGGTCTCCAGGTCACCGGATTCCGCTTCACGGACGATCAATGATGTAGGATTCATCGGTTTAGCTCCTTCGTAAATGATAAACTACTCTATGTTCACGCCGCCGGCAACCAGCGAAAGCTCGTGCATTTCCCTCGGAGCTTCGAGCAGCAGCCGGAACTCAAACCAATGGGGTTCGGTCCAATCGATTTCCTCATACAAGCACATGCTGCCCTGCAGAAGCTCAGGCTTTTCCACACGAAGTGATTTCACGTTCTGAAAAATAAGACGCGTGAATTGTTCTTTACCAACCTCATCAAGTACAATCTCAACGGAACCATCATCGCGCGGAGTGAATACCTGGATTCGGGCATCATGAAATCGGACATTCTCCCAAAGTTGCCGAGCGTCTGCAGGAAGGTTCTGCATGATCTGTTCATATCTATCCCTGTATTCGTCGCAACGCCGTTTCCATTCTGCATCCCAGTTGCCTTTCCACTCCCTGATCCAGGCAGCCAATTCAGGACTGGGTCATCTTGTCTTCATGAAGCTCCCATCAAGAACCTGAGGATGAATGCTGGAAGGGAAATGCTTTAACATCAGAGGTTGAATGAACCATTTATACATCTCCTTGGCTTCTTTATCATAGTCCCTGCCTTGCTCGACATACCAGGCTTTGTCTGCCTCCAGCTCTTGCTCAGATTCCGGATAAACCAGGTACCCCCGGATTTGCATTTGCTCATAAAATACTTCAACTCAACGCCCCCGTCATTGCTTATGTCCCCAATTCCAGCAACCGACGGAGCTGCCACTGCCGCTCCTGCTCGGCCCTTGCTTTGGCCGCTTCCGCGTTGTCCGCAGCATAGGCGATCGCCTTGGCGGCGTAGGTGGCGCTGTGCGCCGCGTGCCCCGCCACATGCGCGGTAGCCGCCGCGTGGCCGGCGGCTCGCGCCGCAGCGCCGGCGGAGGCATGGCCGGCATCATGCGCCGCGTTATGCGCCGCAACCGCCGCCGCGCGCGCCGCGGCCATGCTGACTTCGCCGCGCACCCAAGCGCGCGCCGCTTCGATCGCCTGCCGCGGCCGCAGGTCCTTCGGCCGTGCCGCCTCGAAGCAAGGCAGCACGCGTTCCGCGCATTCCGCCGCCCATAACGCCAGCGTTCGCTGGTCCATCTGCTCCGCTTGGTCTGCGATGGCCCGTTTGATTTTCACATCAACAAACTTCCTGGATTCCAAGTGGATTTTCCCCTTTCCCCGATACGAAGCTAGTTAGAACAATCCCCAATAGAAAATAAGCAAGAGCGCAAGAATCACAGCGGCGGTAATGGCCAGGTTTGGGATCAAATTTCCGTAATAGCTTTTGAGGTGTGTATAGCATTCCGTTAAGAGTAATAACCCGGCGAAGATCGTTACAATCATGCCAAGAGCGCGTATAAACCCGAAGATGGGACGAAGCAGAAAGAAATCCATCGCCGGAAAAGGAACCAGACAAAAACCAACGCCGACCAGAAAAGCGTATAGCAAGCTCTTTTCCTTGCTCAGCGGAAGTCACCTCCTTGCTTGTAGCTCATGCCGCACACTTCTATACCATTTATATATGCTGACGCCCAGCAGAAAACCCGCCGCGTTCAGAATAAGGCGGTAATCCGGTCAAATAACATTTGATAATACTCGTCCGAATTGGGCGTAAAATCCGTGAGCCGCCACGTGGCCTGTTTTTCCTTCAGAACCCCGTTGGCTTCATCCACGTAAACTCCCGTTGACGTCAGCTCGTCGCGTTCCCCGCGGCGCAGCTCCTGAAAAGCCAGCATGCCCACCCAATACAACCCGGTCAGTTCCTCGGTCTGGATGCGGTAATCGAGCAAGGGCTTTTCATTTTCGTAGATAAAGACATGGTTGACCTCACGGTCGATCAAATCGGGTGAAGGAAAATGCTCTTGAGCTACCCTGCCGAGATAAGTCAGATCCTCGACCGGCACCGCTAACCCAAGCTCCTCCTCCAATTCACGGATACCGTCCTTTGCGTCTTCTCCGGCTTGGAGATGACCTGCGCAGGAAGTATCCAATAGCAACGGGAATACGTCTTTGTTGGGATGACGCCGTTGAAATAACAGATAAATCTCACCCTGGGCATCCCGTTTAATGATCCAGCAATGAAAGGTTTGGTGCCACCACCCTTTTGCATGGACCTCTTCTCTAGAGGCTGTACCCAGCTTCTTCATATCCTTCGTGTAGATGTCAAACATTTCAGTTTCGCTCATGCTGTCCTCCAAGTGGGTTCGTTGTCAGCCGTTCTTCTTTAGTCCTGATCCTCCGCTCCACCAAGCAGTACTTCCTTATATAAAACGGTGAGCTTTCGTAAAATTTCCAAGCTTTCCTCCACCCGTTCCGTTTCCAAGACATGGTTAGCGCCGGGGATCGGCACAATCTTCAGCCGTTCGGATGCCTTCAGACGGCTTGCCAATCCGGGTGGAAACACATCATCCTTCGTACCGTATACGACAACCGCTTGAGTTTCATGGATGTACGGGAGGGTATCAGAAATTGGCGTCAGATAAATATGCCGGATTTCCTCTGCTCTGACCCCCAATCTGCGATGAACTTCGCCAGCCACCACCGTCCCCAAGCTTTTGCTGATAAACACAATTTCTTCATAGCTGCCGATGACCTGCCGTATCGCGTGTTCGCAATCCTCAATAACCTGCGGGATCTCCCGATACTCGAGCTCCTTACGGGCGGCCTGATAACCGTACTCCAGCGCCAGAATATCATATCCGCACTCCCTGGCTGCAAGCGCGGCATAATGCAGCGTGGGTTTATCGCAAGAGTAATTTTTGCCGGGAAACAAAACCACCAGCTTTCGATTGGAATCCGTGACTTGGATATATCTTACGCTCATCTCGGTCTTCCAATGGGAAGGAAACTTCAGAGTGGATGCTTTCATCCTTGTCCCTCTCCTCTCAATATTAGAGTAACTCCAGAGTACCTATAGCTGAAACCGCTCCTGAATGATTTGAGCCACCTCGTCTGCCGTCTCCCTTCCGCATATAATACAACCCGGCTCTCGTATACGTTTAGCCGGGTCATGCAGCATATCACGTTCTAT
The DNA here is from genome assembly GCF_034718895.1 of Paenibacillus phoenicis. Taxonomy (NCBI): domain Bacteria; kingdom Bacillati; phylum Bacillota; class Bacilli; order Caryophanales; family Paenibacillaceae; genus Paenibacillus; species Paenibacillus phoenicis. The sequence goes on along the minus strand of NZ_JAYERP010000001.1, from coordinate 860,660 downwards.
TCACGGCGGGGCAGCTTAGCATCCAGAAAATTCGTCTGGCAATCGTCCCGCAGCAGTTCCATGTAGATTTCATCGAAGTAGGTATTGTTCACGTAGTAGCTTTGCGATCTGCGGCCAAACACGCGGAAGCCCGCTTTTTCATAGCATCGGATGGCCGGTTGATTGAACTCAAAGACGCGCAGCATGATGTTGTTGAGGTTCAGGATCTTGAATCCGTATTCGCATAGGAGCTGAAGCGCCTCGGTACCGTACCCTTGCCCCCGCTGTCCCTCATCTCCCAAGAAGATCCCAGCCTCAGCCACTCTGCGGACATGATCGATGGCAAATAACGAACAGTTGCCTAGCAGTTGGTCTCCATCCAGCTGAACGATCGCGTAATTTTGGCCTTCCTTGGCCATGTCTTCCAAAAAGCTCTTCTCCCGTTGCAACCCGATCACTTCACGGGAAGTACCGAGCCGGATGGAAACGGTTAGATCGTTGATCCACCGAGCGTAAGTCTCCGCATCCTCCGGATTCACCGGGGACAGGTACAGTCTGGACCCCACCAGCTTCTTAAAATACTTCATCGGTTATCTCCCTCTCTCGTGCGCTTGGATTCACCTTCGTGCCAGCAACCAGATCGTGGCAGGTCCGGCTTCCCTTAGTGGAAAATAATATCACAAGATAAACGATCATTAAACCGTTCGGCAAGTAAATCCAGCCTGGATGAGCCGGCGTTTCCACGCTCCACCAAGGTTCGGGCACCAAAATGATGGCGTGGGTCATCTCCCAGGGAAGCAGGCGCACCGCCGTTCTAGCCAAAGCTTGCCATAACCGGATCGGCTCCCCCCGGCGGTTCGTAACGCGTAGATTAAGCCACTTTTTCCCAAACGTCTGTCCATCGCGCAGCTCCATCACAGTAAAATAACTCCATACGGGCAACGACATCGTGGCCAGCACCCAAAGCTCAATTTCAATCCCCTTGTCGAAATCGTCGAAGGGAAAGCCGGAAGCGGCGGCATTTATCAGCCATTGCAAAGACACCAAAATGACTGCCAGCATTGTGAAATCGATCCAATAGGCAAATAACCTCTTCAGGGCGAGTATCATGTCTCACCTGCCGATTCTTTTTTTATACAAGATACGCTTTTCGCGACTCCATCTGACCTCGATGGCGGTGTTCATGCTCACTCCAGCCTTAACGCCATATAATCCTCATCAAAATAGGCTCCATCCCATTTCAAGGCTCTTCGCTCGGTTCCATACCTCTGAAACCCGAGAGATTCGTAAAGCCTTCGTGCCGAATCATTTGTAGAGACCACCGTTAAATTCAGCTGTTCCAGCCCTTCCATCCGCTTGGCTCTCGCAAGGAGTTCTTCCATCAGCGCCTGACCTATCCCCTTCCCACGCATCCCGGGGGTTACTAATAAACCAAACACGTTTCCTTTATGCCGGGTTTTTGGGGAACTTTCTCGAATAAACGTAACGATGCCGGCTAAGGTCCCGTGCTCGTCGAACGCGCCTAGCACAAAGCGGTCTTCGGTTGGTTTGATGCGCTCCGTCACCATGTCCATTGTAAAGTCCGCCTCCCGCTCGAAGGTAGAGCCGAAGGCTTCCGGATTTACCTGCAATCCTTGCAAGCGAAGGCTTTGGTAGATCGACGCGTCGCTCTCCTCTAATATTCGCAGATTCATAGCTTTCCCCCGTTCCGTCTTGGATTGATACCAGAATACCAGAACCCCATCAATTTGAAAAACCTGTAAAAAAGTTGTTGTAAAACAAACCTCTAAATGGTAATCTATGTAATGATAGCGCTATCATATCAAAATCGAAACCGGTTTAGTATGAATTTCGCCTGTGGTAAGTTAGCCCAATCCATTCATTCTTGAAAGGAGCGATTTTTCATGATGCTAAAACGCGGTAAACCGATTCTCCTCTTTCTGGTGCTCACCCTCCTGGTCGTCTTTGTCCCCGTCCCCAACACGACAAGCGCGGCTCCCAACTGGCAGTTGGTATGGAGCGATGAATTTAACGGTTCCTCGTTGAATCGCGGCGTTTGGACGCCCGAAATTGGCACCGGCCAGAACGGATGGGGGAACAACGAACTTCAATATTATACCGACAGGCCGCAAAACGTACAGGTGACGGGAGGCAATCTGGTCATCACTGCCCAACGGGAAAATTATGAAGGAAGAAACTACACCTCTGCACGAATCAAAACCCAAGGCTTAAAGAGCTTCCAATACGGCAAAATCGAAGCCCGCATTAAGCTTCCAACCGGACAAGGCATTTGGCCGGCGTTCTGGATGCTGGGCGAAAACTTCAGAGATGTCGGTTGGCCTTACTGTGGTGAAATCGACATTATGGAACATGTCAACAATGAATCGGTTGTCCATGGTACCGTCCATTGGGACGCCAATGGATATGCCTCTTATGGCCGGGCCTCGGGCAATTTGGATTTCTCTCAATTCCATACGTACTCCATTGAGTGGGACCCGAGCTATATCCGCTGGTTCGTTGACGGCGTTCAGTACAATGAGATCTATATCGCCAACGGAACCGGGAATACAGAAGAATTCCAGAAGCCGTTCTTCATTCTGCTGAATCTCGCCGTCGGCGGCAACTGGCCGGGCAGCCCGAACGGGTCGACACCTTTTCCTGCACAAATGCTTGTGGATTATGTTCGCGTCTATCAGGATCAAGGGGGTTCCTCGCCCGTCCTTGAGAACGGTGCCGTATACACCATCGCCTCCAAAGTCAGCGGCAAGGTACTGGATGTCGTGGATGTCTCCACTGCGGACGGGGCTAAAATTCAACAGTGGACCAACTATTCCGCCAGCAACCAACGCTTCCGGCTGGAATCCACGGGCGATGGCTATTATAAGCTGACCGCCATCCATAGCGGCAAGGTGCTGGACGTCCCTAGTGCAAGCACAGCCGCAGGCGTGCAGCTGCAACAATGGACGGATAACGGCACCGATGCACAGCGATGGCGAATCGTAGATGCAGGCGGCGGATATTTCAAGCTGATCTCCAAAGCCAGCGGATTGGTCATGGATGTGTCTGGCGCTTCAACAGCGGACGGGGCGGCGGTCCAACAGTGGACCGATAACGGCACGGATGCGCAGAAGTGGATGTTTACGAAGGTAAATTAAGCTTGAGCTTCAAAGGGGCGGATATCAATTTCCGCCCCTTTGGTTCTAGGTAAGCTGGCAGGATAGCCCTTTTCCCCCTGCTCAGGATTGATCGGCGATTTGGATGGAGGGGTTCCGGCGAATCAGCTCTTGAATAAACCGCTCCTGATCCACCGGCGAAATGACGACGCTGCCCAGGACACCGTTCCGGTAATGGATTTCGATCGCATCCCGCGAGAATAAGAGCCGATATCCCAACCAGATATTCGGTTGCCGCGTTATTCGAGTGATATCCTCATAACGAATTTTTGAATGAAACATCCCGCCTTTGACAAACAGCAGATCCTCCCTGATCACATAAGAGATATCAAGCGCTAACCAAGCCAGCAATAGGGTGACGAGCGCATCGGGCACGATGATCCCTACAAGCTCCGTTCGCGTTAACGCTTGCGGATCAAGAAGCAGCGGCCAAAGCAGCACTAGATTAGCAACCAAGAGAAAGAATAGCCAAAGGCATACAAACAACGGATCCCGTTTCGTTTTGAATCGCATAGCAACCCTCCTGCAATTCACGTTTACGAGTAACGTCGAGATATCGCCGGATGTATCCGGGTGTTACGTGCGTTTTTGTATTATTTTACGATCAGGCCAAGCAGTTTGGCAAAGCCGATCGCTTGCTCCGGGGAAACCGTGCAGCCTGCCAAGGCATAGGCCGGGATATCTACGCGTTCAAACGTGCAGGTGCTGATATCCATTCCCTTCAGTGAGGTATCGTTAAAATCCGCCTCATTCAGATCCGAGTTCAGCAGCTCAACCTCTTTAAATTTGGCGCTGTAAAAATTCGCGTTCTGCAGAGAACAGTCATGAAATCTCACCTGCTTCAAGGAGGCTTCCACGAAGTCGCTTAAATTCATGATGCAACGCTCAAACATCACGGAGCCGGCATTCACTTTGGACAGATTCAGCCCCGTCAACTTGCAGTCTTTAAAATGCACCCGGTGGATAATGGCATTCTCCAGCACCGCGTTGGATAAATCGCAATTTTCCAGCACGACGTCGGTCATGTCCATCCGCTCAAAAGTGGTACCCACAAAGGAACAGCCCCGAAGCATCACTTTGGATAAAATACATTTTTCGATACTCCCGTACTCATAGGATGCGCCCGCCACCGTAGCTCCAACCAACTCATGGTCCTCATCGTCCAGCACATCCTCCCAATCGGCTTCCATTAATTCAGCCGTAAGCTGTGGGGGACTCATTTTCGTTTTTTTGCTCATCAAGTTTCCTCCCGGATGACGTCTTCGCCAACTCATTCACTTCATCGATCAAGCTTCGGAGTTCTTGGATGCTTTCGCGGAGTGTAAATCACTTGGCTTCTGCGCCGCTTCCAAAGCTTCGGCTAATCCCTTTACATCCAGCCCGTCCACGGCAAAAGCGCGCCGTACCAGCTCATGCGGCACAAACTCGTCGTATTTGCCCAGATAAGGGGCTTCCGACGCAGCTAGCAGCGCCTCCGGGTGAGGAATCGAGGCGAGTTCTGCCTCAATGGCAGCAAGCAGCTCCTTGGCGCCTGCTCTCCCCGACACGACCATATAATAGGGTTCCATCGGCACGACCTGGCGCAGGCCCATTGGATCCGACAAGTTGTGCTTCAGCAATCGTTCCAGGGTGCGAAATTGCTTGCTTCCCGCCCACGGCAAAATAAACAGCGAATCGCCGCCTGCCGGAATCACAGGACTGTTAAGCAGCCCGCTCTCCCGGGCTAACCGGCGCGCCCGTTCCAAGCGATTGGCCGCGCCCGGAGCAAGATACGGGTACAAAGTATGCTCCTCCAATACCTGGCGCATCTTCTGCATGACCCGGGTATGGACATCTCCCCCGGCGCCAAGCCATAGCGTATCCACCTTGCCGCGCGAGGATTTGACGTACACCGCTTTATGCTTGCTGTCCACTTCCTCGACCTTCCACAGCTTCCCGGCCAAAGAGAAGCAATAGCCAGGCGGCGGCACAGTGGTGATGCTGCCAATTTCCTCAGAGCCGTTGTAGACGACATGCTCCTCGTCATCTTTAAAGACAGCGTAGAAGCGGAAGTTATTTACGACCTTCTCTCCGCCGAGTCCGATGATCAGCGTGCCTTCCTCGGTCTGCTGGATATGGTCGGTTTGCAGCAGGTACTGTAACAACGCCTTGTACTCCTCGGGCTCAACGCCGCGAAACGCCGGCAACGTCAGTACAGCCCGGGCCAAATCCGCCGGTTCCGCTTCGCCGATGCTCTTAAGCGTGCTCATCGTCTGATGGTACAGCACGCCAACCGGCTTCTTGCGCAGCTCGACCGGCTCCACCCAGCGCTCGCGCACATACAGCTCGATGACGGCGATCGCCCGCAGCAGCGTCCACGGCATGCGTGCCGGCAATTGGGCGTCCTCATCCTCTTCCTCTGCGCAGAGGAACATCATCTCCGACGCCTGATCGCCGCGCCGGCCAGAGCGGCCCAGCCGCTGCACGAAGCTGGAGCAGCTGTACGGTGCACCGAGCTGGATGACCCGCTCCAGCTCGCCCAGATCGATGCCGAGCTCCAGCGTCACCGTCGCTGCGGCTACCGCCGGGCCGGGGCCGGAGCGCAACGCGGCCTCGGTCTCTTCACGCAGCATCGCAGAAATGCTGCCGTGATGGACATGGAACACATCACGCTCCTCCCGCTTTGCCGCAATCCGGCGGAGCTCCAGCGTGGTCAACTCGGCGTCCGTGCGGCTGTTGGTGAAGACGAGTGCTTTTTTGCGATGGGTGTTGTCGTAAATGAAGTTATAATACTTCTGCTTGGCCAGCTCCAAATGCTCTGCTTCCCGTTCGTCGCGGGCATCCGGGAAGGAGAAATGCTCCACCGACAGCTTTAGCTTGCGTCCGCCCGGCGGGGAGACCACCTCCACCGGCTGCGGCGTCCCCGCCCCAAGCCATCGGGCAGCGATCTCGTAATCACCAAGCGTAGCTGATAAGCCGATTCGTCTCGGCTTGCAGGAAGCCATACGCTCTAATCGGGTCAGCTGGCTGATAACCTGAATCCCGCGATCGGCCCCCATAAACGCGTGCACCTCATCGATCATGATATATCGCAGATCATGGAACAACGCCGGGATCGCATTCGGGCGGTTCATGAGCAGCCCTTCCAGCGATTCGGGGGTAATTTGCAGGACACCGCTGGGGCGCTGCATCAGCTTGGTTTTCTCCGCTTGGGCGACGTCGCCGTGCCAATGCCAGACCGGCACTTCCCCGTCTCGCAGCAGCTCCTTGATCCGCTCGAACTGATCGTTAATCAACGCCTTTAACGGTCCGATGTAAAGAATGCCAACCGACTCCGAAGGCCGATGATAGAGCTCCGTAAGCGCAGGGAAAAAGGCCGCTTCCGTCTTCCCCGACGCGGTGCCTGATGCGATGAGAAGATGGTGCGGCGTGTCAAATAACACGCGGCAGGCTTCGATCTGGGCGTCACGCAGCGAGTCCCATCTTTTGCGGTAAATGTATTCTTGAATAAACGGCGCCAACCGGGAAAAAGGGCTCGTCCCGCTCATAACTCAAACTCCGCCAAAAAGTCGTCCAGTTCGTCGGTGCCGTCCTTGTTCTTGTCCCCTTGGTTCGCAGACGCCGCATATTCCTGCTCCCGTTCGCCCATCAGTTCCTCGAACGACAGCTCCGGCTGCTGGTGCATCAGGTGCAGCACATCCATAAAATCGCGCACGACCTCCCGGGTCGTGAGCAACTCCTCGGCACCCAAGCGGTTCACCGCCGCCTGCATAAAGGCGATCAACTGCTCATCGGTCAGGCGCATCGTGTAACCGAAATGGATCGCGTGAATCTCGCGCAGCTTCTGCAGCAAGAGCAAAATTTCCTCATGCGACAGCATGTCCAGCTTCAGGATCGGCGACGTATACGAACGGCGCGTCCCACTGCTGTAGCGCCCATCGATCAGCCGCGAGCGCAGGGCATCGTAGCTGAACAGCCCGCGCCGCTCGTCTTCCACGAACTGCGGCGTGCCGCCCAAGAAGATGCCGAGGTACTGGGCTTTCCCCTGCATCGTGTCGTTGAACATCGTCAGGATCTTCTCGTAATTGCTTTGGCGGGAGATGCTGTTCGTGATTTTGTACAGATTGACGCCCTCATCGATGAACAGCAGCAGCCCGCAATACCCGATGCGCACTGCAAATTCCGCCCACAGCTTCATGTAGTCGTACCAGTTGTCGTCGTCGATGATCACGCCGACGCCCAGCTCCTGGCGCGCCTCCGTTTTGGTTGGCACCTCGCCGCGCAGCCAGCGTAAAGCCGCGGCTTTCCGGTCATCGTCGCCAAGCTTATAGCCCGACCAGTAGGCCGCCAGCACCTTGGCAAAGTCAAAACCGTGCACGAGGTTTTGCATCTCGTTGGTCACCGCATAAATTCGCAGCTCCACCGCATCATGCAGCTGCGGATCACCGGGACGCAGGCCGGTGGCCTGCATTTGCTCCTGCTGGAGAGCGGCGATCCACTTCTGCAGCATCGTCTCCAGCGCGCCGCCGTCAGGCCGCGTTCGGGTGGATAAATGCATCATCAGCTCCCGATAGGTTGCCAGCCCCTGCCCTTTTGTGCCGACCAGCCGGCGCTCCGGCGAAAGATCGGCGTCAGCCACCACGAAATCGCGGTCCATCGCATAATTGCGAATCATCTGGAGCAGGAAGCTCTTCCCGCTTCCGTAACGCCCTGTGATCAAACGGAAAGCCGCCCCGCCCTCCGCAATATTGTCCATGTCCTGCAGGATCGACGCCACCTCCGGTTTACGCCCGACCGCGATATGCTCCAGCCCGACCCGCGGCACGACCCCGGCCGTCAAGGAATTGACGAGCGCGGTGGTCAGCCGCTTGGGGATTTGCACCTGTTTCATTCTCGTTCACCTCATCGTTCCAAACTTATCCTATATCCTACAATGTATCTCTCTTATCGCTTAGCGTTGACTTGCAAGCCACTCGTCAAGCTCTGCGCGGTAGTCATCTACAACTTCGTCTCCGTCGATTAAGAGATCCCCGATCTGCTCCATCGCCAGCTCATTGATCTCATCGATCAGCAGCTCAGGCATGGAGCCAGCCTGCTCGGCAATCGCTTGGCGTTCCTCAGCACTTTGGCCCTGGAGTAGAGCGGCCAACATCTGCGCCTGCGGAGCCGTCAAGCCAGCGAACAGTTCCTGCCATTCCTCCGGCAGGTTCGTGATCGCCCCGCTTTGGAACTGCTCAGCATCGCTTCGTTCCTCGGCCAATGGCTGAGGAACTTCTTCAACCGGGTGCGGGGACTGCGAATCAATGGCCGTCTCTTCCCTACGCTCCCCAAACGAATCTGCTCTATCGGATCGCGCCGCCTCTGCCTCTTCCAGCACCTGTTCATATCCCCGTTCAAAATCAAAGGCGGGCTGCAACGGTTCCACTTCGACAGGCGATCGTCCTAACGAAATTGCAGCCTGCTCCAGCGGCAGTCCCGGTGCTTCCGGCGCAAAGGCCAGCGTCTGCTCCTCGCTAAGCAGCATGTCTCGCACCTCGTCGGACTCCTGCTGCAGCTTGCGCAATTTGGCGGTGTTAATTTTCACTTTGGGTGCCCGGGCTTTCGCTTCTTCTGCCTTCCGTCGTTCAAATTCCTTGCTCAAATAACGGCGGACCAGCTGCTCGATCTCCGGCCCCACGTCGATCCCCCGCAGCTTTCCCTTAAACCCGGTTAACTCCCGTAATTGGTTCTCGGTCAGGCGTACGAGCTGGGTCAGAAAGGCTCGCAGCGGCGGATGCCCGCTATAAGGCAAGACGGTGACTGGCTTCGTGCGCCCATACAATTCATGATCATACACCGCGCTGCGGAACAGGTAACGGGCGATTTGAGTCTCCTTCGGCTTATACAGCTCCAGAATCCGAATGCCCTTGCTTCTGGAAAGATAGCCGTCGACCAACGAAATGACCCTCGGCACGTAGTTTTGCATGTCCTTGCGCCCTTGCTCCTGGTAAAAGCGGCTCTTTTCCACATTATAATCCACCAGCTTGAGCAGCAGCTCCCAGCTCAGGTCCAGCGGTTCGGCGGTGAATCTTCTGCGCCATTCCAGCTCCTTCAGCTCCATGGACAGATTGCGTGGCAGCTTGGCCATCGGTTCAGTGGGACGTTCCTCCAGTTGGAACACCAAGGCCAAATCGAATAACCACTCCCGTACGTAGAGATCCAGCTTAGGATAACGCTGCCGGTATCCCTGCCAAACCTGCTCCATTAAGGCATATCCTTCGGCCGGCTCCGACCAGCCGATCCCATGGATCAGCTCGTACAAATAAACGAATACGTAAGACAGATCAGTATCCGGATAACGTCCGGAACGGACCTCCCCGCGCCAGAACAAATACCATTTCAACTGCCTTGGCTGCATCTCATCATAGGTCGGCCAATACGTCTGAAAAGGAACAAACTCCGCTGCCCCCTCAAAGGCTGTCTCCAATTCCTTCGCTTTCTGGACAAACCGTTGCTCCCGGGAAATATAACGAAAATCCTGTTGCCAATCCGTAGTACGCTCCCAAAGATCCGGCGCAACCACCCGGCTCACCGGCTCCTTCCTGCCTTCCTCCGGCTTGTTTCCGTCCACCACTTCCAATTCGGCGAAGGTTAGCTGGTGTTCCGGGTTCGTCTGTTGTTCCCGATTATTATGTAGATGTCGGCTGAAAAAGCTGTGTTTTTCATCCGTTCCGTCGTTCATCGTTCCTAAACCTCCGTCACGTCCATTATACCACCCGACCGAAAATTTGTTCGCCTTTTGAATACTATTTTGCCCTCCCTTATAATGAAAAGCAACTGCAAGTTGCCGGGGAGGGCGAAGGTTTGATGAATCAATGGCTGAAAGCTTGTGTTTTTCTGATCGGAGCGGCCGTTTTAACCCGATTGATCCCGTTCTCCGATTGGTTCCGCATGCTGGACACGATGGTGCATGAGTTGGGCCATGCCGTGGTTACCTTACTTGCGTCCGGACAGGTGCTTCGCATCGAACTGCACCCGGATCACAGCGGCGTCACCTATTCGGTACTGGCATCGGGATGGAGCCAATTCGCCGTATCCTTGGCTGGATATACCTCGGCTTCCCTGTTTGCGGTCGCCATGTTCTTCGGCTATTCCCGACAACAACAAGCCGCCGGCCTCGTCTTGATCAGTATGCTGGCGTTGATCTCGCTGCTGCTGTTTGTACGCTCGGGCTACGGCCGGGGATGGTTAATCTTGTTTCTGCTGGTGAACGCAGCGTTTTTCCTGTGGGGAGGACGAATTCGCAATTTCTATTATCTGTTGCTGGCGTTCTTATGCTTGGAAGAGTCGGTGCTGGGGCCGGTCACGCTGCTGCTGAATTCCATCGTTTCGCCCAGCCAGGCGGGAGATGCGACCAATCTGGCCCAGCTTACAGGAGTTTCCCCTCTGGTATGGTCGCTAATCTTTCTAGCCATTTCACTGCTATGCGCCTTGTCCGCGCTGCAACTGTATTGGAATGACCGCAGACGGAACCGGGAGAAGCGCAGAATGAGCCGTTCGAGCTCGGTGAGCCCGTAGAGGGCTCCCCTCATCGATCCTTAATGATCGTACATCTCAAGACATGAACTTCCTGATTGTCACGGATCAATGCATCGACATCATCGCTGGACTCCATATGGCCCTTCCCTTTATTTCTCACAATTACGCCCAATACGGCCGTTTCATTTGGGTTCGCGGTAATGGACGTCATGGGATGGGTCATGGCACTATCATAATCGCTCTTGGGCATTTCCGCTTTGGAGCTGACCACGTTTCCTTTCTGCCGGAAAGCAATCGTCCAGACCTCGTCCCCGTTCCTCATGCCAAGGGTCGTTAAATACAAGCGAAAGGTGTCTTTGACCTGTTCCAGAGAAGTTTCCAGCCCGAGCAAGGATCCCACTTTCTCCCCATTCACATACTGATCAACCCAAAAATGAACCCGATTGGCTTGAACCTCACCTAAGTTCACGTCAAATATCAATGAACTATCCGATCCTGTCGCTTTCAGAATGGCATACTCTTCGTCGTCCATCGGCAGGGGTTCAATCTTGATGCCCTCGATTACCTTCTTTGGTAAATGGTTCTCTAGGTCAACCGTCTCCGAACGACTCCCTTCGCAACCCGAGAGGACCAAGGAAGCAACTAGAACACAAGCCAGGATGGGATAAAAATATTTTCTCATTCTACACCTCACAAACTACTGATATTAAATCGATTTCCGTCCGGATCATAGAAGTGAAAACTTACTAATCCCTGGGTCAGATAGCCGCCGATCCCGGAGGTTTCGATTCCGCGTTGTTTTAAATATTGATGATACTTGAAAAAGTCTTGACGCTCCTGAATCCAGCACACCGGCTGGACCTGCCCGTCCACTTTGCCGACGCATGCCTCATCACTTTTTTGTTCAAGCACCCAAAGCGACTTCGCTTCGGAATGATTCAGCGGCAGCTCCATCACTGCGTAGCCGTCGGTCGGATGATGCTGGGTACATTTCATGCCCAGATGTTGTCCGTACCATTGAATCGCCTCGTTTAACCGGCTGACGCCTACCCTGATCCAAGAGGGCGCTAAGTCGGAAGATGGCAACGTCAAATCCTCCTGCAGCGTTAACCGGATGCCTTCGGCGGTAGCCCATACATCGAAATACCGGGATTGGGGCCCAGCATATACGGCAGATACTCGCACGCCATCGGTGACAAAAGCTCGCCGCAGACGATCCAATTCCCGGGTTCGAAAGCAAACCCGAAGGTCGGCATCCACGGTCCCTCGTTCAGCATAGTGATGGGGGAGCCGGGTATCCGTAAGATAAGTCACCAGCCAGGTTCCAAAGGGTAACTGAGTCATTTTACCTTGGGAACAGCGGGGATCCACCTTCCAGTTCTCTTGCCGAAGCACCTTCCAGCCAAAGTACTTCTCGAACCACTTCACCACTTGATCCTGATTATCCCACAACACATCGATCGTTTGCCCGTCAAAATAAAGCTCGGGAATCTCCTTGCCCGCTGCCATAGGGAGCCTCCTTCATCCATTCATACAGAACTTTCCAATCCTATTATCGCTGAACCTGTCCGCAGGATAAAGGTAAATATTTGCACTTTGCGCCGCTTCCTTCTGAATCTTTCGTTCATATAATGCGACTGGGACTCACAAACAAGTTTAAAGAATGGCGATTTTGCGGTAAGATGGTATTCGATGTTTCTAGGAACTAGGGATTGGAAAGGAACGGTGCAGATGGATCGGCAGCACATCATCGAACAAGCCGAGCACTTTGTGCAAAACGTGCACAGCGGGGACGGGAGCGGCCACGACTGGTGGCATATTCATCGGGTGCGGAACATGGCCTTGGCCATCGCCCGCAAGGAGCAGGCGGATTTGTTCGTATGCGAGCTGGCGGCCCTGCTGCACGACGTCGCCGACGAGAAGCTGAATCCGTCCAAGGAAGCGGGATTACTTCGGGTTCGCAACTGGTTGGAAGCACATATCGAGGATCCATCCGTCATCAGCGAAGTCATGGAGATTATTTCGACCATGTCATATAATGGCGGCAAAAATCCCCCTATGGCGACGCTCAACGGACAAATCGTTCAGGATGCCGACCGGCTGGATGCCATGGGAGCGATCGGCATTGCCAGAACATTTGCTTATGGGGGCTCCAGAGGCAGATCCATGCATGAACCGGGGCAGGATTTCTCCGATTTGGATTACCGCAGCCATGAGAAAACGACGATTTATCATTTCTACGAAAAGCTATTAAAGTTAAAAGATTTGATGAATACCCGGCATGCCCGGAAGCTGGCCGAATCACGGCATGAATTTATGCTGCGTTTCTTGGAGCAGTTTTACCGGGAATGGGATGCCGCTGACGAACATCAGGATGAACAAACCACAACAAATTCAGGTGATATGAGTGAGAATCGCATTTTTTGACTCAGGGATCGGCGGCTTGACCGTGTTAACGGAGGCGATGAGGAAGCTGCCGAACGAGGATTTTCTTTATTTTGCCGATACGCTCCACGTGCCTTACGGGACCAAAACGCTGCCCGAAGTGAAACGGTACGTCGAGGAATCGGTAAGTCTTATCATGCAGGGCGACATTAAAGCCTTGGTCGTGGCCTGCAATACCGCAACGAGCGCCGCCATCGAGGAACTTCGCCGTACGTACGACATCCCGATTGTCGGCATGGAGCCGGCCGTGAAGCCGGCCGTGAAACGAAGCCAAGCCGCCGGCAAACGGGTCTTGGTTTTTGCGACCTCGTTGACGTTAAGCCTTTCGAAATACACTGACCTGGTGGCCCGGGTGGACGACCACAAGGTGGTGGATTCGATGCCGCTGCCGGAGTTGGTGCAATATTGCGAACAACTGCAGTTCGATCGGGACGAAATCGAGCGTTATTTCAGCCGCAAGCTCGCGGGGATCGATTTGTCGCAATACAGCACGATTGTGCTGGGATGCACGCATTTTCCTTATTACAAAAGCATCCTGCAGCAAATCCTGCCGCCCCATATTGAGCTGATCGACGGCAGCCATGGCACGGTAGAGCGGCTGTGTTCGCTGATTGGCAGCTCGGCCAATCCCGGTCAAGCTTTTAAAGGGCATATCGAGTTCAAATGCTCCGACGAAAACCCGGCTTATCTGGACAAAATGGCCCGGGCGCTGGATTACCTGCAGACGCAATATTCTGCTCAATAATGCGCGGTAACGTATAAAAGCCTTGTCCCGGCGGTGAAATCGCTTAGGACAGGGCTTTTTTAGCTGCGCGGGCATGGGGTTTAATTACTCCATCTCCTCATTGAGCAGAACCATATGAATATGATCTTCCCACTTCCCGTTAATTTGCAGGTACTTTTTCGAGATTCCTTCATTTTGAAAACCTAACTTCTGCACCACGCGAAGCGATGCGTGATTTCTTGGCATGATGTTTGCCTCAATCCGATGCAAGTGCAACTCGCGGAACGCATGGCCAACCACCGCCTCGACGGCTTCCGTCATCAGTCCCTTTCCTTGCTCCTGCTCATCGATTCGATACCCCATGTGGCAGGACTGGAACGCCCCTCTGACAATATTGCTGAGCGCCACCGAACCTATAATCCGGCCATCTTGGAATAGCCAGAATTTCCGGAGCAAACCTTGCTCCATCTTCTCGGCTTCGTCCCGCAGGATTTCCTGTTGAACGGAGTAAGTGTAGAAATCTTCCGTCCTTAGCGGTTCCCACGCCTTAAGGAAGTCTTTATTCCGAACGACAAACGCCAAGACCTGATCCGTATAGGTGTCATCGATGATTTTAAGCGTCATGCGTTTCGTGGTGATTTCATTTTTCATAGATAATCCTCACTTTTCTTATACCTCAATCTATGATTCCGAAATCTTGGTACTGCAAGTTTTCCTCATAGTTCCTCCCGCAAGTGAGCTTTGGGATTGAACGCTTCCATCATTATACATTCTTATCTCGGAAGATCACTAGCCTCTGATTCAATCATCTAAAAACCCACCTTCAGGCGAAGGTGGGTCGTGTCAATCAATTATGATTAGGAGGATGGCAAATCCAACCATATCCCTGGTGTTTCCGCCGCCTTCAATCCGTACTCGATTACGGTGATCACGGCTACAGTTTCGGCCGGGTCAACTGCGGGCTCGCCGGTTTCAAAGAAGGTCACCAGGTTCCGGATAAACGGATCAAAGAAATTGGAGGCCGCCGTGGCTTGCTTAAAGGTTCCATTATCGTATTTGATGCCAAGGGTAAAAGGACAATTGTCCCCCAAATGGTGGATCGATGCTTGGCGGCCTTCCCCGAAGTCGATGAGAAGCGCGGGGGAATCCGGCGTTCCGGTGTACATGACGCACTTGGGATCGGCCCCCATCAGACGGATGATCGGCTCGATTTGATGAATCGAATAGTTGTCGAATGCGCCGGGCCCCCAGCTGCAAATCGTTTGAATCCCTGCCTTGTCAATCTCCGCATATTCGCTGGCAAAACGGAGGGCAGACGTCGAATACATCGGCGTTCCGTGCTGCGCGGCCAGGTCGAAGAGGCGTACCGCCGTCTCCCGGTCCGGAGCAAACGTCTTATCGATGTAGGTCGGCTTGCCCGACTGCAACGGAAGCTGCGACAATTCCTCATGGAACTCCGGATTGTCGGGAGATAACACGATCAAGTAATCGCTCCGCTCCACGACGTCTTGAATGGACGGCAGTAATTCGATGCCGTGCTCCTTGCACCACGCCTCGTTTGTGAGTCCGTTCTCCTTGTCTCTTTTCCCATAAGCATACGTTACCTTCATGGCGCCATCGGAAGCCTGCTCGATCCACCCGGGATATTTGTTGGCATGGAACTGGTCGAGGTGCAGGTCGATAAACCCGATTTTTTTCATGAGAGCGCGATTTCCTCCCCTTTGTCGGACGAGTCATAAATCGCCTGAATGATGCGGGAGGACAGGATGACGGTGTCGATATGCGAAGGCTGCTTCTCCCCCGTTTGGATGCACTCCAGGAACCCGTCGATTTCCTGCTGATACATATTGCCAGAGATAAATTTTGGCGTCGTCTCGGTCAAAGCACCGTCTTTCGCCGTATAGAAGGTAAAGTCCCCGCCGTAGTTCAATCGAATGCCACCCTTGTCGCCCAGGAAGTCGATAAACATCTCCTCGACTCCGATGTTCTGCGCCCAAGCTCCGTTCAAGGAGATCGTCGGGCCTTCGGTGCGGATCAGCGCGGTTACGAAGTCGTCGACATCATAGGTGCCGTTATAGTCCGGCGGTCCTGCCCACATTTTGAGATACGTATAGTTTTCCATATCTTTCCCCAGTTTGGAGTAGGCTTGACCGGTGACGGTCTTTGGCTTGGGATCGCCCGCACAGTACATGACGATGTCGATAAAATGAACGCCCCAGTCGATCAGCGCGCCGCCGCCGGCGATCGCCTTCGTTGTAAAAGCCCCGCCTAAGCCCGGAATCGATCGGTGTGCGCGGAAGCTGGCGTACACATGATACAACTCGCCAAGCTCGCCGTTTTGAATCATTTGTTTGATGCGGTTGACGCTTTCGTTGTACCGGTTAACCACCCCGATATTCAACACTTTGCCCGTCTCATGCTGAACCTTCTGCATTTCCAGAGCTTCTTCGTAAGTCCGCGCTGCCGGTTTCTCGCACAGGACATGCTTGCCCGCACGCAGGCAATCAATGGCGATCGTAGCGTGCGAAGCATTTGGCGTACAGATGGATACGGCATCCACCTCCGGATCTTCAACAATCTGCCGGTAATCCGTGATCGCCTGGCCGCATTCGTATTTGGTGACAGCCGCCTCTGCACGTTCCTTCAGGATGTCACAGAAATACTTGATTTCTACATGCTTGTGATTCAGGTAAGACGGGATGTGGGCGTGGTTTGCAATCGTGCCGCAGCCAATCACGGCAATGGTGATTTTGTTCATCAGCTTCCCTCCTGCTAACGTGAAATCGTCGGATCAAGATAAGTCTATGATGATTCCTAGCATACCAGATCAGAAGCAAATTGGAATAAGCCGGAAGGCGAAACCACATCAAATTACCATAAAAGGTCACCCGCTTCCCGTACCGTTCTCCTGCCCAACCATCTACAATGAATGCAATCACGGGCAACCTGTCGTCAAACGTTTAATCTCAAAACAAAAGGAGAATTGAAGCGATGAAACGCGAAATGAAGGCGGATATCGTCATCCTTGGGGGCGGCACCGGAGGAACCGCCGCAGCCCTGGCCGCGGCAGCTTCGGGCAAAACCGTCATGATGACGGAGGAGACGCTTTGGATCGGCGGTCAGCTGACCAGTCAGGCCGTACCGCCGGATGAGCACCCCTGGATTGAGCATTTTGGTTGTACAAGAACTTACCGGAGATTCCGCGAAGGCGTACGCCAGTACTATCGAGAGCATTATCCGTTAACGCCGGCTGCCAGAACCCTACCCGAATTAAATCCCGGCGGCGGTATCGTCAGCCGGATTAGTCATGATCCCCGCGTTGGCCTGGCCGTGCTGCAACAGATGCTGGCTCCGTACATTCACAGCGGCGGGCTGACGATTCTGCACCGCTATCGAGTCCAACAAGCTGAAACCGATGGAGATGCCGTCCGCAGCGTGACGGTGCGTCATCTTGACACCGGGGATGAACTGGTGCTGGAGGCGCCGTTTTTTATCGATGCCACCGAACTTGGGGATTTGCTTCCGCTCGCAGGGATCGAATATGTAACCGGGGCCGAATCGAAAGCACAAACCGGCGAGCCTCATGCGGTCGATGGAGATCCCGCACCGCAGGACATCCAAAGCTTTACGTATTGCTTTGCCGTAGATTATGCAGAAGGGGAAGAACATCTCATCGACAAACCTGAGATGTACGAATTCTGGAGGCAATACCGAGCCGACTTCTGGCCGGATCGGCTGTTAAGCTTAACCGGCGTGAGGCCAGCCACAAACGAGCCGGTTGAATATGAGGTTTTTCCGGGTTATGGAGGCAAGTTCCCGCTGTTTCAATACCGGCAAATCCTCGATCCCACCCATTTCGACAGCCGCTTCGGCTTTCGTCCGATCTCCCTGATCAACTGGCCGCAGAACGACTATTGGCTCGGCTCCATTATCGACGTCCCGGAGGAGGAAGCCGCGCGTCATCTCCATCAAGCTAAGCAGCTAAGCCTGTCACTGTTGTATTGGCTGCAGACTGAAGCTCCTCGGCCGGACGGCGGGCAAGGCTACCCTGGTTTGCGCCTGCGCCGCGACGTCGTCGGAACGGAGGACGGGCTGGCGATGGCTCCGTATATCCGCGAGTCGAGACGAATTCAAGCGGAGTTTACGGTGCTGGAGCAGCATGTCGCCACGGCCTCCCGTCCAGACGGTGCAGCCGAGTGGTTCCCGGATTCCGTTGGGGTCGGATGTTACCGCATCGATCTGCATCCGAGCACGGGCAACCGGCCGTACATTGATATCTCTTCCTTGCCCTTTCAAATTCCGCTGGGCAGCTTGATCCCGAAACGGGTCAAAAACGTGCTGGCAGCCGGTAAAAACATCGGGGTCACCCATATCACCAACGGCTGTTACCGGCTCCATCCCGTGGAATGGAACATCGGCGAAGCTGCAGGAATGTGCGCCAGCTTCTGCTTGGATCGCAACCTCTTCCCAACGGACGTTCGCAATCATGATGAAACCTTATCCGACTTTCAACAGCGCCTCCTCAGCCAAGGCGTTGAATTACAGTGGCCCAAGCTGCGCCCAGTTTGATATTTCAAGGAAAAAAGAATGCCAGCCAGCGGATGAAGCCTTCCGCAGGCTGGCATTTTGCGTTCCATTTACGGATTGATCAGCCCCGCCATCCGCAACATTCGGGCAAGCACCGTCGCTGCTTCTGCACGGGTAGACGATGCTTCGGGGGCAAAATCGCCATCCCCGCGCCCTTTCATTAAGCCCGATTCCACGGCGATAGCTGCGGCTTCTTTAGCCCAAGCTCCAATTTGGCTGCGATCCTCGAATCCAGCCAGCGTGGAACTCGGGTTTCCAAGAGGAACCTCGGCTCCTGCCAGCTTCAACGCACGAACCAGCAGCACACTCATCTGTTGACGCGTAATTTGCTCGTTCGGACGGAACTCTCCGCCGGCAAAACCTTCAATTAACCCGTGTTCTAACGCCGTCGATACCGCACTCGCATACCACGCACCCGGGTTTACATCGGTGAAGCCCCCGCTCGGATTCGGCTGCTGTCTTGTCAAACCGAGGGCACGGACAAGCATCGCCGTAAATTGGGCTCTCGTAATCGGTGCATTGGGACTGAATTCCGTATCGGAGGTGCCTTGGATGACCGTTTTGGAGGCTAACATCCCTACCTCGTCAGCCGCCCAGTGGCCGTTCAGATCCGTAAAGGTCTTCCGGTGCGCGATCGCCGCATAAATGCCGCTTGCCTTCAACCGGAACGTGATCTGGGCCTTACCGCCTTCCTCCTTGATCACCGCAGGCACAAACGTGTAGCTGCCCAAAGAAGGCTGCAGAAGAAGAACGGTGGTCGTACCGGCAGAGACGGAACCTGACAGCGGTGCAGCCGTAAACTTGGCATTGGCTCCCTTAAAGGCTGGCAGTTCAGTTAAGGTGTCGTCTTGCTCCCAGAAGAAGGACACCTCCAGCAGCGATCCAAGCGGTGCAGCCTGATCCGGCAACAAGCGGTAAAGCTCTTCTTCCTGCGCTTTCGCAGGTAGACTGAGGCGAATTTGCAAGCTGTCCGCAGATCCCCGCAGTTGCAGAGACTCGCTTAACGCCTGAACCGGCAGCTCCAGCCTGCCTACTAACGGCGACTCCAGCAGGATAACGCCATTTGGCAACTCCTTCACCGCTGCCTCCAATCCCGCGGTTGGCAAGTGCAGGGTGAGGACGTCGGCGGATTCAGTGAAGCTGTATTGAAGCTGCTGCGATTGGGCCGGTTTCGTTTGAAGACTTTTGACCTCCTCAAGCATCCGCGACAATTCGGCCTTAGCGTCTACGAGATGCTGTCCATTCTCCGCCGTAGTCTTCACAACGTCCAGCCGCTCCGGCTTCACCGGCTGGGTTGGCGTCGTACCGCTGCTGCTGCCGCCCGACGATCCCGGCTGGCCAGGATTGGAGCCGCCATCCCCGGTGGATGTGCGAATGATCTGCACGGTCTGGCTATTCGTTTTCAGATCATCCACATATACATCCACTTGGACGAAATTGATCCCTGGCGATAACGGGACGTTTGCTGAGAAAGTTCCGGTCGGGGTAACGGACGCGGACTCCCCATTTACTTTCACGGAAGGCATTCCTGGGCCAAGCACCTCAACCGTGCCTTCCAACGGATAATGGCTGTCCCGTGTTTCTCGCAACGCATCATCCATCAGGCCGCTTAAGACGGCGGAACGAACCTGATCGCCAACCTCATAAGCGTTGGCCACAAGTTGCCGATTGGTTCTAACTCCCGATGGATCAATGGTCGAGATGACGAAGCCGCCTGGCGGAATGACGCTGTTATTCTCCTCCGGCGCTCCCCAACTCCAATTGATCGCTTGATTGCGGTTGGCCACGCGGGTGACGACGCCCGTATCATCCACAACCACCTCAACGCCAAAATGATTTGTTCCCGTTGTCGTTCCAAACGCGTCCGTCAGCACATTAATGTTACCTTCCACCCGGTTCACGTTGTAATAATGGCCTTCGAGGAACGTATCAGGACGATCCGGCAAGCTCATGCCCAGTTGGTAATCCTTCACCCATTCGCGGTCCTCCAGCGACGCCTTGGCAATCGCCCAGTTAATTTGGGAAGCGTCGAACAGCATGAGTCCGTTTGTCGTTCTCAGGCCCGCCTGGAACACCTCCCGCTGAACGGCTGGAAGCTGTACATTGTTTAGGGCAATCCCTGCATACAGTGGAATCTCGCCATTCGTCACGATGTTCCCAAGGGTAATGTACTTCTGAATCTCCTGACTGGTCGTCTGATAAGCGCCAATCATCAGAAAATCTAGATATTCGATGTACCCGGTATCGTAATACTCCGGTGTATAAATCGACTCAACCGGCAAGCCCAGGGAAGGATGGATACGGAAATTTTTGCTCGCCCAGTTCACCCCGTTGAGATAATACGTCTCATACCAGGAACCGACGTAGGAAGACACCTTGATCGTTCTTCCCGACCCAGCCTCGTAGGAATCCACCAGCGACTTCACTTCGCCAAAAAAGCTCTGGATCACACCTGACCGGAACTCCCACCAATCTTGGATGAGCGGGCCATCCACTCTGACGTTATTTTCATAATAAAAAATGTCATTGGGCCAGTCGTTCAGCTGCTTGCCGCGCTGGAGCAAGAACTGCTCAAACTTGACCCGCGTTTCCTCGCTGAAATCTGCACCTTCATTGTCGTAGCGTCCACGGTCATGTACGACGCCATCCACGTCATAATTTTTGAGAATCTCTTCAAAAGTCTTCAGCTCGAACTCGCGCACCTCATCGTTTGCCGGATTGACGAAGGCGACCAAGCCCTGCTTCGCGCTTTCCCGCAGCCGTTTGATTTCACCGTTGTTTTCCGCGTAGTGCACGCGCTCTTCCCAGTCCAGGTGATCATTCAGCACGGCGTACTCGTTATAGGCGATAGACCCTTCGGCAAATACGTTAACCACCGCATGGATTTCCAACCCTAAATCATGGCCATGATCGATGAATTCCTGCAGCAGATCCAAGTCCGGATTGGCTCCTGCTCTTCCGGGAGCTTGAAGTTCGCTGACGTAGGGCCTTCCGGTCAAGTCATTTTTCTTGTACGAGACATAGCCTTCTACGCCCTTCACATCCAAGGCGATGGAGGTGACTCCGCTATCCTTGGCCTTTTGAAGAAAAGCGCGCACCTGCTCGCTGGTTTGAAACTTTTTCGCATTGGAGGCCTGATCGACCCATAAAATGACTTCTTTGTCCGAGGCAAGATGATCCCGGGCAAACACCGCCAGATCCCGACGGTCCTGCTCGATCTCGTTTTTTAATACCCTCATTTCGATATAGTTGGTGCCTTTCGTTAAAGGGTAAGAATAGCTAAAGGATCCATCCGCCTCAAAAGGAACGGAAGTCCCATTCACCAGCAGCTGGATGGCCGCCGGATCGTCGATATTCTCGATGATCCCCGACAGGATCGTGTGGTCCTCCGTCACCGTATACATCCGCTGATTGTTTACCTTGAGACGGGCGATCGGGCCATTCCCGCTCATCAGATCCCGGACGGATACGACTTCTCCGTTCTTGCGAAGCTTGATGATGTCTCCCGCTTTGAAATTTTCTGCGAGGAAACGCTTGATGTAATTGCCAGCATAACTGTCGTCCTGCGCCATCAGCACATAACCTTCCTCCGGAATTTCAAGGAGGGTCGGCCCGGTCCATACGGGAGGCTGACCGTTAATTGAAGGGTTAATCACCTGCAAAACCCGGTTGTTAGCATCGACCTGTACGGCCACATTGAACTGTGGAATTTCGATCGATTCGCCGTAATCTCTAGTAAACAACGCAACGATATTGGGCACGCCAGTCACGTCTTTATCCACGTAATCGATCTTGATCCGCGGTCCATCAATGTCGATGGAGATATCTTTGGGTGCGGCTTCAACTTCGATATAGTCCTGATTCTCCGACGGCTCATACATAATCGTCAATATCTCCCTTTCCAATTCCTCCCCGGCCTGAAGTAAGATGACCGTTACTGCGTTCGCTCCCGCACTTAAATACACATTTTCACGAAAAACCCCATCCGCTGATAACTCGACCTGGTCCCCATTTACCGTAACGCCAAGCTCCAGCTGCTCATCATAATTCGCCACAAACCCGGCAACTTCGATGACAGGAATGTCCACGATCGTCTGGTCTTCCGTTAACAGCATGAGCTCGGGAAGCGCTGGCTCCGGATCGGGATCCGGTTCAGGTTCCGGTTCGGCGGCAGGTGGAGGCTCTGGAGCAGGTTCCGGGTCCGGATCAGGCGTTGCCGGAATAAAATCCGCCGCGGTCACTTCCACCCCCGCACGCATCAGCTTCACCTGATCCCCGAGGTGATACTCCTGAAAGAGCGCCGGTCGATATGCCGACTCGTCCCAAGAGCTCTTCCCTCCAGCCAGCACGAGGTATCCCCCTTCCGGAATCGGGAGCATTCGCTCCGCATCCCATGTTGTGGGAGGATCATCTAGGGGACCAACGACTTCCTGCACGATCCCTTCGGCATCAACGGTGACGGCCACTTGCCCTTCCGCAACCCGTACCTCCGACACAGGCTCATACGCGGCATCGGTTACGGTCGCCCCGCTGGTGAACAAGGCAAGGTAATCCGCCTTTCCCTCGAATGAGCCAGCCGCAGCGTTAACGTCCGTGAATTCAAGCGCGATGCTCCCTTCGTCTTTTACAAACTGAACCGGTTCGCTTGAAGTCTCTTCCGCCTTCGGAAGTTTCTCCGGATCTGCGGCCGAGGAGGCGATGGGCATCCCCGGCCAGAACAACGCCGCCAGTAAGGTGAGACAAATCACTCCGGCCATTCGCCTCTGCAACATACGTTTCATCCAGATGCCTCCTTTTGATCTGAGGATGGCTTATTTCGTAGACTGGAACCATTCGTTCGCCGCAGCCACCATGTCAGCTCCGCCTTCTGCTCTCCATTGCGCCAAGAATTGATCGTATTGTTCAATCGGCTTCGCCCCGGAAATAAACTGTAGCACATTGTCATCCAGCATCGTTGTCAGCTTCAGTAGATTTTTGGACACAGCTTCAATGGGCGGCGCCGTAGACATCGGATCAACGACAACCAGACCTTCTGCATTTTTCTGGAACGCTTCAAAATGCGCCTGAAGCACCGGATCCTTCCGCACGCGGGCTTGCCAATAGATCGGATATTTCTCTTCGTCCACGCCAGTCAGGAAGTTGCTCGCATTGTTTAACTGTTCATTAAAGATCGGGAGAATTGGATAATATTTGTCGTCCTTCACTTCATAGTGAACCCCTTCTTGACCCAGCGCGATGCCTTTGAATGTCTCAGGCTCCAGCTTCGCATTCAGGAATTCCATGGCCGCTTCTTTATTTTTGGAGGATTTCAAAATGCCGATGTACCAGGTCACATTTGCTTTTGCGCCAACGACGGCTTTCCCGTCCGGTCCTTTCAGATAAGGAATGATCGACGTCTTGGCCTCAGGGAAGTTCTTCTGCAACGCCGCGATCGCAGATCCCGCATTCCACCAGGCCAGCTTATACATCGCTGCTTTGCCGCCAGAAAACTTCTCAATCGATTCTTGAGCGGTATTGAGCGGCGTTTCGGTGTCCAGTAATCCTTCTTTATACAGCTTGTTCATGAAGGTAATGTATTCTTTCATCTCCGGCTGCTCCGCCCGGTGAACCAGCTTGCCGTCGACTTCCTTCCAATCGGTAAGCACGCCAAAGGTAGCCGCAATGTCGCCGTAGATGGAGTCCTTGCTCAGCGTCAGCGGGATGACATTTTTCTTCTCCTTGATCGTCTTAAGTACCGTATAGAGTTCATCGCGGTTCGTTGGGATGGACAAGCCCAGCTCATCCAGCCAATCCTGGCGAACGACCAGCTCTTCACCGATGCTCACACCCGCTCCCGTTTCGGGAATCCCGTAGATCTTGCCGTCGATCGTAGCACTGGCGAAGGACTCCGGCTTGATCGACTGCTTAATATAGTTGCCATGGGCCTCCAGCAGTTCATCCATCGGTTCGAGTGCCCCCGCCGAAGCCAGATTGTAGAATTGGGCGGCATTCAGCTTGGCGATGTCGTAATTTTCTTTGCTGGATACCATCAAGTTCAGCTTCTCATCAGCGTTCTCCGCCGGCAGCAATTCATATTCCACATGAAACCCGGTGCGTTCTTCGATGTATTTTGCGACGTATTCGGTCTTCGGATCAAACAGCCCGTATTGCATGATCATCCGCAAATCTGGTTTGTCCGTGCTTCCCCCGCTGTTACTGCCTTCTGTTGTTGATGTGTTGGTGTTTCCTCCCGATGGTTCAGTCGCAGCAGGCTCTGACGTTCCGCCTCCTCCGCCGCCGCAACCGGACAACACTAGGGCAAAGCCAAGGATGGCGGTAAGTACCGCTGACGTTTTTTTCATCTTTAAATTCATATATACCCTCCTTCAAATCGGTTGTTTTTGGGTTTCTACTGGGGTTCTACTGCAAGCGGAGCTCATCACCTCCCTTCAGGTGTTAGCCTTAATCGAGCCATGTTGCTTCAACCTTTCACTGAACCCACCAGCACGCCTTTTACGAAGTATTTTTGCAAGAAAGGATACACGAGCAGAATCGGAATGGTCGCCAGCAAAATGGAGGAAGCTTGGATCGACTGCGGGGTAGTGTTAATGGCCGCATCGATGTTATCTTTCAGGAAATCCCCGCTGGAGGAAACGAGCAGCTCCTTCAAATACAGCTGCATCGGCTTAATGGCCGGGTCACTGATGTAAATCATGGCCGTGAAATAGTCGTTCCAGAACGCTACGGCAAAAAACAAACCAATCGTCGCCAGCACCGGCAGCGACAAGGGGAGCATGACCGACATGAGGATTCGGACATTCCCCGCCCCGTCCAGTTTAGCCGATTCTTCCAATTCTTCCGGGAGGCCTTCAAAGTAGTTTTTTATGATCAGCATGTTGTAGACGTTTACCATCGCCGGGAGGAACAAGACCGGGAAGGAGTTGACCAGGTTCAGGTTCTGCATCAGCAGATAGGTGGGAATTAACCCGCCGCTGAACAACATGGTAAAAACGAAAATCAACAAGATCCCTTTTCGTCCACGCAGCCGTACTTTAGACAAGGGATAAGCCGTGAGCGTCGTCAGAAACAAACTGCATGCCGTTCCGATCACCGTCAGGGCGATGGATACCTTCAGCGAATTGAGGAACATGGAGTCTTGAAGCACATAGTGATATGTCTCAAATTGCAGTCCTACCGGAAGCAACCCCACCCTTCCTGAGATTACGGCGCTTTCGCTGCTCAAGGACTTGGCAAGCAAATTGACGAACGGAAGCAATGTTGTCAGCCCTAGCAGAATAAAGAAGACGTAATTGAAAACGGTAAAGCATTTTTCGGAAAACGAGGTTTTGATCACTCCGCGCGGCTGCAATCCTTCCAAGGCTTGTTTATGATCCATGTATGAGCTCCCCCTTTCCTACCAAATCCCGCGCTGTAAATATTTGCGGCTGGCTGCGTTCCCTGCAATGACCAAGGTGAAGGAGATTACGGCCTCAAACAGTCCCACCGCTGTGGAAAAGCTGTAATCCTGGCTGCCCAACCCGCGGCGGTACACATACGTGCCGATGACGTCTGACACCTGATAGACGACGGGATTGTACATCACCAAGATCTGTTCCGTTCCGGCTTCCAGCACGCTGCCGAGCCGCAGGATAAACATCAGGATGATGACCGGCGCGATCCCCGGCAAAGTAATATGCCACAGCTGCTTCCATCTCCCGGCTCCATCCATCCTTGCCGCTTCATAGAGCATGGGATCGATGGTGGTGAACGCCGCCAGGTAGACGATCGTACTCCAGCCGGTTTCCTTCCAGCCCGCCGAAGTGATCAGGACGCTGCGAAACACGCTGTTGTCCAGAAAGAACGCGATCGGCTCCATCCCCATCGCGGTGAGCGCTTTGTTAACGATCCCGCCGTTTGTTGATAGTAAATCCATAAACAATCCGCCAACGATAACCCAAGACAGGAAATGAGGCAGATAGATCACGGTTTGCACCGTCCGTTTGAAGATCATATTCCGCATCTCATTGAGCATCAGCGCAACCACGATCGGTAACGGAAACAAAATAACGATCTTCAGAAAACTGATGATGACCGTATTTCTAAACACTTGGGCAAAGTCCGGCGACGTAAACAGCCGCTCGAAATGCTTCCACCCCACCCATGGGCTGTCCGCAAATCCGGTGAAAATATTAAAATCCTTGAAGGCAATCGTAATTCCGTACATTGGCGTATACTTAAACAGCAAGATGAATAAAATGCCCGGCACGAGCATGAGATAGAGATCCCATTCCTTCCGGATGTCAAGTCCTAACCGCCTCCAATAGCTTCGCTTCACTTGAGGTGTTTTGGTTTGGGTCGATTCCACCCCGGCTCTGGTCTTTACTTGCATCCGCTTGCCCCCTTTCGCTCTCCATCGTCCACTTGTGACCATCTTGTGAACATATTGTAAAATCGGACCGGCGGGCTGAGTAGGAGAGACCAATTACTATTTATGGTAAAATGATGGCTTCTGAGTCTTTCATGGGCAAAAAAAAGAAGCCTTGCGGCTTCCATTAGTGTGGAGCATATATTTAATTTCACGGTTTGGCCTAGGTTATACATAATAGCCTCGTAAAGAAAATCTAGTATTTGATTCGCTCATCGGATTTGTAAGTGAAAGCAATAAAAGTCAGTAACTCGAATTCCGAAAGAATATTATGAATAAGGGGACCTGTATGAACGATTTTTCGCAACATAATAAACCAATCGTAGTGACTTTATGTGGTTCAACAAAGTTCAAAAAACAATTCCGTGAGGCAGAAGCTAATTTGACCCTAAAAGGCAGAATTGTACTTAGTCTTGGTTTTTTCGAGCAAAGCGATAATATCGAAGTAACCGAAGAACAAGTTAAACTCTTTGAATATCTTCACTATCACAAAATCGATATGTCAGACGAAATCTTCGTGATCAATGTCAATGGATACATTGGTGAAAGCACAAGAAGAGAAATTGATTATGCTACCCAACAGGGCAAAGAAGTAATCTATCTTGAGCCAATTACATAAAGTAAACCTATGAACTTCAAAATCTGAATCGGTCTACTTAGGGTGAATTATTATCTATGACGTAACGTAAGAGTTAAGCACACTTGTCAGCTGTTTCTGCCCAGCGTCGGCATGCTCCGTGCGTGTTCATGTCTCGCTAACGCTTGCCCTGGTGCTTATTTCGGGAAAATCGGGGGAGTTCAGATTCTAACGCTTGCCAGAGAGCTTATTCACGGAAAAACCGCCCCTGTTCCGCCGAAAATCGGGAAATAAGCTTTCTGATCAGCGTTAGATTTCAAACCACGTCGAAAAGACCCAAATAGCGTTACTCACAAGCGTTAGAACTGAACTACTGTCGCGAACCCGAAACACCCAGCACCTAACCACCAGCACCACACCACATTTACGTACCCAACAGCAGCTCCACGCACCTAGTCGGTACCCAACATCCTGCCACCGCCCTTGCATCAGACTTCTAGCAACTGGTACCCAGCACCACACATCCCCCCGCCCCAAGCCAGGCACAGCCCGGAGTCGGGCCAAGCCGAAGCTTAACCTAAACTAACCCTTACACTCCCCGGGGTTTACTCCCCAGTACTTGCGGAACACCTTGGTGAAGTAACTGACATCCCGGTAACCCACTGAACGCGCGGCATCATAGACCTTGTGCCCTTCCTGCAGCAGCGCCTTGGCTCGCTCCATTTTGCGCTCGAGGACGTAATCTGAAAAGGCTACTCCCATCTCCTGCTTGAACAGCCGGCTGAGGTAAGAGGAGTTGATATATATGCGATCCGCTACCATGTGCAGTGTCAGTTCCTGATCCATTTCCTCGTTCACCAGACGAAGGACCTCCTTCACCACCTGGTGGCTGCTCGCTTTCCGCTGCTCCTTCACGTAGGCTATGATGCGTTGCACGATTCTCGTCAGCAGCGCCCAAGTTTGCGTTTGGGTGCTCAGCAGACTCACATTCTGGATATACTTCGCCTCGTCGCCAAGCACCTGCTTGGTCGTCCACCCCCGCTTTTGAATCATCCGGGCAAACAAGCCAAGCACAAAAAGCACCGCCTCGTGAAAATCGTCCGAGGACGCCATTCTCGAAACCAGCGCATCCCATATCCCCTGCAAAGCTGTCATCGCCTTGGACTCATCTGCGGTCTCCAGCCCGATCTCCAGCTCCTTCTCCAGATGGGGCTCGATCGCAAAAGGCCGAGCGGTCTCCCCGGCGGTTTCACGATATGGGATCACTAAGTCATGCCCGTACACAACTCGCTCCTGCAGGGCATGACAAGCCTGCCGGTACAAGGATGACAGGTCCTCCAACGGACCAACCGCCGCACTAAGGCCCGCACTGGCAGTCCGTTGCAGCACTTCCTTGGTTCGCGAGAGCAGCTGGGACAAGTCCGCATTCATGCGCAGCAACGCTTCGCTCGCATCGGCCTCGGGGCCAATCACGCAGACCATCATCAGATTCATGTCTGAGTTGGCGGCGATCCACCAATCCGGTGGAGTTAGCAGCTCCTTGGCCAGCAACTGGAGTGTAAACTTCTGAATTTCCGTCGTCTCTTCCTCCTTCGGGGAAGGGTCCAGTTCCACCGCCGCAACCGCAATCCGATCCTCCCGATGCAGCGGAACGTGCAGTTCATGGCTTTTCGCCAGAATTTCCTCCCGTCCCATCTTGCCGCCCGCCCACTGAAGGAAGAACAGGTTTTGCAAATGCGGCAGGTTGGACCACCACTGCTTCTCCAAAGCGGCCTGCCGCCGCCACTCTTCGAGATCCTGTTGCAGCTGGCGTCTGGCATCCAAGACCGCTTCCAAGATCTCCGCCTCGCCTGCCGGCTTCAGTAAATACCGTGAAACCCCATGCTTAAGCGCAATCTGGGCAAATTCAAAATTGTCGTGTCCGCTTAAAATAATGATTTTCATCAACCGGTTGAGTAAGCCCCGACCTTTAAGCTCCCGCAATAACTCCAATCCGTCCATGCCCGGCATTTGCACGTCGATCAGCATGAGATCCGGCTTCTTGCGCTCCATGAGCCTAAGCGCATCCAAACCGTTTGCTGCGGTACCAATCATGTCGATCCCGTGCGACTCCCACATGATATTATAGGCTAGCGCTTGCCGCAGCCGGGGCTCGTCCTCCACGATCATCAGATTCATCCTGTCCCTCCTTTAATGGAATCGATAACGTAACGGTCGTTCCTTCCCCCGGAGCGCTTTGTACGGTCAGCCGTGCCTCCGGTCCGTAGTACAGCTTCATCCGGCTCAGCACATTCCGCAGGCCAAATAAATCTTTCACCTGCTCTTCATCCTGTGAATAGGCCACGATCTTGCGGAGATCCATCCGGTCAAGCTCCTGTTGAATGTAGTGAAGCCGTTCTTCCTCAATCCCCGGCCCATTGTCCTCCACGCGGATGTGAAGCGTATGCTCCTGTTCCACCCAACTGGAGATAACTAAATAACCGCCCACTTCCTTTCCCTCCATCCCATGGATGATGGCATTCTCCACAATCGGCTGCAGCAGCAGCTTGAGCAGCGGAATCCGCTTGCTTTGCTCCGAAATCCGGTATTCCACTTGGAAGTTATCCATGAAGCGAAGCTGCTGAATCCGTAAATAATAGTTCAAGTGAGCGATGCTCTCCTCGACCGTAAACTCCTGCCGTCCTTTGTTCAGGCTCAGCCGGAAAAAGCTGGAGAGATTCATTACCATCTCACTGATTTCCTCCGCATCGTAATTCTTAGCCATCCAGTAAATCGAATCCAGCGTGTTATATAAAAAATGCGGGTTGATCTGCGACTGCAGAAACCGGAGTTCGGTTGTTTTCAGCCGCAGTTGCTGCTCGTAATGGTCCTCGATTAAATGCTTCTGTACCAGGGCCATGCGATTAAAAGATTGAATCAAAAAACCGAATTCATCCTTCCGGTTCGTGCGGACATGTGCGTTAAGCTCGCCGTTACTTAAGCGCCTCATCCCCTTGGCCAATTTCAGTACGGGGGAGGCAATTCCGCTATAAACCACCCAGGAAACGATCAGTGCCAGAATTAAGCTCAGCCCAATAATTGAAAAAGTAAACAGCCGCAGTTGATCCGTCTCCCGGTACAGCTCGCTTTTTGGCTGAACCAATGTCAGCTGCCAGGGCGAATAGGAGGAATCGATGGTGACGGTCATATCCTGATCCGGCAGATGCATCGCCGAAGGCTTGCCCGCTTCCAGCAGCACTTCCCCCCGTTCATTCGACAGGACGATCCGGCTGTTTTCGGAAGGCAGCAGCGTTTTAATAATGTTTAATAATTTGTTCTTGCTGAACGACACGACCAATAAATTGGCTTGCCGATTGCTGTTATACAAATCCATCGCTCTTAGCAGCGAGATACTGTCGGAGTTCGTTAATTGCCCAAAGGTCACTTCGTCCGTCACGGCATAATCGGCCTTAACGTAAGAAATCCCTGTCCCGTTGCGGCGGGCAGTTTCCACAAACCATTCCTTCTGCGCGTCCCCGGCCAGTTGCTTGCCTCCGTAATGGGTGGAGATCAGCATCCCCGAGGCGGGATGATAGACGGAAATTTGTGAGATATACCGGTTCACTGAGACCGAATTCGACAACTGTTCCAAAATGGAAGAGAACGCCAAGATGGATTGCGGCGAAAAATCGCTGCCGCTTTCGTTCAGCAGCGCATTCATTGCCGGGTCGCCGGCGATCAGCGTCGAAATCTCCTCGACGTTCTGAAAGACCAAGTCGAAATGGTTCATTGCCGAGGAGAGGGCCGTTTCGGTCCGCTGCACCGCCTGATCATAGAGAATATCCCGCGACCGCTCCACCGCAAACAGACTGATCAAGACCAGCGGAAGCAAAATGAGAATAAAATATCCGGTCAACCGGAATTGAATATGGTGCGAAAACCGGTTCACAATCCATCGAATCACCGTATTCCCCCTTCCAAGCCGAGAAGCTTGCCTTATCTCCTGTTCTCGCTTTCGTACCAGCGATTCACTTCTTTCGTAATTTCACTCCCTCCTGCCGCCTTCCACTGCTCGACATACCGGTCGAACGCATCCAACGGTTCGATGCCTAAAATAATTTTGACAAATACGTCCCCCAATCGATTTAGATTTTCGTTGTATTTTCCCATGGCTGGGGTCGGAATTCCGTAAAACGCGTTCGGCATAATATTGCGGTGGATGGTCTGGATATTGTTATACAAGTTAAAATCCCCCAGAGAATCCAGCCGCTGCTTAAACAACGTCTCATCGGGAACGTCCACCAAGGACTGATAGATCCCGCGGTACAGACTCTCGTCATGCAGAGCGAAGTCCGTCACAATCCGATCCCCTTCCCGCCGCCAAATTTCATTCTCAAAGCCAAGCTTCAACGTTTTATAATCGCTGGCGATAAAGTCCAGCAGTTGAATGACCTCAGCCGCATGCGGCGAACTGGCAGGGATCACGTTGTATCCACGGATGACATCGATCCCGTATACCCCTTTGTCCCCCTTTGGTCCTGTCGGATATTCTAAGGGAATCCAGCGGGCGTTCGGGTCGCGTTTCATATTGGCCGCAATCGGGCCGCGTGTATCGTACCAGGTTGCGGAGAACAGCCCCACCTTCCCGTACTCGATCTTCTCAGACAGGTTCGTCTGAAGGTTTAACGGAAACTCCCGTTCCAGCAATCCTTCTTGATACAACCGGGCCAGAAAGCCAAGCGCTTCCTTCGTTTCCGGCAGGATACTGCCATATACTAACCGTCCGTCCCGTTCAAACCAGGTATCCAGCTGCGTTCCGAAGGCGCCAAAAAACGGTGAGGACCGTCCAAGGTTGGCCGTGAACGTCAAACCCACGGTATCCTGCAGACCGTTGCCGTCCGGGTCGTCCTGAGCAAAGGCACGAATCACCTCGTAATACTCATCCAGCGAGTTCGGCGGATCCAGGCCCAGCCGGTCCAACCAATCTTTTCGCGCGTACATCAATTCGATGCCCGTCACTTCATTTAAGCTGGGAACGGCATAAATTTTGCCGCCGTATTTCACTCTGTCCCATACTTCAGAGGGGATTTTCGCTTTCAGGTGGGGGCCGTACTGATCAATAAGATCATCCAATGGCAGGAGCGCCCCTTGCTTGACATAATTGTCGAACCATACAGGCTCATAGGCGTGCAGCATGTCGGGGAGATTCCCCGAGGACATGATGACATCCAATTTCTCATCATAGACCTCGGTGGGGGGCGTATTGACCTGGACGTCCAGGCCGGTTTGCTCTTCGATATAGTTCAAATAGCGGTTATCGTTCTCGTCCATGCCTTCGGGGAAGGTCATGCCGAGGTTGGAGATGACGATGCTAACCACAGGACGATCCCGCCCATCGCCAGACGGAGAGGGGCTTTCAGAAAGATCGGTGAATCTACACCCCGTTACACTAATGGACAGCACAATGGATAAAGGAAGCAAGCAAGCGGCCCAACGGCAGGGACGGATTCGTGATCTTGTTGTTTTCGATTTCCCTTTCCATGTATCGGTCTGATTCATCGACATGTCATTACCGCTCCCTTCATCTGGTTCGTGAAAGCATGACTTGATCAATACAACCGGTTCTTATAGCTGTCCTGCAACGATTGTTCAATTTCCTGTTGCGATTTGCCCAGCTTCTTCGTATGTTCAGCCAGAATCGCTGCCGGGTTTGGCAAAGCAGCCTTCAATAACCAGGTGTTTGTCTCCCATACCTGCGATCTCATGAATGCTTTGGCACAATGGATGTAACATTCCTCGACCTGCACGCCAATTCCAAGTAACGGCACCTTGTTTTTGGCTTTCATTCGCTCCATCAGCTTCGGATCCTTGACGATGCATGCACGTCCATTAATGCGCAACGTTTCTTTCAACCCGGGGATGACAAAGATCAGCCCAATCTGCGGGTTTTCCAAAATATTGCCCAAAGAGTCAAACCGTTTGTACCCGGCCGTTCAGGAATGACCAAATGCTGGTCGTCCAAGACCAATACGAAGCCAGCCTCATCCCCTCGCGGAGAAACATCGCAATTGCCCGCAGCATCACTCGTCGCCATAAATAGCAATGGGGACTTTGAGATAAAATCGCGGATATGATCATCTAAGCGCGGGACCGCTTTATGGTTTACCAGTTCATTAGGGTACCCGCATAGCGCATGGATTCCTGTTTGGAGCGGATGGTTTCTTGAAGTATCGTTGGATTCATTGGTGTCCGCCCTGTTCTGCAAACCCTGGGCTTGTTTTCTCTTAACGAAATTATACACACTCTCGTGCGGAGAAATTGTCGAATGTTGAAAATTAATCTTTTTAAGGTAAATCATTTTAGTTCATGTTAGATTCGGGAGGAATAGATCAATCCTTTATTAGGAGGGAACATCATGGAGTCTAAAGTTGAAAAGCTCCCCCGGTATCGCATCGTTCGGTCCCGGAAACGTTCAAGTGATGGAGCAGATCGTTGGGGCGTGGAGTGGAACTTGCTAAATCATTTACTTCTCCTAAAATATAGCACCTCCTTAATCTGTGTGAGTTTTTTTCTATTCTTCGTTTTTGCTTATTTTTAGGAGAATCAAAGAATAGCAAGCGAATTGAAATTACTAATCATGAAGCGCCTCGTGAATAGAGGCGTTTTTCTGTTCTTCTGCGGTAACCTCCCTGTTGTGAACTGGACAAGCCTTCTTTTTCGGACGATTTACGGAACTATTCACTTATTTGTAAAGCGTTTACAATGGTAAAAAATGTCTCATCATTTTAAAGAAGGAAGTGAGGAGATCAAGATGTTTGCGTTATTTGCTAAGCAAAAAAGGTTTGTTAAGCTGTTCGCCGCTCTTTGCATCGCTTCTCTACTTCCGCTTTATCCGCTTGGCTCCCTACCAACGGTCTCAGCTGCTTCCCTCGTAACGATTGACACCCCTGCCCACGGAGATGAAGTGGAAGTAGGAACGCTCACCGTATCAGGCCAATACACGGAGGCGTACAACATCGTCCTGATCGTCAATGGCACCGATCAACTGCCAACCCGGATCAACAGCGAACAAGGCGAGGCCTCGGGCGTATGGGTTGCTGAACTGGATACCAGCCGGTATGATGGCGAGATTACGTTGCTGGCCAGAGGGACCCAAAGCACAACCCGATACGGGGTATCGAGTCAGCCCATTACAGTCCACGTCGATAATCCCCAGATCGCAAAACCTCACGTCACGATCACGAACCCGCTTGACGGGGCGAAGCTGAAAGGAAACTCCACCTCAATTCAAGTCAGCGTCAATTCCAGAAACCGCATCCGATCGGTTGAAGTGAGGATGAACGGCGGAGTCTGGCAACCCGCGAAAAAGACCGGAAACGTCTACAAATATGTCTGGAATACGAAAGGGCTCGGCGACAAAACCTCCAGTCTGGAAGCCCGAGCTACCGACGAATATGGCAATATCGGCCGCAGTATGACCGTCTATGCCTCCACAGGCAAAGGAACCCACGAGCCAATCACGTTGGAAAGACAAGATCGAGCGATGTGGATCTGGGAAAAAGCTGCCTACAACCTCTTTCTGAACCCCGGCTCCCGATCCGCGCTCAAAGCCCTTGCCGACGACACGGCGACGTTTGATTCCGACCCCATCACAACCTTCTATATCGGCGTGTTCCCTTACGGCGGGGTGGATATCCTTGAAGAGTCCCCCGACAAGGTACGCGATTTTGTACGCTGGGCCCATGATAACGGCTATCAGGTGCACGCCTGCATCGCCGGCGGCACGACGCCGCCCTACATGGGAGCTTTGTCGCCGTTTCATGAACATGCCGTACGAGAAATTGAGAAAATCATCAATTACAATATCGCTGCTGCGCCAGAAGAACGCTTTGATGGCGTTAACGTAGATATCGAACCGTACATCCTGCCGGAGTTTAATGCGGAGAAGCCTTCCGTTCAACTGCAATACCTGGATGTGCTGCAAAAAATGATCGATCGCCGGAACACCGCCGGCATTGGCCTGCCCTTTGGCCCGGCGATTCCCCGCTGGTTTGACAGCAGCGAAGGCACCAAAGAGATTACATGGAACGGGCAAACCAAATGGCTCTCCGAGCATGTTCAGGATCTCAGCGATTATATCTCGATTATGGACTATCGCGACGTAGCGGATGGCGGAGTCGGCATCATTGCCCAAGCGCAAGGCGAGCTCAGCTACGCCAATGCCATCGGCAAGCCCAATTCGGTGGTCATTGGCGTGGAAACGCTGGATATCGCAAACAGCGGTGATCCGGAAACGATCACGTTCCGCGAAGAAGGGCGCACGTATATGGAGGCCGAGCTGGATAAGGTGTATGCGGCGTTCCAGGACGATCCCGCCTTCGCCGGCATCGCCATGCATCACTACGACTCGATCCGCTGGCTGCCATCCATCTGGGGCCCGGGCGGCTACCTGTGGCGCGTGGATCCCGCAGATACGGAGCCGCCTTCTGCCCTGCCGGGTCCGCCGCTGGTCACAAGCATTGACGACCACACGATACAATTAAGCTACGGGCGGGCGACGGACAATTCCGACATCGAGCATTATTTGATTTATCGCGGAACGGAACCGGACTTTACGCCGGATGAGGCCCATGTGGCCGGAAGCTCCCGCAATTTGACGTATATGGACACGGGGTTGCTGCCGAATACAACTTATTACTATAAGGTCGCGTCCGCGGACATCAGCGGCAATATCGGGCCGGCCACCACGCCGGCGGTATCCGCCACGACGGCAGCCTCCTATACCGATCTGCGGCCGATGATCGTTGGCGGAATGAACGTGACCTATGACGGCACACGGGCCGTCGTCCAACTGCAAGTTGTCGATCTGGAAACCGGCGAAGGCGTGCCTGCCACGGTTTACGGACGGTTTACGCAGAGCGGAGGCCGCTACATCGAAATGGTGACCGATGCGGACGGCATCGCCAGCGGTTCGTCCGAGGCGCTGTCCTTCCCGTCCGGGGAAGTTGGGTTTCTGCCGCAGCGGATCGTGGCCCCCGGCTACTACTGGGCGTCGGCCTATGACCTAGACCGCTACATCACCGCCGTTTGGCCGCAGGACTAACCGCAGGCATGGTTTAATACAACCGATACCTTTGAATGGCCCGGTGAAGAGAGGTGATCTCTTGCCGGGTCATCTCGTATCCGGCGAGGTCATTTGCCGCCTCCTCCGGGATCACACCGGACAATACGAGACACCAAAGCATGCGCAAAATATACTTATCCATCGGGCGGAAAAACGTTCGTTCCGCATAGCCGTCCACCCGGGCGGATAACTCCATAAACCGCTCGAAGTCCCCCGATGCATACGCCTGCATCAAATCATGCTGGATGTTCGGATATGCAGCACCCAACCCCACTAAAGCGCCGCGAGCCCCTCGCATCAAGGAGTAGCCAAACATCCGGTCCTCCCCTGTGAGCAGCAGCTGCTCCGGGAACTCTTCAGACATTAGCGCGGATACGTCCTGCAGCGTCATGACGCTGTCGAGCGTCGCCAGTTTGATTCCTGCCGTCATGTCCAGAGACAGCAAGGCCCGCAAT
This sequence comes from Paenibacillus phoenicis, assembly GCF_034718895.1. NCBI lineage: Bacteria > Bacillati > Bacillota > Bacilli > Caryophanales > Paenibacillaceae > Paenibacillus > Paenibacillus phoenicis. The sequence continues at coordinate 823,716 of NZ_JAYERP010000001.1, read as the reverse complement.
ACCTCAGCGGAATAGCCAATCCCCCCGGCCTCGTCATACAAATAAAATAAAATGAGCGGGACGCCTAACCTCGATAATTCGCGATGATATTCTACGATAGCTTCATCCTGTTCTGCGTCCGGGAGCTCCCGGAACAGCGAAGGCGGAAAAACAAGCAGCGCATCCGCTCCCCCCTGGATCGCATCGGCTGCCATGGCCAAGCTGTCCTGCTGCCATTGGCTGATCTTCGCAGAGCCCAGCCGCCGGGGATCGGGAAGCGCGCCAACGCCGGCAACCAGCAGCTTAGACGCTCCAAGCGCGGATTTCCACTGCTTCAACACCGCCATTCGCTCGAAACGTTCCATATGTAAGCCGCGTCCTGTATGTGCCCAAACGGCCACCCCGGCAATCGATTGCTCCGCAAGATACCCGGCGTAAGCTTCCTGCGCCTGCAGGTGAATTCGCCCCTCGCGGTTTCGCGGCACCGGAACGGCGGGTATAATCCCCCATTCCAGGGCTTGTCTAACCTCATTAACATTGGCGTTCATGAATCATCCCCCTTAGGAAGAAATCACGTCCCTGTTTTTGATACCAGGTGGTCACGTCGCGGAAAGCAGCGATTCCTTCCCGATATCCGATCTCCCCGGTCTCTCTTAAATGAAGCATCCAAGTCACCAACCCGTTCTCCGGATGAAAATACAGCTCATGCAACGCCCGCTGCGTCTTGCTGCCGCGGGTCATGCCATACGCGCTGGAGGGGAGTTGGAATAAGGTGTGCATCTGCAAGCTTGTCGCACCGCGCAGCGCGTATTCCAAGGCTATCTTCCCGGAGCGAACATCCCCTGTCCCCGAAATGACGGGAACCGGAGCTGATAGTTTTCCTTGCAGCTCCAGCCTGCGTAATCGGGATAGCATGCACAGATTCCGCCGGCTTAGATCGGGCCCGCCGTAGGCAGCCCCGCCTCCCCCGGAATCCAGACGCGTGCGGTCATATAATCGGTTGGCATAAATCAGGTAATCCGGCCGAGCCTCGCCTTCCTCAATCAACGTCCGGATCGTTTGAAGCTGGAAGTCATCATCAAACACCGTATTCATCAGCTTGATGCCCAGCAGAATTTCGCCCGGCGGCAAAGCCGATCGGATCAGCTTAGGCACCTCGCGATACCACCGCAGAATTGCCTCCTGCTGCATCGCCCGGTCCGAGCCGGCCAGGGTTGGGCTAAAATCTTTTTCCAATTGAAGCGGCCCCGCTTCTCCGGCTTGCTGCCATACCTGAGCCAAGCTCTGCGTCGTATAGCAATATTCCTCCAACGCGAAATCGTCGTCCCCTGCCGGCAAATGATATTTGCAGGAAGGCACGACAACGGTTCCCCATTCCCGTCCAATTTGCAGGGAGGCGGAGACAAAGCGCAAGTATTCTGCAAAAGTCCCATGCCAACCTCGTCCGTTCCAGGTCACGTTCCAACCGGTTTCGCCCGTTTCCTTCCCTACGATGGGCTCCACCTTCATCCGTGTATCCTTGATGGCCCAAGCCTCCATCGAACGCTGGCCTTGTCCGTTTTCCGCGATCACCGTCTTAAGGACGACAAACCCCAAGCCCGTCTGCGCATCGGTACGGACTTGGGAATCATTCAGCGACAGCTGACCGGCGGCTTTCCCAAACGGGTTCTTGATCGGGGCCGGTCCATAATTCGAGGATACGTCGATGCCATATTCCGCCAACAGGTATGCCTCAACCCGGTCCGGAAGACCGGTATGCCGGAACCGTTCGTAGTCGCGACGGATTCGCGCCTCATCGCTGAGACGGATGTTGGGCACGGCGGGCAGTATCAGGCGGTCCATCGGCTTCATCCCCTTTGCATCGTGTATATCCCCAATTGTATGCCGACCGAGCGCCCGTTTTATCCGTCGAAACACCTATTTTTGCCCCGTCAAAAAAATCCGTCGATATGCAGCGCATATATCTGCCTTGGGCGACCGCGGCCCACCGGCTGCTCCTCCCCAACGATCGTGGCCAGTTCGTATTTCTCCAGCGCGGCCATAATCCGCCGGGCACTGCGCAGCGTAATCCCAAACCCTTCGGCCAGCTGGGCGGCGGTTAAGGTGGAGCTGTCCAACCTTCGACACAGGGAAATCAAGCGGTTGAGCGTCCCGACACTTAACCCGGCCTTCTTGGCCATCGAGATCAGTTCGGGATCTTCGCTGCGCGCCGAATATTTTAGCGTCAGCTCCGACCCCATTGGCCCGTAGACCTGCCCGTCCTGCATCATCAGAAAGCAGTTACCGCCTCCGCTCGTTTTGGCTTTCAGGAGCGCCTCGCGGGCCTTCCCTTCCGCCTCATTTGCCGTTCGACCTAACCCGATCCCGATGCTCGCCTTCCACTGCAGCCGTTCCATCACTTCCAGCAGCAGCGGGGCCTGTTCAAATTTGCGGGTCACTTGTTCAATGATTCCGCGTGTTGTAATGAAGGAGACCTCATTGGAGTCCGTCCAATTAATCAAGGATTGGGTCTCTTCGCCAAAGTCGATCAGGATTTGCTGGAGGATGATTTTTTTGCGTTGAATTTCGTAATCGGAAGCCGCCTCCTTCACCACCCGCTCAAAGTGGTCGATACTCAAAATGCCAATGGCCATTTGGTTGCTGGATAACCGCAGGCTCTTCCCCTCAAGTAACGCCCGGTTCAAGGCGTCTCGAATCGCGGATTGCGTAGGGACGACGCGAAAGGCCGGAACGCCAAGCTCAACTAGCTGCTGGTATACCGAAGTGAGGCAAGTGACGGTGGCATGAACGAGTCCGCGGCTCCACAAATTATAGTGAAAGGCGACCAAATCTTCATGATGGATTCCGGTACTGTAGGGTTTGACATAAATTTTCCGATGCATCAGCCCCAGCTCGCCGAGCTGCTCTTCCAGTTCATGCAGTAAGAGCACGTCCGCACTGATGCGTATTTCCTCCTCCAAATCGAACAGGCGACTCCGATAAAAATCAAACAATACCTTATACAACGCCGTCCCGGAATATTGCACATGCAGCATCGGAACGCCAGGCTCACGATCCAGCGCCAGATGATAGGGGATCGGTCCCGTAAATAACAAGATGTCCGCCTGCTCCCGAACGCGGGCGACAACCCCTAACGTTTCCTGCTCATGCGAATAGGGAGTCGGGATCATCGTGAGCTCCTGAAACAAGCTACCCACTTCTACGACCTTATCCACCAGGTCGCTTGGACCGATTACCGCGACATTCAGATTCACGGACGTTTTGCACCTCCGCCGGAGAATTGATTTGCCACTTCGAGATAGGACAACCGCGTTAACTCCAAGACCTGATCGCCAAAATATTCAAACGAGACGAATCCGCCATACTCCAGCTCCACCAACTTTTGCAGAATTGTACGCTGGTCGCTGTCTCCCTGCAGCACGGGAACGGGAACGCTTTGAGCCCAGTCGTGGTGGTTCCATTTGTAGTTTTTGACATGAACGTGCGTGATTCGGGGATAGAACTTCAGCAACGCCGGTAACGGGTCCAGCTGATCCACGAAAAAATTAAACCCGTCGAAAATCAGCTCCACCGAGGGTCCCCCGAGCTCCAGCAGTGCTGCGAGGCTCTCCTCCGTATCAGCTAGCGTATTGTTGTGCATTTCGACGGCCAGGCGAATGCCAAACTGCGCGCAAACCTCCGACGCCGCACACAACCCGGATTGAACTTGCTCCCATAACGCAGAGTTCGCCTCACGGGAAGGCAGATGTCCGGCGAACGTGCGAACCCTTGGGCAGTCCAGCTCTGCCGCCCAGCGGGCTGCCCTTTGGATGTGCTGGAGATCCTGCTCCCAATCTTCTTTGCTTTTGGAAAAAGTAGCATACGTGCTGATCGCTGGCACAACAAGCTGGTGCTCTGTGAATTGCCGCCGCAGCTCAGCGGGCGAGCCGCCGCTGTCCAGATACGCCTCAAGATGGCCGTCCCACAGCTCAACGCCGTGAAGCTGCAACTGGGCAGCTGCTTCCAGCACCTTTTCGAGGATCATCCCTTTGAGTCCGGTGGAGCAGATACTGAATTTCATCGCGGGGGTTCTTGGGTTATTTAACAACCTGCTCCGCCCCCTCCTCCTGCGAACGGTACACCGCCTCCAGAACAGAAATCACGGACTTGGCGTATTCGCCGGAGCACTCCGGCTCGGTGTGATGCTCGATCGCATCCAGCAGATCATCAAGCTGTGCGGCAAAAGGTTCTTCGGCCTCTTGAGCCTGGAATTCCTCTGCCGGCTCGTATTGCCCATCACGGCTGATCCATAGTCCCTGGTGCGAAACCAACCTGGCCATTCCGCCGGTAAAAATCAGCTCCGTCTCATCTTTCGCCACACCGGGATAGCCGGATTGAACAATCACTGCACCGATGCCGCCTTCCGTTTCCGCCAGGACCACACCGCTGCCCTCCACATTACCGATCGGCGCTTCGTAGCTTAGGACCGCCTTAACCTTGGTCACCCGGCTGCCGGTGAGCCATTGGATTTTGTCGATCGAGTGGGCGCCCAAATTCATCAGGATGCCGCCGCCCGCCTTCTCCTTCTCCAGGAACCAACGCGGCCGGTCCTCTTCGAAGTAGGCTTTATGCCGGGTGTCGTGAATCGCCACCAGCTTGCCCAGCCGGCCGCTTCCGATTAAGGCTTTCGCTTGCCGGTTCTCCGGCAAATAATGCTGCGTGTGCCCGACCATCAATGTGACGCCCGCTTCCCTCACCGCGTTCAGAATGACGTCGCAGGACGCCGAGCTTAAAGCCATCGGCTTCTCCAGCAGCAGATGGCTGCCGTTTGCCGCGCAGAAGACGGCACATTCCTCGTGCAGATGGTGCGGCAACGCAATAATGGCGATGTCCGGCTGTTCCTGAATGATCATCTCCCGATAGTCGTCGTACCATCTCAAGCCATATTCCGTAGCCACCACCCGCCCCTTCGCCTCATCCGGCTCCGCCACCGCCACCGCGGTCAGCCGCTCCGGCCCCAACTGCCGGATCGCGTCCAAATGATGGCGCGAAATGCCGCCAGCCCCGATCAATGCAACCCGGTAACGCATAAGCTCCCTCCTTTTCCGTGAATTGCTGCCTTGGCAGAAATCCGCTGCCTTATTTAATACCCGCGGAATTGCTCCCTTGCACAAAATACTTCTCCGCAAACAAGAACACGAGCAGGATCGGAATCAGACTCATCAACGCGGCGGCGACCATATATTGTTCATTACCCGACCATTGGCCGGCCATAGACAAGATGCCAATCGGCAGCGTAAAGTTTTCCTTCGAGGTTAAGAAGATGGCGGGGGACAAAATCTCGTTCCATTTTGTCATAAATGTAAATACCGCCAGCGTCGCGAAGGTAGGCTTACACATCGGTATAAAGATCCGCCAATAAATCTGCATCGGATTGCAGCCGTCCAGCCGGGCCGACTCCTCATAATCCCGGGGGATGCCCAGAAAGGCTTGCCGCATCAGAAAAATACCAAACGGCTGAGCCAACCATTCGATGAGCCAGAGCGGCGTCAACGTGTCGAGCAAGTGCAGCGACTTGAAGATCACGAATTGCGGAATGATCAGTACGACCGGCGGAATCATCATCGTACCGAGAACGACGAGGAACAGGGTGTTTTTGAACGGAAACTTGAGCCGGGCAAACGCAAACGCCACCATGGAGCAGGAAATCAATGCGCCAATCACCGACAGCACCGTGATGATGACACTGTTCATCGTATACTGGCCAAACGAACCGAGCTTCCACACTTCGGCATAATTGCTCCACTGCACCGGCGAAGGCAGCCATTCCGGCGGAAATTTGGTGTATTGGGCATAGCTTTTCAAGGAGTTAAACACCGTTGTGAGAAAAGGCAAAAACATAATCAGCGAGCTGCAAATGATGACGATGTAACCGGCGATTTTTTTCTTCTTCATTCGTAATGCACCCACTTTTTCTGCAGCGTCATTTGGACGACCGTCAGCAAGAACAGGATCACGAACAGCACCCAGGCGATGGCGGAAGCATACCCCATGCGCAGGAACGAGAAGCCCTCCTGATACAAGTAAATCATCAGCACCAGGCTCGCTTTGTTAGGCCCGCCTGCGGACGAAGCGTCCATCGCCCCGCCGGTCATGACGTAGATTTGCTCAAACGCCTGGAACGTTGAGATCGTACTCATGATCAGCACAAGGAAGGTGGTGCTCGAAATGAGCGGTACCGTAATCCGGCGAAACTTCTGGATCGTCCCCGCACCGTCGATTTCAGCCGCCTCGTATACCTCGGAGGAGACGTTTTGCAGTCCGGCCAAATAGATCACCATAATGTACCCGATGCCCTTCCACACCGCGATGAGCACGAGCAGCGGAATGACGAGATGTTCGTCCTGGAGCCATTTTTGCGGACTTAGGCCGATCGATTGCAGCAGTGAATTGGCAAACCCAAACCGCGGGTTGAACACCGCATCCGATACGTACATAATGACCGTCCAGGAGGAGATGACCGGCAAAAAATGCGCCAGCCGGAACAGCTTTAATGCCCGCAGCTTCTGGTTTAACGCCACCGCCAGGACGAGGGCGAAAAAGGTTTGCAGCGGCACGAACAAGATCGTGAAATAGACGGTGTTCCACAGCGCTTTCCAGAAAACCGGCTCGTTCAGCAGTTTGGTGTAGTTGTCCAATCCGGTCCATTTCGGCGGATTCAGGATGTCATACTCGGAGAAGCTGAAATACAAGGAGGCCAGCAGCGAACCTAGTACAAACACGAGAAAATGAATGATATAGGGGGTCACCATCAGGAGCCCCCATTTGCCGTCGTTATGCAAGCGACTTCGTCTTCGGCGAATCGGAGGAGACTCGACCTGAGTCACGTCTCCCGTCCGAAGTTCCACCGATTTTTCAACCATGTTCATCACGCTTTCTTATCGAAATGTACAACCCGGCCTTATTTCTTATAAAATTCGTCCAGCACCTGCTGCACATCCTTATCCGACTGAGTTAACGCCTCGTCGACGCTGATCTCGCCTTCGAAAGCCCGGTTGATGCTGTCTCCAAACTTGCCGACCCATTCGCTCCAGACCGCGTTGACGTCCAGCGTTCCGGCGAATTCGAAGCTGTCCAGGAACGCCTGCTTGTTGTCGGGCTTACCGCTTAAGAATTGCTCAGAGTTGGCCACCGATTTTTTCACCGGCACCGCTTCGCCTAAGCTGGCCCATTCTTTTTGTACGTCGTCTTCGGTCGCCCAATATTTCACCCATTCCCAGGCTGCCTCGCCCTTGGCGCCTTCCGCCTTCTTATTGATGACCCAGGAGTTGGCGATTACCGGGGAGAACCGCTTGCCTTCCGGACCCTTAGGCAGCAAGGTCACGTCGTAATTAAGCCCTGCCGCGTTGGCGTCGATCGTGCGGGCGTAAATCCCGATGCGCATCGCTGCCGCTTTGCTTGGGAAGGGGGCCATGTTGCTCTGGAAGCTTTTTAAATCGGAAGGGGTTGTTAACAGCTCACGCTGCATGCCGTCTACGATCCATTCCATCGCTTGCTTGTTCTCCGGGGTATTGATGATCGACTTCGTCAACGTTTCGTCCAACACGCCGCCGCCGTACGATTTCAGCACCGTCATCCAGCCTTCTGTTATGCTGAAGAACGTTAGGCCGTATTGCGTCACTTTGTTTTTGTCAAAAGCGGGATCGGTCGCATACACGCCGCTCGAATCCTTGGTCAGCTTCTCAGCCGCTGCTTTGAGATCGTCCCAGGTCCAGTCTTCGGTTGGGTACTCCACTTTTGCTTCATCGAACATGTCCTTGTTATAGTAGAGAACCGCGATTTGAATGCCCTGCGGGACGCCCCAATATTTCCCGTTCGCGTCCTTGTTGAAGTCAAGTCCGTAATAGTCGTCCTTCTGCAAATCCCGTTCAATCCATTCGGTTAAGTCCTTTAACACGCCACGCTCTGCGTATTTCGGGACAAGCACGCCGTCGGACAACCAAAGGTCGGGCGCGCTTTCGGCAGCGATTTGCGTATCGAGCTTCTGGAAGAACTGATTATACGGTGAAGACTCCGTCTTGATCTTAATATTCGGATGCTTCTCCTGAAACTTGGCGATCAGCTCCTGCATCTTGGCATCGGTTTGCGCCGAGGAATAATAGCCGAGTCTCAGCTCCACCGGTTTGTCGGCCGCCTCCTGCGGTTGATTTTGCGGTTGTCCCTCACCGCCGCCATTGCTGGACGGAGCCCCGTTCCCTCCTCCGGAACAAGCCGATACGACCAACATGAACGTCAATATGACGATAGCCCCTATGCCTTTCCGCTTTCTACCCAGACGTCCCATTTCCATCCCCCTTGCTTATTCCACCCCGTGTAAGCTTTTTCAAGAAGGTCGATGAGAGTGGTGTTGTGGTTATCTTCAAAGTAATGGACGCCGAATTAGAGTTCAACGTCCTTAAATCGCCCCAAAATCGCATGCACGCTAGACGTTAACGATATACGATTCAATGGGGGATGCTGCCGCGTTAGATCGGCGTACCAGCAGCACATCGCCGCTGAGGTGAACGCCGGCAAATTGATAACTTCGAGGACCCTGGTGCGAAAATAACACCGCATCCTCCCCGCCGCCATGCGTAATCGACAGGGCCGTTGCCAACTCCTTTGGAACGGTATTACCGTAGCTGTCCCGTACGTCCAGCAGACGGATGACCGGCGGTACCTCGCTCTGCCGCTGGGCAGGGTATAACACCGTAACAAACTGCGTCAACCCTTGGCCAGATTGGCGAAGGATCACTCTGCAGGACGGAGTTCTTTCGTTATAGTTACGGGAAATCCAGCTGGGTTCCACGTCGATCTTCACCGGGTGAACCGGTAAAATTCGCAGCACGGGTCCCTCGCCATCGCCAGCGTCTCCGATGACGAGATGGCCATCGGCTTGAAACCGCACTTCAAGCCCTTCGGCCAAATGAAAGGGTAGCGCATACGCATGCTCCGCGTCTCCATGGGAACGGCAGGTGTCGACGACAACCCAATAATCCGGCTTGACGAACAGGATTTGCCGCAGCACTTGAACCGGACGGGACAAGCGCCAATAGCCGTCATGGCCCCCTTGGGCATAATCGTATTCCGGAGCGGTCCGCCATACGCGGCCCAGCGAACGGGCGACGTTGTTCCACTTCCAGGAATCCACATAGTCCGAAATCGTCTGCCCGTCGACAGAGACCGTATTATGCTGGAGCGATTCCTTAAAATACTGACGATCCCGGTTCTCCATATAGGTGCAACGCCCCGGATCAACCAGAAACTCGCGGCCGTAAGCAAATAGGCTGATGTGCAGGGCATCGTCATGACCGTGGGCCCGAATCACATCCATATGCCCGTTATCAAACCAAAGGTAACGGGCCGCCCGATGCCAATCGCTGCGCATGAAGGCATACCCGCTTTGCGCCAGCTCCTTGGAGACGAAATCCGGCGCTTTAGCTTCAAGTTGCTCGTAAAGCTCGAACCCTTTTTGCGTGAAATACCAGATCCCTTCGTAATCCAGCACAGCGTAAGCTTGCGACTTCAAATCCCCCCGTCGGTACAGCACCGCCCCTCGCGCCAGTACATCGCGGATATCCGTACTGTCGCTGTCGCTAAAATTCGGCTGGCGTCCATCCGGCTGAACGATCGTCAGCGAGGCGGTGTACATACGGTTTAAGGTATCGCGCAGGACAGAAGGTAACGTAATGCCGTTAAGCTCCGCAAGCCACGCCGATTCAAATAAGCAATGCAGCACCTCATGGTGGTACATGCTGCTTTGTTCATTTTGCAGGCCGTCGTCATAGACTTGGAGCGGACACATTTCAGCCAGTCGTTCAATCGCTGTTTGCAGCCAGTTTGCTGCTTCCTCCAGTTCAGGGAACAAGAGCGCCAGTTGAAATAGGCCATTCGTTTCGAGAAAGCCCCAGTTGCTTTGCCGGTCATGCGGCGTATAAGCGATGTTCAGATACATCCCGTGACGTCGGACCGCTTCGAGGAATAACGCTTCCTCTTCCTCCCCCCAATGCTTCGAACCGCGCACACAATAATAGCCCTTGAGCCAATGCGTGATCCGGATGCCGCTGTCCAGCTTCCGCCAAGTGTCCTTGACGTTATAGCTTCGACCGGCGCTCTCCCGCACTTCCGCTTCCGTTAGCGGGTTCTGCGTCATCCAATCCTTCAACAGCCGAATATACGCCAGAGCGTACGATTCATCGCCGGTTAACCAATACGCTTGCCCCAGCTCGCCCATGTACCTCGCGCGGTTCAGCATCACCAGCCATTCCAAATCCTCGTTATGCCGGTAATACCAATTGATCCCGTTCTCGAAGGTAACTTCCTCTTCGCAGCGTTCCATATCCCAGCGATGGGTGAAAATAAACGTGTTCCGCGCAGCCAACCTGGCCCGGTGCAGCACCTGCTCCACTTCCTCCGGCCAATGCCTGCGGCAGGCATCCACGATAAATGTTCGATCCTCCTCATTCCAATAAAAACGCCGTGTTTCCAAGCTTCCTTGCTTCTTAAGCGCCATGGATTCTGCTTGCCTCCCTCATGTCTCCTCATTCGGCCAAGGGTTCCTGACCGCTCTCAAGCCACACACGTTAATGACCCAGCCATTGCTGCAACCCGGCTTGGACAAACTGATCATCATTAAGATCAGGATATGCGCGATAGACGCGATCAATTTCTTCAATTTGTCCCGGCGACAGCTCTTCCTCCGGATCGAGGCACCATCTCCCGTACAGCAAGCCTTGGCGCCGCAGCACTTCATGAATGCCGGGAAGACAGCCCTTAAACCCGTTCGCCGCATCAAAAAAAGCTGCATTCGCATCGGTAATTCGGATGCCGCGGGTTAGCAGCTCCGAAGGAATCGGGGCTCCGCTTTCACGGAGAGCGAGGATTTCCTCTAGCAGCTCCACCGCTTTGGACGTCCACACTGCCCAGTGACCCAGCAGGCCGCCAACGATTCGCTTCTCCACCGTTTGCCCCGCGGCGGTGCGGCATTGGTAGACCGTCAGCAAATCGGCAACGATGTTATCGTCATTCCCCGTATACAAGGCAATGTCGTCCCGGCGGCTGGATTCGCAAATCGCCCGTACCACATCCAGCGTTTGGTAACGGTTAAAGGGGGCGATTTTGATCGCCTTCACCCCCGGCAGCTCGGCCAGTTCGCGCCAAAACGCAAAGCTAAGCCGCCTTCCCCCCACGGCCGGCTGCAAATAGAAGCCGCAGACGGGAAGCACCTCCGAGATCGCTTCCGTACGGCGGAGCAGCTCGGCTTCGCTGTAGTCCGCCAGCCCGCCGTTGCTGACCAGCCCCAGGTCGTAGCCGAGCCCGGCGGCCAGCTCGGCTTCGCGAACGGCCTGGTCGGTTGGGCCGCAAATGCCCGCCACCTTGAGGAACGGGCGCTGAAGCCCGGCGGCATCCACCTCCTCGGCGGCCAGGCGGAGCACCGGTTCAAACAGGCCGATCTCAGGGTCGCGGATCTGGAATTGCGTCGAGTGGACACCGACCGCGATTCCGCCGCTGCCGGCGGCGATGTAATACCGCGTTAACGCGCGTTGCCGCCGCTCATCCAACCGGCGCGCCGCGTCCAGCGCCAGCGGGTGCGCGGGGATCACGGTTCCGCGATGCAGCAGCTGGTTCAGTTCAGGTTTCAACTGCGGTTGCTCGCCCATCAGAACACCCCTCCCCTTTCCTGAAAATGCGTAGGTTTGCCTAAAGTTGCGCCCCCGGCCTCAATCCACTCGACCGTCCAATGCATCATTTGTCTCAAGGAAACTAGCGGATACCCCCATAAAGCATGGGAGGTGGAGGCATTGCTCAATAATGCGGTCGGCTGTTCCTCCCCGGTGAATATCGGCTGGATCCCGAAGGCTTCGCCAAACCGTTCGGCCAGCCAACGGATCGATACGGTCTCCGGTCCGGTGACATTGATCGTCTTCGGCGGTGAAGCACAATGGAGCAGCGAGCGAATCGCCATTTCATTGGCGTCCCCCTGCCAAATGACGTTGACCATGCCCATATTCAGGTCGATGGGCTCCCGCTCCTTCACCGCTTTGGCGACCTCCAGCAAGATGCCGTAACGCATATCAATCGCATAATTCAGCCGGAAGTTGACCAGCGGAGTACCGTTTTTACGAGAAAAATACTCAAACACCCGCTCCCGCCCCAAGCAGGATTGCGCGTATTCACCAATCGGCGCAGGCGCGGTTTCTTCGGAAGCCCCGCCTTTCGTGATCTCCGTCAGCGGATAAATATTGCCGGACGAGAAAGCGACGATCCGCGACGCCTTAAACTTCTCCGCGACCCGCCCTGGCAAATAAGCGTTCATTGCCCAGGTATAATACTCGCGCCCGGTCGTTCCAAACTTATGGCCAGCCATGTAAATCACATTTGGCGCCTCCGGCAAGTGCGACATCGCGGTTTCATCCAGCAGGTCCGCTGAAATGGTGCGAATGCCGGCAGCCTCCAGCTCTTCCCGCAGCGTTCCTGAAGAAAACCGCGACACGCCGGTGACCTTCGTGGTCTTCCCTGCGGCGGCCAAGCCCCGGGCGAGCAGCTTCGCCAAGCTGGGGCCCATTTTTCCACCGACCCCAAGAATCAGCACATCGCCGTCCAGTTGGGCCAGATCCCGAATCAGCCGGTCTGAGGGCTCGCTTAACCGCTGCTCCAACTCCGATATCGTTTTCATTTTTCGTCACCTCTTCTATGCAAGGGATTCGCAAGACGGACTAAGAAGCCTTACTGTTTCCCCTTTATGGTAGAAGCGGGAGGAATTCCAGACAACGACCTTATATCGCCCCAAAAAAATCGGAACAGGAGGAAACCGGCCGTTGCCGATCCCCTCCTGTACTTTTGGGCTATAGCTTTTTGGGCAAACTCACTTCGTTCAATGTAATGAGTTTCTTGATCTGCGCAATGATTGCAGGGATGTCGCACGGATCCTTGATGACAAAGAAATAATCCGCTTCTTCTGGAGTCGGTCGATCCAGTTTTAAGCCTCTTTGTCGATCTAAGACTTCCTTGAAAACTAGATGCACTGCGAAAGATCGTTTTATTTCTCTGCGTCCTATTGATTCGTTCCTCTAACAAGTTCAAGGGCAGATCAAAGTAAACCAGAATACGCTTAAACCCCTTCTCCTGAAAAAAGCGAAGCACATCCCTTCGCGAGGGTTCATGCAGATTCGAATTGCTTAAAATGATGTGCATGGAACTATGATCTACCGCATACGTCACAATCGTGTTAGTGATGGAGAATTTTAACGTGTTTGGCCCTTCTGAGGGTCGCAGCTTCCGATAATGGGCGTTAATAAATGCTGCATGATTATCCTGATCAATGACGACTGCATCAGGCTCCATGGCGATTTCCAGCTCCGCGGCAAATGTCGTTTTTCCGCTATGCGTCATTCCGACCGTCATAATTACAAAGCGATTCATGAGTGCTGCTCAAACTCGCTTTTTAATACACTCATGAAAATGCTATAGTCCAAGTCCGAATCACGATATTGTCTAAAAACCACTTGCTTTCCGATGAGATGGGACATATTAATTCATCCTTTCCTTTCGAGGTCAATCAATGGCTTTAATAAACGCCACGATTCTGCCAGCTTCCCTAAATCCAATGCGTTGATGAAACGCTTGACTCCCGCGATTGTCCTGCTCCGTATCCGAGCCGATCTCCTTACAACCCAGCGATTTGGCCCAAGCTTCTCCCGCCTCTACCCGTTTTCTAGAGACGCCTTGGTTTCGGGTATATGCTTAAAAGGTTCTTCTCCTCAAAGTAAAATAGATCAGGCCTTCTTTTAATTCGCTTTCCGAACTGTTCCCCCTACTTTCACGACCTGATTGACGTTTCCACCGTTTAACATTTCTTCGTGTCCAGACAAGGCTTACACCTCCTTCGCTTCGTTGTCAGTCTAGATCCAGAAACGTTGGATATCCGTCCCCCCGCTGCTAGAGAATTCAAGCAGGTACACATCTGGATTCGTCAGCCGGCTCCATGCCTTGAACCCAAATGAACCAGTATAGTGTTTCAAGATTAAGGACATCAAATTCCCGTGGGTAACGACAGCCATATTCTCCTCTGGCCGTTGAATCAGGTCCTTGATGGCAGAGACTCCCCGGTTCATCGCCTCACGTGAAGATTCCCCTCCGGGCAGCTTCAAATCGAGATCGTCAAACGATTTACTTAAATGATCCATCCAGTCCGGCAATTCATGAGAAGCCAAAACTCGCTCACAGAGCCGATCATCCTGATAGATAGGTAAGCCCAATCGTTCTGCTAACGGTTGGATCGTGGAAACGGCTCGAAGATAAGGGCTGGTAACGATGCGGTCAATCGGTCTGTCATACAAAACATCAGCCAGTTGCTCCGCTTGCTGACGTCCCTCTTCTGTGAGTTCCGCCGAGGGCTCCTGCCCATTCGCTTTGCAATGCCTAATTAGATAAAAACGTTTCATCTCATCCCTCCGTTGTTGTTATTTCGCAGGATGGCCCATGTTAAAGCCTCAGGCACGCGATATACTTTGCTATAAATAAGCGCTCTGCACGCGAGGAACTCCTCTTGAGTGAGAGGTTTCGGGTAACTCATAATTTTCAGAGGAAGCTCGGCTCCACCGGACCGCAGCGGCGGCTGGACATAGCTGTAATCGTTGAGATGGAAGCCAAGCCGTTCGTAAAACCGGATCCGTCTGCAGGAGACGTTATTTTCCGGAAGTTCCACCTCTAATATGGTCAGTTTGTCAGAAGACTTCAAAAATGTATCTACCAACCTTTTCCCAATTCCCCCTCCTCTCACAGAGGGATCTACGGCAAGATGCTCAATAAATCGAAAGGTCGGAAATTCCCAAGCCGCCAAAAAAGCGATAATCTGTCCCTTCTCATCCGACTCGGTGATCAGCCGATATTCCGGATGCCACAACAACTCCATTTGCCCGGATTTGGTTCGATATTCGATCTCCGGAAAGGATGCGGACATGATCTCATATACACGCTCAAAATCATTCATTCTGCGAACAACACTTCCTCCTGGCTCATTTCTCAAAAAAGGCCTTTGGATAGTGGAGGTCCCCCTGAATCCGTTCAATTCGTTTGGACATCTCTAGGTTCTTCCGCTCTGATCATCATATGCCTGGATTCCACTCCTCTTTTAAGAGCCCGTAAATCACTTTATCGATGTAACGGTCAATGAACCATTCCGCTTGACGCAAAATCCCTTCCTGAACAAATCCGAGTCTTTCCGGGATTTTTCGACTTCTTGCATTGTCGGGGTGAACTCGAAGCTCGATTCGATGAAGTGCCAACTCTTCAAATATATACTTTATGACTTCACGGCACGATCGGATGATAATTCCTTTCCCTTCATATTCCTGCGCGAGGTAATACCCGATTTCGGTTGTTTGATCCTTCCGGTTGATTTGTACTAACCCAATGGCTCCGATTAATTGGTGCTCCTGCCAGATGCCGCACCAACCTCCATTCCCGGAGGCCTGTTTCTGTATCGTTCTAGCAATGAACGCTCTGGTATCGTTAACGGTATGGGTGTGATGAGGGAATTCAAGCCACTTGCCAAAATGATCCCGGTTCGATTGAATGAGCTTAAACAAAGCTTCGGAATGACTAAGCTCGAATAGTTCAATCCGAAGCTTCTCATCTACGTTTCTTCGCATGTAAATTCCCCCCTTAACATCGATCATACGATGAATTGACTCAGGTCATATTTCGCAATGCCCAATTCATTCACTAATTCGGATCTAGATTTCATATCTAGGGCTGGCGGGAAAGAAGTTAATGATTTGGTCACCTGAAGACCGCGCTTCATCCGCAGCATCCCCCTTTCTCATAATAGGATTCTCTGAAATTCCTGTAGAGGCTGGAGTCTTCCATAATTATACAACCGATCCTGAGGGGGCGATAGCAACGATTCTGTTATAGAAAAACGTTTATCGACGTACATTCAAAGTAGACAGACCGCGTTGATCGGAAGTTTTTCTTGCGATATCAGGATGCCAATGCCCCGAAGTGTATACTTTCTGATATCTAAAAAAAGAAAACCCCGCCATTCGCAGGGTCATTCTTATCATATGCTTCTAAGATTCCGTCATCAGCTTCGCCTTGACCTCCGGGATGGACATCCCCTCGGAACGCAGTTGCTTGATCCGAAGGATCCGCTCTACCGTCTCTTCCCGCCGGTACCGACGTGTCAGATTTTCCTCGGACTGCTCGAAGGGCAGCATCCCTTCCTCCGTGTAGAATTTCAACGTACTGTAACGGGTTGCCGTCAATCGGGCCAGTTCGCCAATTGTGACGAACTCCGAAGCTTGAATAGCTTCCATGGATCGTTGTCTGGACATGAGAGCAGAACTCCTTTAGATGGGCCGTTTCGGAAGCAGTCGTACCCCTTGGATGGGCACACGCACCCTCACAAAATGAGGGACTGCTTCATAAACCAAATTGTTAATTTTGATCATCGGGATCTCCCCATCCTTAAGCACGGTAAATACATGGCCCTGTTCCTCAAGCCGCTTCTTGACGGCTTCCAGGCGTTGCTTGGAGTCGGAGAACCACGCCTCCGTCTCAATAAAAACCGCTTGCGAGCGATCCAGCAACGGAAACAGAAACAGCAAGCCGGTGCCGGCCGTCGTGCGAATAAAGCTTCTTTTTATCCGCAAAGCATGTTTTATTCCTAATTCCCATCCCCGGTAGATTTGAAGCGGTAAGATGGTTTGGGCCAGCGAAGAGTTTGCGTTCAACTCGTTAATTCTTAACGCCACAAGATCCAGCTCATTCCGCGAAAAGAGATCCGGCAAACAGCCGCTTTCGCGCAGCAGCCACAACAGGCAAACCGCATCGTCGCTGATGGGCCCCTCCTCCAGAATCTCTGCCCGAAACTCCTCTGTAATCCTCGTATATTCATGAATCGGACAGCGGTATTCTTTCACCGAAACGCCTGCCGACTCGTAAAACATATCACACCCGAGCAAATTCGGAATCTCCTCCAACATGCCCAGATCGAAAAGGGTCTTAGCCATGACACGCTCAAAACGAGTCAATGTTCGCTTAGGCAGCGAAGAGGCTCGCTTCAACCACCACGTGAGCGAAAGTTGACGTCCACGCGCTTTTGATCGAACGGACTGCAAAATCAATTCCCGGTAAGCCAAGTCTACGTGCAAATTGTCCTTCCCCGGCACGGGTGCATCCTCGATGTTGCCATTCGCAGCGGCGATGCCGCCTTCCAAGTGCACCTCCAGGATGACCGCTGCCGCCATCGCACGGAGCGAGATTTTCTTCACGGTTGTCATCATGTTGCTTCGCTGTGCATTCAGCGCAATCATCGAGAAACGCTGGACCAAAGTAAGCTCCTTCGACTCTGCCATCGCTAAACTCCCCTCTCGTTCAGGAATCGATGAGATCCACCAACACGAACCACATTTCAAAGTTCCGAGATTTGACCATTCACTTACTACTTACTACTTACTACTTACTACTTCCAATATATTCCTCCTATAACGAGATGTCAATGGGATCACGCCTAATTCATCCTTGGCTTCTCCCGCCTTACTGCTCAACCAACACAAGCCCCTGGGTAATCGCCGGCTCCATAAACGGACTTGCTGCACCTACACTAAACAACTGCAAATGATGCATTGCCCGGGTGCACGCCGTATAAAACAATCTCCGCACGTTTTCCTCTCCATAACAGCTTGCCGAAGCATCGTAAAGGATCACCGCGTCGAACTCGATGCCTTTGGCTAAATAAGCAGGGATGACCACCACGCCTTGCTTGTATTCGACTGAATCACGGGTGACCAGCTTGAGCTCGGCGATTCGGTCTCCCCGCAAGTCCTCATAAGCGGCTGCACTCTCCGCTGCCGACCGGCAGATGATCGCGATCGTAGCTGCCCCTTGCTCTTTCAATTCAGCGACTCTGGCTTCAATACGCCGGTGCAACTCATCCGAATCAGCCACCTGCGTCAGCACCGGCAGCTCTCCGTTTCGGTCAAACGGTTCAATGTGTTCGCCGCCGGGGATTAAGCTCCGCGTAAACTCGACGATCGGCCGGGTCGACCGATAGCTTCGCCGCAACTGGATCGTCTCCGTTTGCTCTGGTCCATAGAGACGCAGCAATCCCTGGAAATCCGCCGTTTCAGCGGCATGAGCAAAGATCGCCTGATGAAAATCGCCGAGTACCGTCAGTTTCGCGGCCGGAAACAGTCTTTTGATAAACTCAAACTGAAGCAGGGAGTAATCCTGGGCCTCATCAATCAAGACATGGCGGATGGATACGTTCGCCTGGAACCCAAGAATCAGTTCATGCAGTAGCAAAAATGGTGTCGTATCCTCATAAAACAACTTGCCCTTATCGAGGCTCTGAACTGTGATGCGGCAGATCTCCGACCAGGCATCTCGAACCTCCGGCGTCTCCGTCTCCAGCCAAGCACCGGAATGAGTTGGATCTTCAAAGAGCTGCTTATACACCCCGGTCAGATCGATAAACCGCAGTTCCCGGATCTGTTCTCGGATCGGCTTCAGCTTTCTGCGCACGACCATACGTGCAAGCTCCCTCGCCAAGCGTTCGCCATCGATCTCCTCGTCGGAATCCTCGGTTAAGCCGTATTTTTTCCGAATCCGCTCATAGGCCCGTTCGTATTGTTCGTTACTGAGCAGCTCAATCGCGTCCTGCACCCAGGGCTTGCGGCGCTCCTGCTTCTCGATCTCGCCTATACGTTCATTCAGCCATGTCGTCAGCCGTTCGATCCGCCCGGACATTCTCAGGGACTCCTCCCCGCCGTAAAAACGCTCTGCCATTTCTTCCGCCGACACCAAGGTCTCCCCGCGGAATTGGATCGGCTGGAACTTCATGCCGCCTTGCTCCAAGGACGACCGGTAAGCCTGAATCGCCTCGAAGAAAGACACCGACGCCTTCAACCGGATTGCGGCCAATCGCGCCTGGTAATCCGGATCCTCCTTCGCCGTCAGCACGTATTCCAACTGCGCGTAAGCATCCTCGACCTCGAACATCTTGCTAAGCCGGTGATCCAGGTATTCCTGGAACGTCACCTGCTGCATATTTTCCTCTCCAAGCTCGGGAAGCACGCCGGATACGTAAGTCTGAAACATCGCATTGGGTGAAAATAACACGATCTGATCGGCCGTCATCCGTTCGCGGTATTTGTACAGCAAATACGCGATCCGCTGCAACGCCGCGGACGTTTTCCCGCTGCCGGCGGCGCCTTGCACGATCAGCAACCGGCCTTGATCATGCCGGATGATCCGGTTCTGCTCCTGCTGGATCGTAGCCACGATGCTGCGCATCTGCGTATTGGCCGTACGCCCGAGCACCTGCTGCAGCACCTCGTCCCCAATCGTCAGCGAGGTGTCAAACATCGATTCAATCCGTCCGCGGCGAATGAGATACTGCCATTTCCGCTTCAGTTCCCCGCGGATCGTCCCGCCGGGCGTATTATACTGGGCTGGACCCGGCCCGTAATCGTAATACACGCTGGAGATGGGAGCCCGCCAATCGTAGATTAGAAACTTCTCCCCGCTTGGATCCATTAAAGAAGATACGCCAATATAGACCCGTTCCGTCTCCGGCTCCCCTTCCTCCGCAAAATCGATCCGTCCGAAGTAGGGGTTCTCCTGCATCCGCAGCAGCGCCGCCCGGCGTTTGGAGGCTTGGCGATGGCTGCTTTGGCTTAATGACAATACTTCGGCCTGCTGGCGCAAGCTGATCACCGTTTCCAGAAAATCGTCGAAATTATCCACGTTCACCGTGACGTCCTCCCAGAAATGCTTGCGGAACTCGACAACCTCCTTTCTGCGGCGTGAGGTATCCTCCTCCAGTTCGCCAATGCTCTCTGCGAGGACTTCCATGACACGGTCCAACCGTTCCTGCTCCCGCTCCAGCTCTTGGTGAAGCTCCTTCTCCATAACCAGCACTCCTTTTTGTAAAAATGGGGGTTGACGCGGCGCTCTTTTTTCTGTAGAATAAAATTAGGGAAAATTTAAATTTATACATTAAATTTGCGCGCATGCTATACCAATATAGCACGCTTTTTTGCGTTTATCAATTTTTTGCGTTTATCAATATGAAAAAATGCCCAAAGCCGCCCCTCTCCAATTGGAGCAAAGGCGGCTTTGGGCATTTACGCATCTATAAGGGTTACGGCAGCGTCTTGATTTTTTCCGCGATGGGTGTTCTTGGCTTGGCCTCCGGAATTTCGGCCGGATACCCGATCCCAAATACGCCAATGACCTCGTAGCCTTCGGGTACACCAAGCACTTCCCGGTTTTGCGCCGAACTTCCGACGGATGACCAGAACGTACCGACACCTGCTTCATGAGCAGCCAGCAAAAAGTTTTGTGCAAAACAAGCGGCAGCCATCACATTCTCATCCCGCGCGAGCGGAGTGGCTCCCGGCTTGGACAACAACGCGATCACAACGGGAGCTCCCCAGAAATCACTCTTATGCTTCAGCTTCGCTCGCGTCTCCGGTCCAACGCGCAATAGCTCCCACGGCTCGTTAAAGCGATGGTTTGGCGCGTAGCTTGCAGCTTCCAGCCAGCCCATGAGTGCTTCCTCATCAATCGGGTCGGGTTTGAACGCTTTTATATTTCTCCGGCTTTTGATCAAATCGATCGTAGACATTGGGTATGTACCTCCTTAAGTAACGAACAAATGGAATAAATGACCTTAAACTCTCCCTCTTGTTTTTATACATATCCTGAGCAAAAGTCAAGCTCGCCCAGATCTACACCCTCAAAACAAAAGACAGCCCCGAACAAAACAGGGCTGCCTTGAGTCGAGAATCTATTGTCGCCTAGTACAAACGTTCCTCACCGGTGACCGGATTTTTAAAAGCCGATTGAATATCGCTTTGGGTCAATTCATCGGCAAATTCCGTATCCTCGGCACGTTTTACGGGGGTTGCCCGCTTCTTTTCCGGGGTTTGCTCCCGGGCTGCTTTGGACGTATCTTTGGATGGATTCGCCATCACCTATGCACACTCCTTCTGCCTTTCATGTTAGGCCTGCTTATGTGCGATAGGTTGCGGCCTAAAGCCCTTTTTTATTCCTATGTAAGCGAATGGCTTAATACGCCGTCCATCCGGCATCCGCCGTAACCGTCGTACCGTTAACGAAGCTCGAATCATCGGAAGCGAGGAACAAGGCTACCTTGGCAATTTCCTCAGGTTGGCCCGCGCCGGGATTTACACCGATTCAGACTTGCGCCCGCTCCATGCCAAACGGATTGATCGCCGTAAGGGTTGAACCAATGTTCGTTTGTACCGCGCCTGGCGCGATCGCTTTGCCCATTCCGGATGCTGCACCTGTGACGACCGCAACTTTTCCACGTTCCCGCCGTTAATGATAACGATCAGATCCGCATCCTGAATGGTGCTTAACCGATGGGCAATAACGAAGCTGGTACGCCCCTTCCACATCTCGCTATCCGATCCTTTCAGCTACGCTTGTTCGTCGGAGCCATCCGTTCCATCCTTCATTTCGTGCAGGCCAAACAGATGGATAAACTCCTGAATCAACTCGTCAACCGCTTTCAGCTCTCCGCTAATCACCGGCTTAATCGCCTCAAATTCCGCCTGACTTAGCTGCCTCTGCAAGGTTTCGCGTTTAATTTGCATCCGTTCCAGAAAGGCAATCGCCTTGCCGCGCCTAAAGGTTTGGGCGCTGCGCAGCTGCGGCTCGGCTTCCTCATGAAATCTTCGCTTCTCCTCTCTACCGTGTCCTCGCCCATCCCGATGCTCATGATGAACGCGTTCATAACGCCCTCCGGGTTCGTGTCTACCGTCTCGCATGTGGCTCCTCCTTATTGTATACATTCGTATACGTTATTTTTGTTATGTATACAAATGTATACTAAGACTAGCAAAAAATCAACTTCTACCAAGCTCATCCAAGCCGTCGTCTTCGAGAACAGCCGCCAGCAAGGCCAGCGTCAGCCCTTGCCCCCAGCCCTGGGCCCATTTCTTATCGATGCCCAGATATCCTTCGATGTCCTTCATCACTGCGGTCCCGCCGGAAACGTTGAGCACCCGCCCGCGATCGGTGACGTTCTTGAGCACGCCCTCCAACGCTTTCTGCACATATTTGGCATGCAGCGGATTGCCCTGGATGACCATCGCCGCCGCGATGCCCGCCGTAGCGGACACTTCACCGTAAGCGTCCGGGTAATCCAGCACCGTGCCCCATAAACCGTCCTCGTGCTGTAATTTTTTCAACGCAGCAAGCTGATCACGCAAAGAGCTCCATATATGCATCATTGGCGGATACAAATAAGCTTCCGGCAAAATCTTGGCCGCACGGGACATCGTGTACGCAGCCCAAGCGTTGGCGCGCCCCCAGTAGATCCCGGACATATGATCTTTGCCGATGTGATTGTACCCATGATACCAGAGCCCGGTGTCCTCGTCCTGCAAGTAATTGATATGCCAGAAGAACTGATGCAGCGCATCATCGATGAGCGGCTTCTCGCCCAGCAGGATACCGGTACGCAGCATAAAATACGCCGCCATAAACAACGTATCTGCCCAGCATTGCTCCGGAAAATCATTGCCCGCAGATACCGTATGCTGAAGCACCCGGTCCCCGAAACGGGGAGCTTGGTTCTGCAGATAGTCGATTTTGCTCAGGATCAGATCGAGATATTTCTGCTCCTTCGTTTGTTCATATAACGTCAGCAGCATATGCCCCATCGCGCAGGAATTTACAGTCCACACCGGAAGTCCGGCGTCGATGTACTCGTCGCACCACTGGGCCATTCGCTCCACATAGGCCTTCTCCCCTGTCGCTTCAAAGGCCCGGCTGATCCCGTAATAAGCCACGCCGCACGGCCAATCCCAGGTCAGGTCCATCCCGAAGGTGTACTCCACGATGCGCCCGGCAATTTGCTTCAACTCGGAAGGGGCTGCCTTTAGTTTCAATCTTTCCATCTCCCTTCGTGTGAACGGCTAACTCCTACTTGAAGTTCCCGGCATCAATCGCCGCTTGCTTCTCATCCAAAATCTCCTGGTAACCCGCATTAAGGTACGTTTTCTTCGCGGCCTCGTAGGTGGCGTCGAACTCGCTTTCCGGCGCGATCGCAATCTTGACATACAGCTCCTGGAACAGCGAATTCAGATCTGCCTTATATTCATTCACTTTCTCAAGCACCACGCTGAACAAGGCGTCCGGTGTGCGGTACTCCGCATACTTGTCGTAAAAAGCTAACGAATCCTTCGCCAAATTTTCATACCCTGGAGCCGACATGCTGCGGAGGTACGCTTCACGCATTTTTACCGGATCATCGTATTTCACCGTTTCAACCACAAGGCACCAGTAGTCTTTGTTGTTATTTTGCGAGAGGACGGATTCCCCTTTAAAATCCGGATTTTTCACCGCGATTCCATCGGCATCCAACGTATAGTTTTGGCCCTCAACACCGTTTTGCAGGAAGAACAGGTTCTCTGGCTGGCTCATCCATTCCAGATACATCCACACCGCGGCGCGTTCCATGTCAGAGGATTCATAGTTGATGCCCATGATCATCCCAAACGGCCAGTAAGCGCGTCCCTGCGGCTTCCGTCCCTCCGGTACCCCGGCTTGCGGGTCCAGTACCGCGAACTCGGCATCCGGATTATTTTTTAAGGTCGAGGTGATTACGTCAGTGTTGCTGGAGAGATAGAAGCTGAAGGTACCGGTTTTCCCTGCTACAAATTCAGCCTTGGCTTTGTTCTCGTCGTCGCGCAGATAAAATTCTTTATCAATCAGGCCGTTATTGTATTGATAGTTCAGGTTGCGCAAGTAACGCTCCGTATCGGCGGTGGTCAGATCGGCAACGCCCAAGTCGGAGTAAAGAGCACGGTATTTCTCGTCGATCGGCCAATCGCGGAACGCGTAGTTAAACGTGTAGTTGTTCTTTTTCAACGTTTCGCCGCCGACGCCAAGGCCTGCATCACGCCATTTGCCCAGCAACTCATTATATTTTTCGAGGGAAGTCAGATCTTCGACCTTCATTCCTACCTTCTCAACCCAATCCTTGCGGATCAGTGTCGTGAAGCTGTCCAAGCTGGGGCGCTCGCCGAAGAAGAACACGTTTTTCTTATCGACTACCCCGTACTTTTGAATGGTGTCCCCCATCGTTTTCCAATATGTCGGCGCATAATGCGCGATTTCGTTCCAATCCAGCTCCTGCATCACGCCTTCCCCGTAGTAGGCCAAAGCCTGAGGCATATCATAATGGAAAATAATATCCGGCGCCTTATGCGAAGCCAGCAGCTGCTCATAATCCGTTACCTCGTTACTGCGGGTGATCGGAATAAATTTCACGTCAACGTTGTACTTATCGCCGAATTCTTGTTGAATCCAACGCGTGTAGTAGTTGTCGGTCACGTTCCAGCCTTCGAAAGCCCTTTCATAAACAGGAAGCTCAAGCGTGACCCTCTCAGGAAAACCAGCCGAATAATCGGGATATTTGCCATCGGTGTTTGTGTTGGAGGAAGGAGACGGCTCCGTGGTGTTGTTGTCCGAATTGGCGCTCTTGCTGCTGCCTCCCATACAGCCTGACAATAAACCAACGATCATCACCAAACTTAAGATCCAAGTGAACCTTTTACCCATATCGATTCCCCCTAATGAATAGATGGCTACTCCTTAACCGCCCCGAGCATGACCCCCTGGACGAAATACTTCTGGATGAATGGATACACGAACAAGATCGGCAGGGTAGCGAATACAACACACGAGGCTTTGAGTACCTCGGGATTGCTTAACGATACTTGTGTGGCTTCCAGTTGGAAGCTTTCGCTCGCCTGAATGACCAGGTAATACAATTTGAGCTGCAATGGCCGTAAATCCACCCGTTGTTTAATGTAAAAAAGAGCGTCTTGATAAGCGTTCCAGCGGCCAACCGCGTAAAACAGCGACAACGTAGCCAGGATCGGCTTGGAGAGCGGGAGCACGATGCTCCACAGGATGCGGAAATGCCCCGCACCGTCGATCCGCGCCGATTCCTCCAGACTGACCGGAATGCTGCTGGAGATCGCCGTCTTCATGATCAGCAGGTTAAAGGCGCTGAACGCCTGCGGCAGAATGAGCGCCGACCACGTATCCAGCATGCCGAGATTGCTAATCAGCATGTATTCGGGAATGATCCCGCCGCTGAAGTACAAGGTGAACATAAAGAGGAAGGTCAACGTCGTGCGGCCCTTCAGCTGCTTACGGGATAAGGGATAAGCTGCACAAACCGTAATGATCATGCCAAGCAGGGTAAACAGCATCGTCACCACCACCGACACGTACAAGGAGCGCAGGATGCTGGCGTCGGCAAAAATTTTACGGTACGCCTCCAAGGTAAACCCTTCGGGCCATAAGAACACCTTGTTTGCAATGACATACGCATCATCGCTTAACGATTTGGCGACGACGTGGAGAAACGGCAGCAGGCATACGAGCGAGGCGAGAACAATAGCGAGATGGATGAGGACATCCCAGATATCATAGCGTTTGCTGCGGCGCAGCGACAGCGTGTTTGCGGATGCTTTCATGGTTCGCCTCCTTTCTTAGAGCAACCCGTCTTCGCCAAGCTTCTTGGCGACCCGATCGGCCATCAGCACGAGCGCGAGTCCAATGACGGACTGGAACAGCCCCAGCGCGGTGGCGCGGCTGAAGTTCCCGCTCTCAATCCCCCAGCGGTACACCAGAACCGGGATCGTCGTCGTGAATTCCGTGGTCGCTTTATTTTGCAAGGCAAAGATCCGTTCAAAAGATCCTTCCATGATCCGCCCCAAATTCATAATGAGCAGCGTCACGATCGTTGGGCGAATCGAAGGCAGCGTTACATTCCATACTTTCCGCCACCTTCCGGCGCCGTCCACGGTAGCTGCCTCATACAGCTCGGGGTTGATGCCGCTCATGGAGGCCAGATAGATGATCGTTCCCCAGCCCATGCTTTGCCACACGCCAATGGCCAGATAACTGACTAACCAGTTGTAATCTTCTTGCAGGAAGGGAATCCGCGTACCGCCCATCATCGCAATCAGATTATTGATGACGCCGTTACTTTCGCTGAGCAGTTGATATGCGATGGCACCGATAATGATCCAAGACAGGAAGTGCGGCAGATAGAGCAGCGTCTGATTAATCCGTTTGAACTTCACGTTCTTAATTTCATTGAGCAGGATGGCAAGAAGCACGGGAATCGTGAAGCTAAAAACCAGGTCCAGCGTATTCAGCAATAACGTATTACGGACGGCGCGACCGAAGTCGTGTTTTCCGAAGATCTCGGCAAACACTTCAAAGCCCACCCATTCGCTGCCCCAGAACCCCCGAGCGATTTTATAGTCTTTAAAGGCAAGCACAAGCCCGGACATCGGTGCGTATTTGAACAGCAATACAAAGGACAACGGAATCAGTAGCAGCACATAAAGCTCCCAGTCCCGCCGAAGATAAAATGCGGCCCCCCGACCTAACGAAGGGTCCAGCTTTGGCTTGGACTTCACATTTGAAGCGCTTACAAATTTCATAACATTCACCTCCTCGTACATTCTGGCCTGGCTCGTTTCGGACTCGGTTCCATCTCATCTTGCGGTTTAGCGATGGTGAGTTTGTGTCAAATCATACCGCCCCGCCCGGCCGCCGTAAATCATGAGTTTTGATACTAAGCTTCATTTTTGATTCTAAAGCCTGCAAATCGCTTGTTTCCTGCAGCAAAAAGATCAAATTTGATAGGTTGTAGCAAAAATGGAGCTATATGCCTCGGCTCTCTCCGAAGCAATACAGCTCCACCGTATCTATCCCGAGCTCCGCAGCTTGCTTGCCTTGTAACCGCTCGGCGGCATCCCTTCATATTTCCGGAAAAACCGGTTAAAGCTCTGGACGTTCCCGTAACCCACTTCCGCCGCAATCTGCTTCACCGTCATCCCGGACTCCAACAGCAGCTCCTTCGCTTTCTCGATGCGCCGCAGGTTAATGTAATCGATCAAGCTGGTCCCCGTCATCTCGTAAACGATCTTGCGCATATAGGAATAACTGATGCCAATCTCTTTGGCCATCTCCTCAAATACGATTTCTTCGCAATAATGCGAATCCAAGTAACGAAGAATGCGTTCCCCATACCCCGCATCGCTCTCTGGCTTGCGGGCCAGGTACTGGAGAATATCGCGGTAGAACTCGCGCATATACGCATCCAACTCATCCAAAGTGTCCATGGACGCGATGGAGGAATAGATGTTGCCCCGCCCGGCAAAAATCCGCGTCGGATTGATTTGATTTTCCCGGAGCTGCTTAATCGTAACCCCAACCAACTGATGATATATAAACATGATGTTGTCGTAGGAAATCGACGGGGACGATTGAATTTCCTGACGAATCACCGTTAATTCCTCCATCAGGCGCTCAAGCTCACCCGCAGCCAAGTAATTGAGAATCCGCCTCTCGCTATCCGCGGGATAAAGATAATGCTTGCCGCGCCCACATTCATCCTCCTCGCTCCAGAAGGAGATCCCGCCGCCACCGCTCACCATACGCTGCTTGATGACTTCCATCGCCTCCGCTGCCCGATCCTGAAGCTCGGAGCAGCTCTCCGTCCGGCTGCTAACGCCTACGGTCACGGAATGACCCAGCAAATTGCCTGCATACTGGCTAAGCGTCCCCAGCGCTTCCTTCATCCCTTCGTATCCGCCATCCGCTTCTCCTTCTCCGAAATTGACCACCACGGCGAAGCATCCCTCGCCTTGATAAACGCACCGCGCCGATATCCCTGGTGGAAACACAGTTTCGCTATGGGTGACGATCAGATACCGGTGATAGCTGCGGGTTTCCGGGTTCGTCGCGTCCACATAGCTTCGGTACCGGTCAATCGAGAGAACGGCCACCAGGTAATAAGCTTCGGGAAACATCTCTTCGACGTGTTGCACCTCTTCCCCTCGCAGCAAACGGTGAACCGCCAGACTGCGGGCATCCTGCTCCCGTTCCCGCAGAAGCTTATAGAGCTGCTCCTCTTCCTCTTGCATCCGGTTGAAAACCGAGTTGAGGAAGGCCAGTTCATTTTTGTCCGATACCCCCCGGCTGCCGCGGGATCTTACGGTCCTCACCAATTCGCGCAGCGGCTTGGACAGCCAAGTCGCGAGAAACACCGTCAGCACTGAGCCGGCAAATATAACGACAGCCGTCAGCCAAACGATATTGTGCTGCAGCTTATTCGTTTTGGTCATCAGCGCGTCCATGGAATAGACGTTAACATTCCACCAGTCAAACAGCTTGGAATGGGACCACGTATATAACAGCCGCTCCCCGTCCAGCTCATGGAAGGCATACCCTTCCTCCGCTTTGCTCTCCAGAATCTTCTGAATATAAGGTTGATTGCGCCCATCGGTAAGCAGCAGTGACTTATCGTTATGCGATAGGATCGTCCCGTCCGCGTCCAGCAGCATATAACCTTGCTCCCCAGGTTCAGTGGACTGTAAATACGTCCCAATCTGGCTTTCCCGCAAGTTGACTACGATGGTGCCGCGGGTTGTCGTGGACAAGCGGCTGAGCGGCAAGACATAAGATACAACGGTCTCCCCAGTGGCCAGCTTGCGCGGGAACCATACGCCGCTAATCCCTCGGCGCCCGGCCAACGCTTCATCCAGCCAGTCTATCGATTCATAGCGGTCCAGTGTTGTGATGCCCTTGTCGGTTGAGATCACATAATTCGCGTCACTCAGGTAGAAATAAGAGGAATACACCCCGTTCACCCGATGATTCAAATTCACCAGTTCCCGGAGCACGACCAGGGCTTGGCTGACATGTTGATAGTTCTCCTGCAGCTGAGCATAAGTTTCGAACGAACGAATGCGGTCAAATACCCGGTTCGCAGTCAGACGGACCGTATCTTGCGCCAGATTATTTAAGGCCGTTTCATTGAGCCTTCGGTTCGCATCCAGCCCCGCCAGGGAAGATTCTGCAATCGCCTTTTCTGAGTACCGCAAAATCTGCGTACCGCTGTACAACGTCAGAATGATCGCAGGAACCGCCATGACGCAGAACAGGATGATTCCCAACTGAAGCATCATCGGAATCCGTTTCATCTTCCCCTTCATCCCCTCCGAAATGGTCTTTTCCGCAGCAGACTTCTGGGCCAAGGAAATAAAGCGCTTTCATCGCACACTTGGATAAATTA
Organism: Paenibacillus phoenicis; assembly: GCF_034718895.1. Lineage (NCBI taxonomy): Bacteria > Bacillati > Bacillota > Bacilli > Caryophanales > Paenibacillaceae > Paenibacillus > Paenibacillus phoenicis. Next base: position 794,573 of record NZ_JAYERP010000001.1, on the reverse strand, counting down.
TACAACATCGGTGCTCTTAGGGTCTATTTCTATCATCTAAAATCTAATCATTCTCCAAAAAAATTAAAAGCCCGCACCCTATAGGTACGAGCCTGATGAATCGGATTTTCACTCGCCGTCCGTGGGGAGGTCGGCTCCTGCGAACCGGGCGTTGCCGGCCACTAACTTGTCTCGATACTCCTGCGGAGACACGCCCTCCAGTTCTTTGAAGACGCGGGAGAAATGACGGGTGTTCTCGAACCCGACGGCATTGCTGATTTCCGACAGCTTCAGCCAACCCTTTCCGAGCAGTTCCTTCGCTTTGCGGATTCTTACTTTTTTCAAGTAGGTCACAAAGCTTTCGCCAGTATACGCCTTAAACGCCTCGCTGAAATAGGAGTAATTCAGGGATACATGGTTGCTGACGATCGCCATGTTCAGTTGCCGGTCGTAATGGCTCTCGATATACGCCACCGCTTCTTTCATATCTCCGTGCTCACTATGAGCGGATCGGATCTCCTTAATGTATTCGTCGAGGTCTGACAACAGCTGCTCCAGCGACCGGAAGTAGTCGTGAAAATGGCAGAAGTTCGACATGTCTCCCACTTTGCGATACAGCTTCAGCACGTCGACGGAGGCTTCGCCGTACACGCGGAACACTTCGTCCAGCACCTCCTCATTCATATGCCGGCTGACCGCTTCCAGGTATGACATATCGATCTCAGGCAACTGGTCAACCCGAAAAATCTCATGGAGGAGCGCTCCTATCTCCTTCTCCCGGTTCGTGCCCAGGATATTGCCCAGCTTACGGATGGCCTCCCTCGGCACGGGATAAGACAACCGCTTCATCTGCAAGTCCTCATACCAGATCAATCGAGTCTTCGGATAAATAAAGGTGTATTTCAGCGATTCGCACGCCTGGTGGTAGCACAACGGCAGATCCGTGAGCCGGCTCCCCTCCTGGCTGACACCGATCAACATCCCGTCAAGCTCACGTTCCGCCGCCAGGAGCGACAAATCCTCAAACTTGCTGCGCGGCCCCCCGACAAGGATCATTCGCCCTTCAAGATCCAGCAGGGAAGCGCTAAGTACGCCGTCCACGCTTTCAAACATATGCTGCGCGAGCGACTTCAAATCCTCTTTCTTCATCCGGCTTCCGTCCACGTTCTTGTACGTCAACGCCGCAACCGAAAAGGGGACGGTATATTGATCGAAACCGATTTCGGAACTCCAGACGCCAAGATCCTCCGCGGCCAATTCCCGTTGCAGCAGAAGCTCCTGCAGGCGAACGGACTGAACCTGCATCCGGTAGTTCTCCGTAGCGGCCAATTGCTCCGCCAATTGGGAGCGCTTCGCCAGATTGTCCTGGCATTTGCGCAGCGCGGAAAACAGTTCATCGCGGCGGATCGGCTTCAACAGATAGTCGACAGCCTGGTACCGGATCGCCGCCTTGGCATATCTAAAGTCCTCGTAACCGCTGAGGATAATGATCTGAGGCCGACCGGCTTGCTCGGCCGGCTGCGGTCCTTCTGACACATTCTCGATCAGCGCAATCCCATCCATCACGGGCATCCGAATATCCGTTATGATAATGTCCGCGCCGTGGGCCCGGTACAATTCAAGGGCTTCCGCCCCTTGAGCTGCCGTGGTCAGTTCGTATTGGTCCGGGAATTCGCGTTCAATCATGGTTTTTAGTCCGAGCCGGATATTTTTCTCGTCATCCACGATCAGTAGTTTTATCATCTGTGCCACCCCTCCCTGTTAACAGCACCTTCGGCATAATCATCACTACCTCCGTGTACTGTCCTTGATCGCTGAAAACCTTCAGGCCGTATTGTTTACCATAATATAACCGAATGCGCTCTTGAACATTGCGAAGGCCAATCCCGTATTGGTTTGGCGACTTCGGCGCAAAATTCCCCGGAACCTTATCCGTAAGCCCCACCTTATCCAATTCCAGGTTCAGTTCGGACAGCGAAGCTTCGTCGACCCCTCTACCGTTGTCTGTGACAACGATTCGGATGTCGCTTTGCGGCAATTCCTGCACCTGAATCGAGATGTTCCGCGGCCCCGTCTCATCCCCTGCCCAAGCGTGCTTCACCGCATTTTCGACGATTGGTTGAAGCGACATTTTAAGCATCTCCATATCCAGGAGATCACTCGGAATATCCAGCCGCAGCTCGATCGGTTCATCAAACCGGATATTCATCACATCGATATAATTTTCGATGTGGCGAAGCTCATCCCGCAGCTTGACGTACTCCCCGGACCATTTGAAATTGTACCGCATCATGCCTCCGAGAGAAGTCAGCGCATCCGAGATTTGTCTTTGATTTTCGATCTCGGCCAGCATTTTAATGTTCTCTAACGTATTATACAAAAAATGGGCATCAATCTGATTGTGAAGCGTACGCAGCTCCGCTTCTTTCGTGAGCGCTTCTTTGTATACGGCTTGAGCCACCAGCGTATTAATGGTGTTCATCAGCTTGGAAAAATGATGCGCCAACTCCCCAACCTCGCCGCCGCCGCGGATCGTGATGCCGCTGTAGGCCTCACCGCGCCGGACTTTCTTCATCTCTTCGGTCAGCACGCGGAGATTCTTCAGGATAAACGCATTGAGGATATAAGCAATGACCGTTACCAACGTAATAAATCCGATATTGGCGCCAATCAAAATATTTCGCATATGTGAAATTTCTTTAAACACGCCGTCCATCGAGACGACATTCACCAAATCCGCGTTGATTCGCTCGATGGGCTTGTGCAGCAGCAGAAATGATTTTCCGTTCTCCTTATAATGAATATCCCAAACCCCGGTCTCCTTAAAGCGCATCAGGCGTTCCCGGATCGCCTGCTCCAACCCCGGATTCGCTTGGAGATAGGAGCTCTGAGCGCGGGTAAATATTTGAGCTTTGTTGTCCATCAGCACCATTTGCGATTCACTGTTCGGAGCCGCCGCGTAAGTTCTTGGACTGAACTTCTCGAGCAGCATATCCACCTGCACCATTCCGACATGATGATTTGCCGGAATGCTCATTTCCCGCAGCAGCGACACTTTGGGCGTTGGGGCGGGGGTCTGCCCTTGGTACCGTTCCATGATGTCCGGATCAGTGTGCAAGAACGACCAAGACTCCATGCCCTTTAATTCCTTCGCTTCTTGATACCACGGCTCATCCGCTACCCGGTTCTCCCGGAAAAAGATCGGCCAAATTTCGGTTACGTTGCTGCTTGAGAACAGGCGTAAATGCTCCACATTCGGGTTGTAATATTGAATGCGTGTTAGGCTTTTGAAGCTGTGGTTACTGAAATTCACCAGTTCCTCGGTTCCGGGCTCGGTGGTATTCGCAAGATAATCTCGAACTTCGATATCATCATAGGCGACCTGCACCGCCCGTACCATCGATTCAATCTGCGTCTCGATATGCTGGATTTCCATCTCCAGCAACGAGTTGTTCTTGTCCTCGGCATCACGGATATACATATTGTTGATCAATCCATAGGAATAATAGGACACCAGCGCGCTGGGTCCCAAGATGATAAAGATATACGAAGCGAGCAGGCGGCTCTGAAGTGAGCGGCGCCCAAACCAATACTTAAATGACTCCCACCATGCTGTCCAAGGTTTGCTTCTTCCCATATGCCGAGCGACTCCTTTGAATAAAAGCCCAAAAGCCCGCGAAATGCGGGCATTTTTGGGGCATTAACGATTATTGCATGCCAAGTTTTTTCTTGTTCTCTTCATACTTAGTTTGCTGGAACGCTTGGACTTTGGCAAGCCCCAGATCTTCTTGCTTCTTGATGTAATCCGCCCAGATCTTATCGAATTCAGCCTCGGACGATGCCATCAACAGCTTCGGCAATGTTTTGCCGCGAAGATCCTTGATTTTGCTGAGGATGATGCCTTCTTCCGAGTTTGCCAGCGGATCAAGCAGGTCGAACTCGGATACGCTTATCGTTTTACCGCGAGTCCAGTCTTCCAATTGTTTGTACGGTTCTACCGATTCAGGCTGCCATTGTTGGATAATGTTCGTATCTTGCATCATCCAGAACGTGAAGGAGGAGCCATATTGCTTATCGAAAGCGGAACGATCCTTGTTCATGAGATCGAAGACTTCCGGTTTGAATTGATCTTTCCCGTCAATGGTATCGTAGCTGACGCCTTTTTCACCCAGATACAGGTCTTTCTGTCCTTCCTCACTCATCAGGTACGTCAGGAATTTGATCGCGCGAGCTTTATCCTTCACATCCTTAGAGATCAGGGTGACTGTCCAGCCGGAGATCGAAGGGCCGTTTAATGTAGGCGGATCCAGTTTGGAGTTAGCCGGACCGTCCACGGCGATGTAAATCTTGTTTGGATCTTGTTGATACAAGGTACCTTGTTGAGCTGCAAAGTCGGTGCGTTGATACAGCATTGCGAAGTAACGGCCTTGCGCAATTTTTTCTTCCATTTGAGCGCGTTTGTCGATGAAGATGTCCTTCGCCAACAAGCCTTCTTCGTTGGCTTTACGCAGCGTTTTCAACCAAGTAATATATTCCGGATCCGTTTCGCGGTTGTACAGCTTGCCGTCTTTCTCTCTCGGAATCGCCAGGAAGTTCTGCAAATATCCTTCCAGGGAGTCGTTGCCGGAAGCCGTGAACTCATGCAAGCCAAGCGGAATCAGCGGCTGGCCATTCACTTCAGGGAATTTCTCTTGAGCCGCTTTCAGAGCGGCGATGAAGCCTTCCGGAGTCCGCATGTCCGGGCTGCCGATCGCTTCATAGATATCTTTACGTACGACAAACGTTTGGTTGGACACATATTTGTCGCCGTATTTCTCATAGTCTTTCGGAGACGAGGAAGAGTTCGGATAACCGTATACGTTCCCGTCTGGCTGCGTGTACCAGCCCAGTTTATCCGGGTCGGCCACCTTGAAGAAGTAAGGATCGTATTGTTCAGCCAATTTGTTCAGCGGTTCCACAAGTCCGCCCTCGATCATTTTCTTCACGCCGTCTTCCCACCAGCCCAGCGTAATGAAATCAGGCAGCTTGCCGGAAGCGATCAGCGTGTTCAGCTTCTCGTTCTCATTCCCGGCAGGGACGATGAAGTTGATATTAACCCCGGTTTTCTTCGTGACGTATTGGGAGGTTGGATCAACGCCCCATTTATTCGGGAACCAAGCAAAGTTCAGGTACCAATCGAAGGTGATGGGGGACGTATCGGATTTCCATCCCGGTTCGTCTGCCGATGGTGTTGCAGCCGGATCGGTGGTGTCCTGCGTGCTGGTATTGTTGCTGTTAGTAGCAGCGTTGTTAGCGCTTTCTTTGCTGTTATTGCTGTTGCCTCCGCAAGCAGCCAGGGACAGGACCATGATGGCCGCCATCAGCAGCATCATCACTTTTTTGGACTTTCTTTTCATGCCCATGCTTTTTACCCCTTTTCTCATTTGATGTGATTCCATTTATGTGCAACTCCAGAGCCGCCGTAATGCGGCTCGGAGGAGTTACCAACTGTGAGATGGCGAATTCGCCAAAGACGGTCTCTTAACCTTTGATCGAACCAATCATCATCCCTTTAACGAAGTAGCGTTGCAGGAACGGATAAGCAAATACGATTGGCAAGGTTGTCACGACCATTGTCGCCAACTTGATCGATTGGGAAGTGACCGTTTTGGTTATCGCACTGCCCTGCACCGCTGTCGTCATGATATTGGAGCTGGACTGGGCCACAACCCGGTACAGGAATGTCTGAATCGGCTGCAGGTTCTCGTTGTTGACATAGATAATCCCTGTAAAATAGTCATTCCACTGATACACCCCGTGAAACAAGGCGATGGTGGCGAGAACCGGCAGCGATACCGGCAGCACGACCCGCAGGAAGACGGTCCAATCATTCGCTCCGTCGATCCGGGCTGCTTCCTCCAGGCCATCGGGAATCTCCCGGAAGAAGGTCATGAAGATGATCAAATCGAAGAAGCTGAACAACACGGGAATGATATAAACGATAAACTTATCGAGCATATGCAGATCGCGAATGAGCAGGAAGGTTGGAATCAGCCCTCCGGAGAAGATCATCGTGATCGTTCCCATTAAAATATAGAACTTTCCTGCAATCAGGTCTCTGCGAGAGAAAGCGTACGCGACCATCGCGGTAAAGAACACGTGTGCGACAACCCCAATGACGGTCTTGGCAACGGTGAGTCCCATCGCCGTCATGATGCCGGGATTATCAAAGACCGCTTCGAAGTTCTCAAAGCTGAACTTCCGCGGCCACCAATAAATGCCGCCAAGCATCGCGTCCTTCCCGTCGTTAAAAGCGTTCACCAACACGTACCAAATCGGATATAGCGTGACAAAACATACGACGAGCATGACCAAATTGTTAACTGTATCGAAAACGACATCGCCTTTGGTTCTGCGGCGTAATGAAAACATAAGCAGGTCCCCCTTGGCCTAAAACAACGAAGTGTCGTTGAGTTTTTTGGTTACTTGGTTCGCAATCAGCAGCAGGGCAAGTGCAATCACAGATTTGAACAAATTGATTGCTGTTGAGTACGAATAACGGCCAGAGGATATCCCCGTGTAATAGACATAATAATCGATTACATTACTTGCACTATCGTTCAGTGAGTTACGCAACACCAGGATTTGATCAAAGTTGGAGTTCAGCACACCGCTGACAGCCAGGATGAACAAAATACTGATGGTCGCTTTGATAGCTGGAAGCGTCACATACCACATTTGCTGAAAACGCCCAGCTCCGTCAATGGTTGCCGCTTCGTACATCTCGGGCGAAATGCTCGTAATGGCCGCCAAATAGATAATTGCTGACCATCCCAGCTCCTTCCAGACATCCGAGGTGATGACGATCGTCCAGAAGTACTTCGGCTCCGCCAAGAAGGAGATCGGCTTATCGATAATATGCAAAGCCATAAAGATCTCGTTAATAATCCCTACATCCGACAACCAGGTTGCCAGGATCCCGCCGAGCACAACCCAAGACAGGAAGTGAGGCAGGTAGGAGATCGTTTGGATCGCTTTCTTGTACCGGAGCGAGCGAACTTCGTTCAGGAACAAGGCGAAGATAATCGGCAACGGAAAAGTGAGCAGCTTCAGGAAACTGATCCCCAGCGTATTTTTGATCACATAGCCGAAATTTTCATCGGACAGAAACTCTTTGAAATGTTCCAAACCGACCCATGGAGCTTCTGCAATCGTTCGAATAATGTCGTAGTCCTTAAAAGCGATAATGACACCGTACATTGGAATATAGTTGAAGATGATCATCCAAGCGATGCCGAGCAAAGCCATAATTTGAATATGCCTTTGCGAGTAAAGTTTCTTCAGCCATTTCCGCCTTGACGAGGGCGGCGTTTCTATCTCTTGCATGGCTGCGGGTTGCGTCGACGGCTGCATATCCATCCCCTCTGACCTCCAAGCTGTTCTAGTCTATTAATGTAAGCACTTTCACCTATCTGTATCTATTGTACTTGGGATCGGATCGTAGGGATATGCTCCAGATTTCGTCTCGGTGTATTCGTTTTTCGGCTAAAAATGAAAACCCGTACCGAAAAGTACGGGTTTTCAATGCTTACTTAATAATCAGCTCTTTTGGCTGAACATCGTACGGCTCTCTTTTCCCTAGAAGCACGTCCAGCAATCCCTCATGGGTGGCCTTGATTTCCTGCACAAAAGCTTCATAGGGCCGGTGGCAGACATCCACGATCCCGATTTGGTAGTTCTCCCCGTCGAATCGGCCAAGCGTCGCTTGATCATTCAGAATAAAATAATGCGTACCGACCAAATGCTTCTGACTCGCCGCAAACTCCGTGTAATACCGGTAGGCTTTGCCGCGATCCGCCTGGGTATAGACGCCCTTCAAGCCGGGGCTTAGCAGCCCGACGTCCGGGGCCCCAAAGTGGAACTCCCCGATCATCACCGGCTTCCCGGTCTGTTCATAAATGTACCTGATATCCGCCTCATCCGGTCTGAACTTGTAGCAGTTATAGGTATAAACATCAAAATATTCGCTCCCTTCCAGCACCAGCTCCGACGATATCCAGGCGTACCGGATGCCGAGGTTCAAATGATTCGGGTCTACCCGCTTTAAAGCTTCAGCCGGAACTCGAATAAACTCATGCGCCATCCTGCGGGAAAATTCCAATAGATCCGCATCGGCCGCATCAGTAAATTGATCATAATGAAGTTGCCGGACCCCGCCGAAATCGGCGAGCTCCATCGCCCATGCCTCGCTCAGCGCCTGGGGATCTTCTTGATATTTGTGCTCAAGGTAATGAATCAGCTCCTCCTTGCTGGCAAAAGCATGCGCGCTGCGAAACATTTCCCGCGCCAGGTTCACCCGGTCCCCAAACGCCCAATGCGGTTCGTTGGACATAAAATATCCGATCAGGCAGCGATCTTCCTTAAACGGTTTCAGCTGCGCGGCATACCGCTCCGAGGCCTCCCGGTATTCCTCGCTGAACACATCCGGGAAATCCCGGTACACGGGCACTTCTGTCATCGGAAACTCGGCCAGCGGGATTACATAGGGCAGCTTCGCCCATTGGGCAAAGTTCAGATCCGACCAGTTTCCGATCGTATTAAATCCCCAATCGATTAGCCGGGAGCGGGTCATTTGGCTCCAAGCCTCATCATAATTCTCGCCGAAGGCCCGAATCAAATTGCTGACGGCATAACTATAATATCGCTCCCCCTTCCGCCCCCCTCTCGTTTCGAACGCAGGGCGGAAAGGCCCCTCCTCATCCGGGAGCCACTCGAAACAAGGCTCGATACCGTCGATCCGTCCCGTTTCCCCGGGAGCGACTACATCCAGCCCTTTGCTGTAAAAAGCATACCCGTCCGGGTCCACCAGCCAAGATCTGCCGTCATGCTGCACCACCCGAAAGTATCCCGTCGGTTCAAAGGAAATGGATTTGTACCCTCCGTACACACTATATTCCGGTCCAAAATCCGCTGCCGGACCGGCTTCGGCTTCCTTCCGCAAATATTGAACCAATTCGTCCGCCGAACCCGTTTTGCCGCTCCAGTCCTTCATCTTCAGCTGTCCCAGCTCATCGACGATCGGTTCCACTTCTGCTCCTAGGCTGCAATCGGGCTTCTCGTCCGCCAGATACAAATCATGCAAGATCAAGGAACGATTCGTATAGAAGGGCAGAAAAATCATCTCGAAATGCTGGGCTTGCTCCGGCTCCAAGGCGGCTCCCTGCAGGAACGACTTCAGTTTGCCTGGCGTTCGTTCCAGATAGATGCTTTGGGCATCTAGATGTACGAGATCAAAATAAGTACGAATCCGAATTTGGGGCAAGAAGCCGGTCATGCAATACAAATCCGGCACACCCTGCTCCGAACCGGGGTCACGCTTGGAGAATCCCAGCACCATTTGAAACTCCGTGATCGATTGAACCGTCAGCTCCATCACCAGGTACTGGCCTTTCTTGAACCGCAGGCCGGCAAAATGGAGTCTTCCCCCATCGGGGGAGATTTCGATGACACGCCCGCCTTCTGGAAGCGATTTCAATTTAATGCCGCCGCTTACGTTCACCTGTGTAGGTCTCATGTCTACAGTCGCTCCTTCGGAATGGTCAATTCTTAGAAATTATACGACATTCCGAAGCGCTTCCTGCGATTTTCCGAAATTGCGTAACCTCTTCCGAAATTAGGAGACCTCTTTCATAAAGAAAACAAGTGAACGATCCAGTTCATCATGGAACGGGATCGTTCGCCTGCCAATGGCATAGAGATTGCTGCCGAAATCAACATGGCCAAAGCATCCGGCTCCAAAGTACTTGTAAGGAATGTCGATTTAAGCTCCGGCACCAGCTCGGCGTAATCTGCCATCATTCGATGGTAGCGAACTCAGCGGACCGATGCAACGATGATCATGACCTTCTCCCCTTCCGAAACTCCCGAGGGCCGGACCGAGTATGTCCCCACGGCTGCTGGAACAATGGCAGTTTCGGCATAATGAACATCGAAAGGAGGAAAAGCATCGGTTTTGCTGTAGATCGTAATTTGCCCTCCTTCAACTAGGTTCAGCACCTGTACGCTGTCCTTGCAGGCGATCTCTACCTCCTGCGAAAAGGTGTAACGGAAGGTCTCGATAAATTGCCGCACATGCAGGCCGGTTCGCTCCACTTTAAGGTGTTCGTTTTCCTCCAGCACTTTCCCCTGTTGAATGAGATTCTCCTTGACCCAAGCGGTGTCCCAATCCCATTGGATATTCTTTAACCCATGCTCCAAATGGGTAGGACGAGGGAGACCATCCAAGCCTACACGTCCCCAATCCCAAAGCTTAAAGGTAAAAATATAAGGGGTCGCGCTAATCTCCAGCACCATCGTGTCCTTGCCTGAGCAGTGGATCGTACCTGCAGGAATAAGCAAATGATCATGCTTTTTGACCGGGATTTTGTTGACATACTCCTCTGCCGGAAAGGGCGCCTCTCCACTTTTCGCGCGGTACAGATCGCTCGCCATGCGTTCGCTGTCCACATTTTCTTTGAGTCCCAAATATACGTAAGCCTCTCCGTTTTCAGCTGCATCCAAAATATAATAGCTCTCATCTTGGGTATAGTGCATGCCAAAGGTCTGTTGGATGTATTCGGTCAGCGGATGTACCTGAAGAGACAAGTTCCCGCCCCCCATTGTGTCCAGCAAATCAAAGCGGATCGGGAATTCCGCCCCGAATCGGGCGTGTACTCGCTCACCCAGCAAAGGACGGGGGCAGAACAGCACCAGGTCCATCGCCGGAATCTCCAAGGTGACCTGCCCGAAGCGAAACTGAAGGCTATTCTCTTCGGGTACCCCGTCAAAACTCCAGGCATAGTTCGGCGGTCCGTCGGGGAGGCCAAAATTCTCCCGCATCCACTGCCCGCCCCATACCCCCGGATCAAAATATGGCTTTAGACGGAACGGTCGCGAAGCCGCCGATTGAAGAGCGGCACGAAAGGCGTTCCCGGTAACCATGTTGGGCTGCCCCGGCGTGGTGGTTTCTATCAGATAGTCCAAACTTCCCAGCAACTTGGCTTTATGCCGGTCCGCCATGCGCCATTCGACAAAGAAGCCGCGTTTGTATTTTTCCAGAATGGGCGCATCGGGATTGTCGGCTAGCCAGTTCGTCATTCCCCGGCGATAGCGCAACTGGATTTCCCAACGGGGCAAATCGAGGTATACGAGCAAATCTCCTTTGGTGACGAGCGACGCGCCGGTTCCATAGAGAAAGATTGGCCCATCGGATCGTTCAATTTCTGTCCGCAATGCATCCAGAGAGGCGGGGTCAAAGCAATAATCCAACTTGCCGTAAAACATCACACCAAAAACCGGATCCGGCGGAAGGCTGGGGGCAAAGAGCTGTTCTAGCTGCTCCTGCGGCAACAGGCAGGTTTCGCAGTCCACCATCCGCGCTGGAGACAAAAGCGCCAGCTCCCTAGCCACTTCTTCTTTGTCCGTGCCTGGATAACAATCAAAAACGAATATACGGCATTGATCCATTTGCCGCCTCAGCTCTTCCCGGATGGCTTCCCATCCCGAAAAAGCATGGTCATCCCAGCCCGGGATGTCCAATACCGGCTCCAAGTCATAATTGCGGTATTTCGTGTTGTTCATATCTAAGTGCTCCTCAACGATTAGATGTAGAATGCGAGCAAGCCCTCGTTATAAGCCTCGCAAAGGCGCATCGCTGCTTCGGTTGTCTGTTTTTCCTGGCTGGACAGTGTAAAAGCAAATTCATAAAAGCCGCCCAAGTCAACCTTGAAGTTGGTCTCCCAGTAGTTGTTCATGACCCAGGCAAAGGTTTCCCCTCGGTTCAGCTCCCAATTGTTGCCGTCGCATAGCTGGATCGGTTTTGCTTCCAGGGGGCCAAACGTCAGCAAAGGCGTGTCTTTGACAGCGACCAGAACCTGCCGTTCGCCAGCTTCCATCACCAATCCGTTTTGGATCAGATAGAATTCCATATTACTGCCGGGCAGCTGATCAATGCCCGGACGAAGGATGCAGCCGGTTTTGTCCACATACTTCACCTCATCGTCGCCCGCCGTAAATGGCAGTGACACATAAAGGTTTTCCGGCTCCCACACGCTATCCTTGTGGATGCGCACCATCGCTTCGATTTTATTGATCTCCCGGTACAGCTTCAGGAACACCTTGTAGAACCGCGTGCCCTCCAGGCTGTAGTCGAGCTGCAGCGAGACAAACAACGGCCCGCTCTCAACAATTTGGATATCGGTCAGGTGAGCTTCATACCGTCTCGTTGCCGGGGATTTACGGTTGCGTCCCATTCGCCGGCGTTCCTCCGTCGGGGAGGTGCGGATATCGGTCACCTCGTAGATTCCGCTAAACGGGGCGTAGATCGCGTCCTGCCGGACCAGATTTTTTCCGGTCTTCCGATCGATGATCGAGGTAATCCCCCGCTTTTGATCAAACTCCACCCGGTAGAACGCCGTCTCCACGCAGGCCACATCCTCGCGCAACACCCCAGGCTGCAGCACATCTTCAACCCCCTCCGCGCCAATATGGGCATGGCTCTGGGAGGTGCCATTCGGATAGCGACCAGTCGCACGAACCCCGACGTTGCGTTCCTCCTTGGGCTGCACCTTAAGAGGGATTTCGATTTCGTAGGCCCGGGCGATACGCTTCACCTGATGCGGGATCACCTCATTTGTTGCCAAATCAAACACTTCGATGGGAACATCCAGGCTGTAGTTCAACCCATCAACATACTCCCAAAACTCGATATAGATTTTGGCGGTCGTCTCCAGCGGAATGTCGTGGGGATTGATAATTCGATAGTGCTGCGGCCGGTCTTGCCGGATGGCCACCTCCCCTTTTTTCGCTAAAATCCGGTCCAGATTATCCGCTACCTCAGTGTTGCCATTGATCGCGTAAGCAGATTTTTTGTGCTCCAGTTCCCCAACCAGAGTTTCCCAAGGTTCCGACACGGAGGAGGAATAACCCCAGGTGTGCTCGCTGTAGAGGATCAGATTTTCCGCCGCTTTCTGCATCAACCCCGCATCCCCCAGAGTGGAATCGGGATCCAGCTTTTTGCAGAGATCGTACTTGCGTTGCCCCTCCCGATACACCTTGACAACCGCCGGTGTGGAGCCCACGCCATCCGCCCACCAATCGTTCCAATCCCCCTGGTACACCGGAATGTCCTTCCATTCTGCTTCCAGACGATCGAAAAATTGGTCCAGAGTAACCATCCGTACTTCCAAGGTTCCGGCGTACTTCCGGTTCAGCAAGTCAACCCGTTCGGCAATCTTGACGTTTGGCGGGGCATTGTCCGTGATCGCGCCCGAAACCATGAAGGGCACAAAATCGCCTGGATACCCCTCGGCCTCCAGATTTTGCAGATAGCGCTCCAGCCGTTCATCGAGAATGGCTAACTCCGTTTGCTCCGTATCCTCGGGGCTGGTCGTAAAGAGCTGATTGCCTCTCATTTTCTTGCTGATTTCATCGAAAATCATATAAGTCGAAGCTGCGTGCGGCGAAAAGCAAAGCTCATTTCCAAAGTGGTAATGCTCTCCGTTCCAAACCAGCACCTTCTTCCCAGACGGCCCTTGCCAGTAGAACGGGGTCTGTTTTTTATAAAGAGGGAACATTCCGTGATGGGGATGCAGACAGGAAAACAGGCGTTCCACGCCGCACTCCTGCAGCACATCCGCATATCCCCAGGCAAACCCGTTGATATCGGCGCTCATTCCGCTGCGGATGGGATAACCGATCTGCTCGCCATACTTCTTCGCTTGAATCGTACAATCGTAGAGAATATCTCGACTAACCAGCTCGGTTAAATTTAAATAGTTGCCTGAAAGGCCAATCCGTCCTTCCCGCACATATTTTTCAAAGTCCGTAATATAGTCCGAAGGCGCATGGTCATAGAAGTTTTTGACCTGCCAATGGTTTTCACACTGCCACACAAAGCCTTGGCGAGCTTCATTGCCGGTGCGATCAATCTCTCTCAGAATATCCACGGCCTGTTTAATAAAATCGCAATGATAATGGATAATTTTATCCTGCCGCTCGGTGTAGCCAATATCGGTGTGTGAGTGATGAATGAGGAAGACTTTCCATTTTTTCGATAGTTTCATAAAGCCACTCCGTTCATTTAGGATTACTTGCTCTGGTAAGCATAGCCAGCCTCAAAATGTTTGTTCAGCAAGAAAAATAACAGCAGCGTAGGAATCGATGCTACCACGCAGGCCATAAGAATCACCGGTACATTCGCTTTGTCCATTAATGAAATCGCAGCCATCACTGGACGAATCTCCCGGGATTTCGTGAAGGTCAGACCAAACATGAGCTCATTCCACACCCAATTGAACTGGGTAAGGAAGATAACAGCCAACGGGGCGGTAGACATGGGGACAAAGATATGCCCTAAAATTTGCAGGCTGTTGCAACCATCGATTTTTGCCGATTCACAAATTTCCTTCGATATGCCAAGAAAATAATTCCGGAGCACAAACATGCAGAAAGGCACGCAGATTGCCGTATAGAACAAAATCATCCCCAATTGGGTATCGTACAGCTTGGTGGCCGTCAGTCCCTTGTAAACCGGAATCAAATAGATCTGGAACGGGAAGATCGTTCCACTGTAGATAAATAGGAACCAGAACATCGGCCGTTTGATCTTGAGATGGGAAATGGCATAGGCGGCCAGGATGGCGATGAGGACGGCTGCCCCCGCCGAAACAGAAGCATATAGGAGACTGTTGACCATCCCCTTCACCATGCCGAAGGCGCCGGCAATTCCCTTTAGATTTTCGGCCAGGCTTATTCCCTTCGGCAGATCCCAGAAGTTCCCCAGATTATATTCCTGCTTCTTCTTGAACATCCCGATGATGGCGAACAAAGCCGGGAATATCCAAAAAATCGATAGAATGATCAGCACCGAATTTACGGCGATTCTTCCTTGGCTTACTTTTTTCATAGGATGGGCTCTCCTTTCACGCTTCCTCAGGCCGTCCGGTCGGTGTCTCCGAAGGTGTTGCGGATATTAAAATAGGAGACGATCAAGATCATGATGGTGAGCACCACAGCCACTGCCGCACCGACACCGAATTTACCGTGGATAAAGGACTCCTGATACATCGTCAACGCCAAGGTTTCGGAAGTTCGGTAAGGCCCGCCTTTTGTCATGACCCAGATCGAGTCAAACACCTTAAAGCTGTTCACCAAAGACATCAGCAACACCACCATCGTGGTAGGCTGGAGAAGCGGGAAAATCACCTTGGTGTAAAGCTGAATCGTCCGCGCGCCTTCGATCTTGGCAGCCTCAATAGGGGAAGCGGGAATGGTGGTCAGCCCGGTAATGAATAGAATGGTGTTCAAGCCAACGCCCTGCCACGTTCCCATCAAAATCATGATGAAGGTATTGACATAAGGGATGGCCAGCCAATCGCGAACCCAGCTCTTAAATCCCAGTAAGCCAAACAGCTGAGGAATGCCGTATTTCGAGAGAATGGCCACCATGATAATGCCCCCGATGGTGCTCGACAGTGCCGTGGGATAGTAGAAAATATTTTTAAACCCGCCAACCCAGGAACTGTTCTTAATAAAAACGGCCAACAGCAGCGGCAGCGCTAAGGTAAACACAAGGGAAAACACAACCCAGATGACCGTGTTCATAAAAGAAATTTTGAAGTTCACATCCTGAAACAGATGGCGATAGTTTTCTATGCCCACAAACCGCATAGCGGAAAATCCGTCATATTCATAGAAGCTAAGACGAACTGTGTACACTATGGATGTGGCAAAGAAGACAGCAACCAGCAAAACCGCCGGCAGCAGATAAAGATAATTCGTCCAAGCGAAGCTGCTTTTCTTCAAAGGAACCCCCTCACTCCTTCGTAATTTAACCGAATACTTCATCCGCCTTAGCCTGGATGGTATTCAGCACATCGTCAATATCCGCGCCGCTGTACATAAAGCGAGAGAGCTCATCAATGGCCGTATTGCGTAGATCCTCGGGAGTATTTTCATAGAAGCGAAGCAGGAGCTGGTACTTGGAAGAATCTCCGGTCATATCCAAAATGCGCTGAATGGTTTGATTTTCCACGGATATCGTACTAATGTTGGCAATGCCGTGGTCGTTGACCATCACCATTTGGGTACCCGGTTTGTAGAAGCTGCGCAGAGCGGCGAGAGCCTGTTCTTTGGAGGAGCTAGCCTCGGTCACGACAATTGGCGAAGCTTCAAAGAAGATCGTCCCCTTGCCACCCCTCATGCTAGGCAGGATAAAGGCATCAATATGGGTTCCGGGCTCCATGCCGTAATCGTTCTGTAAACCAGTAACGGTTGGGCTATCCTCCAACATCATCGCAACGACGCCTGTCGCAAATTCTTTATGGAGATCGCTGTAGACGATGGGCTCTCCAAAATAACCTTTATTAAACATGTCTCTCCAGATCGCCATCACTTCCTTCACAGCCTCATCCGTATAGGGCTTGGTGCCATTGCAAATATCGATATACAGCTGAGGATCGTAAGCTGCAATTAATTGCTGGAACCAGATGAAGCTAGCCCAGGAGTCGTTCTTCAAGCCAATCGGGGTGACGCCGCTGGCCTTGATCTTCTCGCAAGCCTCTAGAAACTCTTCGAATGTCGTAGGAACTGCCACGCCGGCAGCCTCAAATACTTTCACATTATAGAGTACGGACATGTAGCGGAGACTGTAAGGAGCAGCGTAGACCTTGCCGCCCACCGTGAAAGCTTCCTTGATATCTGCGGAAACACCGTCAGCGATGTAGTGATCCCATTCCGCAGACAGATCTGCCAGCTTGCCGTTTTTGGCCAGCGTTTCCAATTGCGGACCGCTCCACCAGGTGAACAAGCCTGGAGCCCCGGGGTCATCGATCGTTTGTTGGATAGAGGTCTGATAGGCGGCTACATCAGGGTAATTGGTGAACTCTATCTCGATCCCCGAATCCTTCTTCCAGGCTTCAGACAAACGAGCCGCTTTTTCCGCATCGCCCAGTTTATCCAGCCAAAACTCTACTTTTCCGCCAGTCTGAGTAGGTGTATTCTCGGATTTAGCTGTATTTCCGGTGTTTCCAGAGGTGTTATCGGAGGCGTTCCCTCCACCACATGCTGCAAGGATTCCCGTCATTAGGAACATGGTAAGAAATAAGGACATCATTTTTTTGCCAGACATCGATTTATCCTCCCCTTGTTTGATCTGTACAATGACCCCGCGGCACGATGTGCATCAAGCGGGTTTGTAGACTAAACGCGTTTGATTCCTTGCTTTACTGCCGTTGCCTGATACCCGTGCAAGTAAGCTGCGCCAATGAGTCCGGCATCATTGTTTAGTTTGGCAATCGTAATTTGTGGCAGCGGAACTTGCTTGCAGTACACCCCCTTTTTTACATGGGCAAGAATGGGCTGCAACAGATAGTCGCCTTCGCTGCTAATTCCACCCCCGATTACAATCATCTCAGGCTGAAACATATTAATGATGTCGATAATCCCCTCTGACACAAAAAAGTAGTATCTGTCCAGCAGCTTTAAGGCTGCGGGATCGTTTTGTCTGGCGGTATCAAAAATGTTCTTCCCGTTAAATTGCCCGGAGCGCCTCTTCACCTCGGCCAGAAGGGAATGCGGAAATTGCGCTGCCATCTCCTCAGCCATACGAACCAGTGCCGTGATGGAGGCGTAGGATTCCCAGCAGCCTCGTCGCCCGCAGGTGCACGACACCCCCCCGGACACGATGACCATATGCCCGATCGCATTTGCCGCCGAATTAAATCCGCTATGAATTCGTCCGCCAAGGATAATCCCCCCGCCAACCCCGGTGCCAAGCGTGACGGTAACCGATGAGCTTGTTCCTTGGGACGCTCCGCAGAGATACTCGCCCAATGCAGCGCAATTGGCATCGTTGTCGATATAGACTTCCTTGGGTACATAGTTCTGCAGCGTTTTTACAAGCGGTACATGCTCCCAGGCAATATTGTTGGAGTAAATCACTTCTCCCTTTTGCTGATCCAAAATTCCCGGGCAGCCAAGGCCAATCGCCTCAACCTCATCGAGTCGGATTCCAGCTAGGTCCAGAACAGAATAAATGGAATCCGCGATATCACGCAGCACCTCCGTATAGGGCCGTCCCCCCCTTGTATCAAAGCTTACTTTTGAAAGAATGGTCTTATCCTCTCCTACCAGCGCACATGAGACCTTCGTGCCGCCAATATCCACTCCTATCCGCATAACAAAATCCATCACTCCATTCGTATCCCCGCAGGTTATAGGCAGATTGCTTGATGAACTCGGTTCCGAAACCTTAAAGAGGCTGCGATTTCATACGGGAATAGCAAATAGTAAATATCTCTTACTAATAGGATTATAAAATCGCTTTCAACGGGATGTCAATACAAAATCAGTAATTTTAAAACATAATATTTTCTTCGATATAGCGTATATTTTAAAAACCAACCGCAATTAATAATCCACGTTTACTATTTGTCCTTCCGGATGCGATATAAACTACAGAACTGTTGAGAAAACTGCTATAGCACGAACCTCACATAACTGTGATATAATACGAGTAATATACTTTGAAATTGTAAAGGAATACCTATTCTTACATATGGAGATGGCATCAATGCGGGGCGTAAATCATCAGAACATGATCGAAACCAATAAGTTTCTCATCTTAAAGACCATTGCCACATGTGGTCCAATATCCAGAATCGAGCTGAGCAAAAAAACTCAGCTAAGCAAAATGACCATCACTTCGCTGATTGCTGATTTTTTGGAGGAGGGAATCGTCCGCGAATGCGGGACTAGCGCTTCAACCTCGGGACGGCGCCCAACCTTGTTGGAAGTCGTCCCCGACAGTTTGCTGACGCTAGGCATCAGCGTAGGCCGGGATTATTTGCAAGTGGGAATTATCAATCTGACCGGCGCGATTGTTCTTCACAATCAGGTTCCGATCGGGCAATTTACGACCGAGGACAGCTTTATCAACGGCTTGCTGGCCATGTGCGAGGTCATCCTCCAAAATGTCCCCATCGAGAAGGTTTGGGGCATTGGGATTGCGAGTATTGGCCCCATCAATATGACGGAAGGCGTCATCATCGATCCGCCTGATTTTAATATCGACATCATTCATATCGTTCCCCGGTTGAAGGAACGTTGGAATCTTCCCGTTTATATTGAAAACGATATGGCCGTATCCGCCTTGGCGGAGATGTATTATGGAGGCGGGAAGCAGTATAACAACTTCGTGTATGTGGGGGTCACGGCCGGGATCGGCGGAGGAGTGATCCTCAATCAACGCTTGTATAGCGGCACGAATGGATTGGCTTCGATTATTGGTCATATGATTGTGCAAACCGATGGGGAGTTATGCGCATGCGGGCAGCGCGGTTGTCTGGAGGCCATGAGCAGCGTCCGCGCTACCCTCCATTGGGCGCATCAGAATGGCGCGCCGCACGACTTAGATTGGATGCAGCTGCTCATCAAGGCAGAAACTGGCGATGCGATCTGTTCCGCCGCATTGGAGCGAATGAATCATTATCTTCTGAGCGGCCTGATCAACATCGTGAACCTATATGATCCGGAGTGTATTTTTATCGGAGGTGACCTGTGGTTTGCTAAAGACCAACTGTTTCAGCATTTTGAGCAGGAGGTTAATGCCCGCATCATCGCTGCAGGCAACCGCCGTAAGGTCCAGATCGCACGTTCAAAGTTCCCTGGAAATGCGTTTTTTATCGGTAACGCCGCCCTTGTCATGGAAAATAACCTCGAGTACCGTAGAGTCAATAGAAACGGATGATGTTACACCCTCTACTGCTCTCTCATACCGCAAAAAAACGCAAAGCGACGGCTTTGCGTTTTTTGTATATCCCCCCCTTGACTTTCCACTGCGATGGAGAGTTTATAATGGGTTCACGATCATTTCGTTAAGATGAGAAAGGAATATGAGGATGTTCAAGATCAGCGAATTCTCCAAGTTGAGTCAAGTTCCTGTCAAAACGTTACGCTTCTACGATCAGCTTGATTTGCTGAAGCCTGCTTATAAGGACCAGCAAAGCGGCTATCGCTATTATACAAGCGAGCAATTGCTTGTCCTGCATCGGATCTTGGCGTTGAAATGAGAGGGATGTTTCGACTCAAACAAGCAGAAGTGCAGTCCTTGATCGAGTCTGAAGTCAATCGATTAAGACGGATCGAGGCCAGACTGGAACAGATCGAACGAGGCGGAACACCTCATCATGAGATCTTGGTGAAAAAGGTGGAGCCTTTAAGGGTCGTATCCGTGAAAGAAACGACGAGCAGAGCAAACATCCCTTGTTTGTTTGAGGAGATTGTTTTAAGACCAAAGTGCTCCCGGAAGTGACCGTTGCTTCGGTTAAGCATCGGAGCCGTCCGGATACAGATACGCCGGTTAGCGTTGATCTGGGTTCCTGGATTGAGAAAAATGGCTACGAAATCAGTCCGGAACTTCCCAGCAGGGAGATCTATTTTCCCCGCGAGATGAACGGGACGCTGTTGGCAGGGCGTATCCTAAGTTCCTTCGCTCACGGCACTCTCTTCGGCACAATTGTTGTTACTGCGAAAGATCTGGCCCGCCCTGGTCGGGAAGGGAGAAGTATCGCATTTGTTAGCTCAGGGTTAACCGTATCCGTCATTCTAGGCGCTCCGCTTGGAACCTTGCTGGGGCAACTGTTGGGTTGGAGATTCCCTTTTCTAATCATCACGCTTCTGACAGCGATCGCCTGGATCGGCGTGATGAAACAGATTCAGCCTCTGCCCCGACCAGAAGGCATGTCATTAAAAGGGCAGCTACGAATCTTTAATGTTGACCACTGCTAAGGTCGCTATAATGGAAATGCCGTATACTCCTATATCGGAAATGTACTGAATGCAATACCTGTGCAACCAATTTTAAACTAACTCTCAACCCTTCAAAGGAGAAAGTCCATGTTTAAAGAATCTAGAACTATTGTTAAATGGACACTTATCTTTGTTTTTTTCTTATTAGTCATTGCCTGTAGCAAGAACAATGAAGTTTTGAAAGGGATTGTACACACGGTAGATGAAGAGAATAAAAAAATTTTAGTAATTTCACACTTAAAAAAGGAAGACCTGAGCAAGAATTACAAAGAAGTATTGGAATCCAATGAGTATTCTCAAGCCATCTGGGTAAATAAAATTACACCTTCAAAATATAAAAAAGGTGATGAGGTTACAGTGTTCTTTGAAGTAAGTGATGATTCATTTCCAGCACAAGTTACCGCTAAAAAAATTACAAAAGACAAAAATTAGGCAATGGCAGATACAACATCCATTGAATCAAACAATCACAAAAAAAGTCCGCGAAGCTGTCGCTTCACGGACGGATTACGAGATTTATTATTTCGCGTACTTATTCCTGATCAAAATAAACGATTTTCCCCGATTCCGCGGATTGATAGACCGCCTCCAAGATCTGAGACACGATCATCGCTTCCCTTGGTTTCACAAGAGGTTCCGTGTCGTTGACGATGCTGTGAATCCATTGTTTGGCTTCATACTCGAAATCGGTCAACTTCTCCCCGCGGAACAGTTCTCTTGCGTTTGGGTCCACGTCGATTTCATTCACGAACAAGCTTCCGTCTCTTTCGCCGTTGATCCGCAGTTTACGGTTATTAAAGTCCGCCCCGCCCTTCGTGCCGCACAGCAGGTTGCCTCCGCCGTCTGCAATATTCAGGGCCCAGCTCGTTTCAATAATTACCGTAGCCCCATTTTTAAATTTCACGTAGCCAAACGCGGAGTCTTCGACTTCGAACTCATTGGGATCCCAGGAGCCCCATTCGTTTGCGGCATTTTCGGTGTATTTCAGCTTATAGAACACACTGCCGACGACGCTTTCCGGTTCGTAGTTATCCATCAACCAGAGGATCAGATCCAGGGAATGGGTTCCGATATCGATCATCGGACCGCCTCCCTGCTTCTCTTTATCCAAGAACACGCCCCAGGTCGGCACGCCTCTTCTGCGGGTAGCCACCGCTTTGGCAAAATAGATGTCTCCCAGCTCGCCATTTTGGATCATCTTTTT
This sequence comes from Paenibacillus phoenicis, assembly GCF_034718895.1. NCBI lineage: Bacteria > Bacillati > Bacillota > Bacilli > Caryophanales > Paenibacillaceae > Paenibacillus > Paenibacillus phoenicis. The sequence goes on along the minus strand of NZ_JAYERP010000001.1, from coordinate 772,564 downwards.
GAGCAGTTGGCTCTTGGCGCTGGATCGGCTCTGGTAACCGACGGTAAGCTTCTTGCCGGTTCGCAAGTGAGCCTCGTACATCGCTTTCGCCTCGGGACCGGTGACGGCCATGGGCTTCTCGCACATGACATGCTTGCCGCTTTCGAGCGCATCGATGGAGATCGAGGCATGAGAACTGTTGGGGGTTAACACATGTACAACCTCGATCTCTTCCATCGCCAGCAGATCCTTGTAATTCGTGAACACCTTGGCATCTGGCGTACCGAATTTTTGCGCGGCGGCCTCAGCTCTTTCCGGGATCAAGTCGCAGAAGGCCACCATCTGTACATTGTCCACCTTCGCTAAACTCGGCATATGCTTGTCATTCGCAATTAATCCGCAACCGATGATCCCAACCTTTACCGTTCTCATCCGTTTCCCCTCCTCCGCGCTATTTGAACTCCACCGTTCGGTTTTCCCTGTGGGCGATATAGGCTGCTTCCAGGAGCTCCGTCAATTTCGTTCCATCTTCCAGTCCGAACGGCATCGGCTTATCCTCAAGCAAGGCATCCGCCCATTGAATGATCGGAAGCGGCTGCGCTGCAGGGAGCTGTGTTGGCGTAATCCATCCGGAGAAGGGGGAATCGAACTTCTTCGAGATGACTTTCACGTTCGAATCCGAGATGATCAACGTGCCTTCCGTGCCGTAAATTTCAAGCGCAGAAGGAGTCCGATAGGTGATTAGGCTAGTTTCGACCAGAGCAACCGCATTGTTGGCAAACTCGATGGAGCATTGCGCATTATCTTCCACGGCGCGCTGGGTGAAGTAATGGAACATGGAGGTGATCCGTTTCGGCTTCCCTAAGTACCAGTTGGCGAGATACATCGGATGACAGCCTAAATCCATCATCGCTCCGCCACCGGCTTGCTTCTCATCATACCAGTACTCCGGAAGCCAATTGTTCAAAGCCCCGTCATGGCCGTTCCGAATACGCAGAAGCGTAACATCCCCTAGGATCCGGTCATCGATCAGCTGCTTCGCGAACAATTCTTGCGGTCTCGTGCGGGCAGGGAAGGAGATGCAGAACTTAACGCCAGCCTCACGTACCGCTGCCGAAATTCGATCGCATTCCTCCGTAGTCAGCGCCATCGCTTTCTCGGTGAAAATATGCTTGCCGGCCTGAGCAGCAGCCACCATGACGTCGGCGTGCATGCTAGTAGGAGCATCTACCACAACGCCATCCACATCTTCCCGCCGCAAAAGAGTGTCCAAATCCGCCTCAAAGTCCGCGTCTAATCGGGCCGCCCATTCTCTGCCGCGTTCAGGTTGTTCGTCCCAGACCGCGGTGATCTTCACGTTCCCATGGGTTTGCAACTTTCTGGCATAATCCTCTGCATGCACATGCCATTTGCTTAACATCGCCACGTTTAACATCCTCGTTCCCTCCTTCATCTTCAGGATGAGTAGGGGTTAGAACCCTACATCATCCCGTTCTGCCGCTTTTTGCGCCACAAACTCTGCCATTTTCTCTACGCCCGCATCTCTAAATTTCTCTTGAACTTTATGCAGCATATTTAAGGCTTCTTCATCCGACGAGGCAAACAGTGCTTTCTTAAATTCATCATCAAAGTTCAAGCTGCTGGTCTTATTGACGTATTCCTCATATTTTGGCCATTCTCTCGCGAGGTAGCTGGCGCTGACCTTGTCGATGATTTTGATCGGCATTCTGGCCGAGAAGCTCTCCTCCAGCTTTTGCCACTGCGTTTTTTGATCCTCTGGCGTTGGCCAAGTGACGGAATCAGAGAAAGCGCCAATGAATCGTCCCGGAAGGAAATTCAGCCCTGCGTCTCTCTTCAGATCCGGATTCTCATCAAATTGCTTCTTCACATCCGGAATCCATTGCGGAATCCCGTTTTCCAGCGTGTAGTGCGTGCCTTCAATGCCGTAGTAGGCAAGCAAACGTCCTTCCTCACTGTTCACATAATCAATGTAACGCAACGCCGCATCAGGATCTTTGATGTTCGCGCTTAAGAACAGGACGGGGAAGCCGGAACGTCCGGGTTTCTCGACTTGCGTCCGAATTTCTCCGCGCTTATTCTTCATCGGTCCAAGCAGCTCATATTGCATTTCCGGATTCGTCTTATACAGCGTCTTGGACAACTCCGCTAACATCGGTTGAGCTCCGAATACAGCGAGCTTGCCTGTCGTCAGCTTTTCGTTTGCGGTTGTGCTCGTATTACTGAAGGCTTCAAGGTCAAACAAACCTTCGTTTAACAACTTTCTCATGTAGAACAGCCGCTCTTCATGATCCTTGGATTGCGTCCAATGGATCAGCTTACCGCCTTCTTCACGGTAGTCCGAAATGTTGTAGTCTGACCAACCGGCAAGGAATTGGCCATAATCCCAGCCATTCCACATCGTACCTGCCGGAATGACCGGTTTGCCGGCAATATCCTTAAAGCCGCCGTCTCTGATTTTAACCAGCAAATCATACAGTTCTTCTTGCGTATCGATATCCTCGGCTTTGACATTTAACGCCTTCAGAATATCTCCCCGGGCATAAAGGCCATAGTTCCAGTTATGAATGCTCTCAGGGGTTCCGTCTGGAGTTTCTGTAGGAATGAGATAGGTTTTTCCTTCAAAATCCGGGCTATTCAGATCGAACTCGTTAAAATCCTTGGCGATCCCGGTTGTCACCAGTCTTTTTACATTCGGGTACTTATCCAGATAAGGTGTTAAGTCCAGAATCTGGCCTTCCATGGCCGCCTTCTTGATAACTTGTCCTTCTCCCCCGGTCGTCGACCAGAATGGGGCATTCACGATATCCGGAACTGTGCCGGAAGCGAAGATGGTGTTCAGTTTCTCTACTTCGCTGGTCGTGATCGATTCTAGTTTTAAAGTGACCCCGGTTTTTTCCCGGATTTTTTGAGCTACGGGATTATTCTCCTGATCTTGCGGGAAGGCGCCTCCGCCGCCATTCCAGGCGCTGAGGTACGTTAAGGTGACAGGCTTAAATTCTTCGGCACCCGTCTCATTCACGCTACCCGGTTCGTTCGAACCCGAGTTAACCGTGCTAGCCTCCTTATTCCCGCCTGACCCTGCGCATGCCGTCAGCAGTAAGGCGATCAGTGTGATGATAAAACCGCTCCTCAACCCGTTTTTGCTCATACGCTACTCCCCTTTCAATGAACATTTTTTATATAAAAGGCTTAGCCTTTTATACCAACTACTCCTTAAGCGAACCAACCAATACGCCTTTCACGAAATACTTCTGGAGAAATGGATACACACAAATGATCGGTGTGGTAATAATGATGACGAACGTCATCCGCAAGGCTTCCGGAGTCACTCCCCGCAGCTCCAGCTGGGATTCGGTCATGTTCTGAATCGCAGAACCGCTGTTCCCCGACGACGAGGTCATCGACTGGAAGGAAGCTTCACTGATCATTTTGTTCAGGAATGTCGCGGCAGGGTGTAATTTCTCATTTTGGATAAAAAACTGCCCGGTGAACCAGTCATTCCACACCCCTACCCCAACAAACAAGGCAATGGTCGCCAGCACCGGCATCGAGAGCGGCAGGATGATTCTGGCGAATACGGATAACTCGCTGGCACCATCGATCCGGGCCGACTCTGACAAAGCCTCGGGAATTCCGTCAAAGAAGGTTTTCATAATAATCGCGTTAAAGAAGCTGTAAAGGGAAGGCAGCACCAATACCCAAAACGTGTTGAGAATGTGGATTTGCCGGAACAGGATAAAGGTTGGGATCAAGCCCCCGCTGAACAGAGTGGTAAAGAAAAAGAAGAAGACGATATACTTTCGGCCCGGCAAGCCTTTCCGCGAAAGCGCATAAGCCAGCAAAGCCGTCAACAATACCGAGCCAACCGTAACGATAACGGTTCGGGTCACCGAAATATAAAACGAATTTAAGATCAATGGGTTGGTAAACGCTTTTGCATAGTTCTCTAACGTAAAGACTCTAGGAAAAAAATAGATTCCGCCCTTCATCGCGTCGTAGCCGTCATTAAACGAAAGGGCCAGGAAATAGATAAAGGGATACAGCGCCGTGGCGCAAAATATAAACAACACCGAATAGTTAAGCACCATATAGATTCGGTCCGCCGACGTCAGCCTTTTTGCCCCCATGCGCACAACCTCCTCATGCTTGCCGTTGGCTTATTACCATAGCGATACCTCGCTCACTTTTCTGGAGATATAATTGACAAGCACAATGAGCCCAAGTGAGATCGCTGATTTGAATAAACCGATGGCAGTGGAATAAGCTAATTGCCCTTGCTGGAGTCCCGTTTTAAGTACATAAGTGTCCAATATCTCCGACACGCTTAAAGTAGCCGGGGTTTGCATCAGCCAAATCTGGTCAAAGCCTGCGTTCAGAATGCCGCTGAGCGAGAAGATGAGCAGGATCGCGATCGTTGGCGTCAGGCTCGGAAGCGTAATTTTAAACAGCTTACTCCACCTTCCGGCCCCGTCGATTTCCGCAGCCTCATACAAATGCGGATCGATGTTCGTTAACGCAGCCAAGTAAATGATCGATCCCCAACCGACCCCTTTCCAGATGTCGGATATGACGACCAACGGATAGAACAATTCCGGCTTACCCATAAAGAAGATCGGTTCCAACCCCATTTGATACCGGATGTCATTAATCAGCCCAACGTTCGGGGACAGGATTTTTTGCAGCAAAGTCACGACAACAACCCACGAAACGAAGTGCGGCAAATAAGAAATCGTTTGGAACACTCTCTTGAGCCTCCGGTGCATCACCGCATTGAGCATCAAGGCCAGGATCAACGGCGCTGGAAATCCGAAAATCAGTTTGAGCGCGCTGATGGACAAGGTATTGCGGAGGACATCGTAAAAGCTGGAATCGTTTAAGAACTGTTCGAAATACTTAAAGCCAGCCCACGGGCTCCCTAATATGCCCAGATTGTATTTGAAATCTTTGAACGCTATTAAAATGCCGTACATCGGATAATAGGCAAAAATGAGATACCAAATGATCGCCGGAAGTAAAAACAAGTAGATGTGCCGGAAATACCAAATTTTGCGTAATTTACTGGATCCCATGCTGTGTTCACCTCCTAAAGCTTCGTTGGATGGATTCTAGTGACTTGTACTCCTAAGCTGCTAACTTTGCGATAGACTCCCCCCTTAGTTGCAAGCGTTTTCTTTTCTATGTGTTAATAATATTCGATATAAATGAATATATTCAATATGCTATAAGAAAAATTCCAAGATATTTTTTGTAAAAGTCACCTCTAAGGCTTAATATGTGTAAATTTCTAGGAATAAATTGGTTTATATATCCATTTTTGTGTAACATTCAATATGACATAATCAATATATGTAATAAGTTTTAAATGTAGAAAAAAGCCTAAGCTTGTCAGCTTAGGTTTTTTCCTGTAATGATAAATCACGAACAATTGCGATAGATTCTGGACAGTTTCCGATTTCCACCCGTTGAGGACATTTGCATGAATACCATGCTCAGATGAGAGCTGCGCAACCGACTTTTCTTCCTTTAAAATTTCCAGTACGATTCGCGCTTTCTCCTCCGGTGTAAACTTTCTTCTACTTGTTGCCATACAACTAAGAAACTCCTTTTTTGCTGTCCAGATTCTATGTAGCATTATACTTCGCTACTATATTCGGCATTGTATTCGCCGCTAAAAATCAAGGAATTCGGCGTTCCCTGCTACGCGACCTGCCCAAAAGTACACTTACAGGTCGGGCAGCCTTCACTTGCCCATTGATAATATGCCCAAGTGGGCCACCATGAAGCAAAAAGCGCAAATTCCGGGGCTGATCTAGCCCTAGAACTTACGCTTTTTTCATACAATTGAAATCGTGTTGCTCGATTCATCTGTTCCTGATAAAGAAAACTCTCATTGGATAACTACTTTTGGAACAGTCCCTTGCATCCAGCTTATTAGATTAAGTGATTTTGATGATAATCTTTACGACGTCGTTTTTCCGGTTGATGTTGACGTCAAATGCCTCGGCAATTTCATCGAAGCTGTATTCGTGAGTCACAATGCCGGACACGTCGATGAGCCCTTCGTCCATCGCCTTGATCGCCTGGGGGTAGATGTTCCGGTAGCGGAACACCGTTTTGATCTCCGCCTCCTTGCCCAGCAGCTTGGCGAAGTTGTATTCAATGATATCCTGCGGCGCCATGCCGACCAGCACGACTGTCCCGCCCCGCTTGACCATGTACGCGGTCTGCTGTACCGTTTTTACCGCGCCTGCGGTCTCCATGACAATATCCACGCCTTCACCGTCCGTTAGCTCGTAAATCAGCTTGACCGCGTCCATCTCGGCCGCATTGATGACTCGCGTTGCTCCAAGCTCCAGCGCTTTATCCAGCCGCTTTGGAATGACGTCCACAACAGTAATGTCGATAGCGCCAAACGCTTTGGAGGCCAGCAATGTCGTCAGGCCGATACAGCCTGCGCCAAGAATGACCACGGAGCTGCCGAGCGTGACGCCGCCCTGTTTGGCAGCGTGCATGCCAACCGAAAGCGGCTCGACGAGCGCGCCCTCTCTGGTCGTAATAGAACTAGGAAGCTTGAACGCCATGTTCTCTGGGAATGCAATGTAGTTTTCAAAGCATCCATGATAAGGCGGGGTAGCGAGAAATTCCACATCGGGACACAGATTGTAGCGTCCGCTTTTGCAAAATTCGCATTGTCCGCAGGTCACGCCCGGCTCCAGAGCTACGCGGTCTCCTACCTGCAGCTGCTTGACGCCCTTCCCGATAGCGACGACCGTGCCCGCGCACTCGTGCCCGAGGATAAAATCGCCGTTGACAATAAAGTCGCCGATTTTGCCATGCTCGTAATAATGCACGTCCGATCCGCAGATGCCGACGTATTCAAGCTTGACGAGCACCTCCTTCTCTTTGGGCTCGGGCACTGGAATTTCACGGATATCCATTTGCTTCAGGTCGGTCATAAATGCTGCGCGATTGTTCAACAGAAACGCCTCCATCTTGCGTGATTATTTTAATTCATCAGTCCTCGATGCGAGGAATCCGGTCAATGCGGGGATCGGCAAAAATGTCGTATTCGTCCAGGCTTCTGGTGCTGAATTCAGATACGACCGCACCTGCCGGGCCTGCCTGGAACCAGTGCTTCGTATTCGGATAAATCGTATATTGCTCGCCCTCGTTCAGTACGATTTCATGGAATACGGAGTAATGCTCTTTGCCGCTCTCCGGCAGAATACCGCGACTACTCAAGCTGGGCTCGCCTTCCACATACAGGTACACCGTGCCGTAGCGGCAGCGGAAGGTCTCTTCCTTGCCCGGATAATTCAGCTCGGGAATCGCCGGGTGCCTGTGCTCGGGACAGGTCTGTCCCGGCAGAAGCACCATTTCCTTTGCACAGCAGCGGTCGGTATTGATCAGGGTGACGATGGAAAGCCCCACCTGCTCGAATTGATCCAGCCCGAAGTCGGCGATCTCCAGATTGTCCTTCTCCTGTTCGGTCAGCACGATATGGGCCTTGTCGTAATAATCCAGAATGATTGGCTTAAAATGCTGATACACTGATTTTTTCATAACGGGCGCCCCTCCTTATCTTCAGTGTTTTAGAAATTAGCAATTTACTAATGTTTATCTGACCGAAGCAAATTTAAGCGATTCGCTGCCTGCGGAATAGACGGTTATCGTCTTCACCTCACCCGGCAGCAGATCGAAGTAGAGGTCGGAGCAGTCATAACCGCCCGCAACATATACACCGTGCGCATACCCTTTGCTGGTCAGCGTAATTTTTCGATCCGGTCCGATCTGCTCATCGCTCACGATTTCAACCGGCGATGGATCAAATACCATCGTCTTCATATCGCCTGTCCGCAGGGATATGGAGTTCACGGTATCCGAATCTGGAATCAGCATCATGCTGCCTCTGGTGTAGTCCTGATCCGGCAGCTTCTCCGTAAGCAAGTAAACCCGGCTATGCGGCTCAAGGGAAATCTCCAGCGTTCTCGTCTGCCGAACTGTTCCGTCGAACGAAATATAGCCGTATTCCGCCTGGAAACTCACCTTCTCTGCCGTATCGTTCATCCCTTGAACAACGACGTTTCCGTCCACCACGCGCATCGACAGCTTCGTATGGGCCAAAGCGCGTTTTACGCCATAATACGGGATTTTGCGGCTCAGATAATAATCGATGATCGTCCAGCCGACTTCGCCCCAGGCATCGTTGTACATCCAGAACAGCGCGCCGCCGCAATTTTCCTTGAATCGGATCGCTTCCAGCGAATACTCAAGCATGAGCGAGTGCACCATACCGCCGTAAAGCAGATAGTCCTCGATGGATAAATTGTCGGTGCGGTTAAGGTAGTTTTTAGCAATGCCCGTGACGACGGTCCCTTTCTCAAACACGTTGCAATGCATTTGCCACACTTCGCTGTCGAAGTCGATCTCTTCCCCGCCCAAATACTTCTTCGTGCTCTCCAGAGAACAAGGGCCGACGAAGCCGTATTCACTCACGAATTTGGAGTTTACCGTATCGAAGTCCTTCGGCTCGATGCGCTCGTCCATATTAAGGCTCATGAAGGCGTTATGCCAGCGATGGACATCGCCGACCGTATCGTCGTTCGGAAGCGCCCCGCCGTACGGTGAGCTGTTCCAGTAAGGAATATGGGAGCAGTTGTTGTACATGATCTCTTTGGCGAGAATATTCGCAATATATAAGCCGTACTGCTTCTCATGCTTGAACTCGATCTGCCATCGTGGATTGTCATATTTGTTAAAAATCCAGTGGACTTCGTTGGTTCCGCAGAACAAGGCAATGGATGCCCGGTTGCGCAGGCGCTTGGTCTGATAGTCCATCTCGGCCCGCATCTCGTCGCGGAATTCCCGTTTATGGTCAGGATAAGTGGAGCAGGCCATCATGAAATCCTGCCACACCAGCAGACCGTTCTGGTCGCACAAATCGTAGAAAATATCCCGCTCGAACAGCCCGCCGCCCCAGACGCGCAGCATGTTGAAATTCGCTTCCACCGCCTCGCGGATCAAGGTCTCATACTTCTCGTCGGTAACACGCGCATGGATGAAATCAGCTGGAACCCAGTTGCCCCCTTTGCTGAAAATAGGAACGCCGTTGACGATCAGTCGGAAATTGCGCTCTTTGCCGCGCAGGATGGACGTATCCAGCTCGACCGTCCGGATGCCGAATTGGAATGCAGGATATTCGGTCTTCGCGTTCGCGCTCGCTGCAGATACCCGCACATCGTACAGCGGATGATCGCCATGTCCCGCTGGCCACCACAGCCGGGCATTCTCCACCTCTAGATCCACATCAAAATAGTTCGTGCCGGAGGTCAGAAGCAGGTTCTCGAGCTTTTTCGTCACACAGGATTGCCCGTCATAGGAAATGTCGATCTGCAGATCGCAGTTTATCGTCCCGATGATGTCCAGGTTTTCGATGTTGACCGTGGCTTTAAGCCGGGCAGTCTGGTCAGCGCTGACCGTAACGAGCTTCACCTCGCGAACCGCGATCTCTTTCTCGCAGCGCAGGTATGCATTTCCGCCAAGCCCGCAGGTGACAACGCGCGGCCCCCAGTCCCAGCCCACTGTATATTGCGGACGTCTTACGTAGGAACGGCGATAGTCGCCGCGGTCTTTGCCGCCGTTATCGTATTCACGGCAGGTCGCCCAGTTGAGCTCCGACAGATCGTTGTCGGTAACGTCCTCCAGCCCGGTAGTGACGCGCACCGTAAGCGTGTTTTTCCCGGGAGTGAGAACATCCTTGATGTTGCGGACGAACGGATAATGCACATTGCGATGGCTGCCAACATATTGATCGTTGACGAAAATATCGCTGTTGGTGTCGATCGTTTCAATGACAAGCTCAATAATGTCACTGTCAAAATCGATACCCGTGCCGTCGAATTCCTTGGTGTACCACCAGGAACGCTGTTCGATCCATTCGCTGGCGAGCGCATGATCGGACTCAAGCGGCTCCTGAATTATGCCATTCTCGATCAGAGGAATGCGAACATCAGTTGGAAGCGAGCAAGGATACCAGCCTTCCTTCAAAGCTTTTACAGCCGTCAGGCTGTCTTTGCCCCAATGCAGCGGCGCCTCATGCAGAAGCCATGCGTCGTTTAAATCAAATCTTTTCATAAGTCTCCCCATCCTTGATGCGTAATTGTTGTCATTCCTGTTTCAATGGTGCGAATCAACCCTTGACCGAACCGGCGACCATACCCTTGATGATCTGCTTGGAGAACGCGAAATATAGTGCCATAGCGGGAAAAATAGCGATTAGCATCGAGGCCATCATTTTCGGATAATCGGTTACGAACTGTCCTTTGAACAGCGTGATGCCGACAGGCACGGTCATCAGGTTTTCCTTGCTGATCAGGATCAACGCAAACGTAAATTCATTCCATACGATAAAAAATTGAATGATGCCGACGGTGACAAGGATCGGCTGGCACATCGGAAGCACGATGCTAAACAGAGTGCGATGGAAGCTGCAGCCATCAATATTGGCAGCCTCCTCTACTTCAATAGGAATGCTTCGCACATAGCTCTCTACCAGGAAAATCGAAATCGGCAAACCGAAGGCCGCATACGGTAGAATCAGCGTGTACCATTGATCGCCCATCCCGGTTTTCGTAAACAGCACGTACATCGGAACCATTAAGGCATGAATCGGAACTAGCATCCCGAGCAGGTAGTAGTTGTAAAGCGCATTTTTCCCTTTAAACCGGAAGCGGGAAAGAAAGTAACCGATAATAAAGCCAAGAATCAGGATGATCGCCAGCGACAGCACGCTATTCCGGATGGTGTTGCCCATCCACAGCAGGATTTTACTTTTGGTCAAAATCGCAATATATTGCAGAAAATTCGGGCTGTGCGGCAATGAAATCGGATTGGCGTAGAACTCGGCCTTCCCTTTAAGCGAAGAATAGAATAGCCATATCGCCGGAAATATGCAGGTCATGGAGAAAACGGCCAAAACCAGATTAGGAACCAGACCGAACAAAAAACGGCGTTTACTGCTCTCCCCCATCACTCACACCTCCTCGTATAGTATCTTTTGAAAGCTCTTTTAGGTTCATTTCCATCCCCCGGGGGATGCCTCTGGACAATGGAACGTAGGGTCCATTCAGGGAAATCCTTCTGCCTCCAGTAGCATCTACCCCTTAAATCTGTTTCTCCGGTACGCGTCTGAGCTTCTTATCCGCTGGCTGTTCCCTTCCTCGGCACCTTCTGTCGAATCCATCCGCAGCATCCAGAAGCAGCTCAAGAATCTCTCAAGAATCTCGACAAAGCGATCGAGCGGGTCCTCGACGGCATTCAAGGCGCTCAGTGTTGCTGTCGGTGCCCGGCACAGCGGCCAACTCTACACGCCTCGAAGGAAGGTGAATAGTGCCAAGGATTAACGCCTCCTTTGCCATAGTCCTTCACGAACCCCCTGTTAAAATCTAGTAAGTGACATGATTTTAGGCTGGGTTTGGAGTTAACGGCTTGACATCCTGCCGCTGGACTTGTCCTTCGTAAAGCTCAGAAGCAGCCATCTCGTTCCGGCGATAAATATCAGGCTCAGAATTAAGATGCCGATCGACATCGCGCTGCCGTAACCCATCTTATAGCTGAGGAAGGACGTCTTATAGGCGTTTAACGCCATCACGTTGCTTGAAGTCCCCGGCCCTCCGCCGGTCATCACATAGATGTGGTCGAAGACCTTCATCGTCCCCGCGATACAGAGCGTTACGCAGACAATCAGCGTGTTCTTTACGAGAGGCAATGTGATATGGATCGCCTTCTTCCAGCCGTTCGCCCCGTCGATCTCCGCCATTTCCAGCACCTGCGGGTCAATGGAAGCTAGAGCGGAGAGGATGATGATCATGTAATATCCGATGTATTGCCAAATCAATGGAATCGCAACTAATGTCAGCGCAAGACTCTCGTTGTTCAGCCAGGGCTGAATCCATTCCGCTTTTCCGATTTGCTTAAGAAAAATATTGATCAAGCCATAGTTGTAGTCATAGAGCATTGTCCAAATAAAGCCGATCACGACCGCCGATAATACCGACGGAAAGTAAGACATCGTTCTGTGAAAGGCCTTGAATCTGACGCCTCTTGTGTTCAACAGTATGGCGAACAAGAAGGCGAAGCCGATTTGTCCGACAATGCACAGCACCGTAAGATAGATGTTGTTGACAAAAGATTGGATGAAAACGTCGTCCTTAGCCAGCGCTATAAAATTATCCAAACCGATGTAATTCATCTTCGTCCCGCCCGACCAGTCAAAGAACCCGTAATAAAAGGCCAGGACGATCGGAACAAATACGATAAAGGTGTACAGGATAAAGCCCGGCAGCATGTACAATATGAAAGCCTTCCTTGACGGACGAATTGCCTGGTTCATGTAGCTGCTTCCTCCTTAATTAACGAATGGATGCAAGCTGCCGGCACGCGATTGGTGCCAGCAGCTTGAACCATCGCGGCGGTTACAGGCTGTCCTGCCCGGACTGAAGCTGTGCGGCCAGCTCCTGGCCTGTTTTCGTACCGTTCAGCACTTCCTGCAGACCTGTATTCATGCTTTCGATAATGGAGCCTTCCATCAGCATGTCGTAGATCGGCGTAAACGTCAGGGAGCCGGTCAATGCGGCAAAATCCTGCGTCAATTGCGGGAACTGCGTCAAATCGGTGCCTTCAATCAGGCTTGGGCCGGTCATCCCGTATTTTTCGGCATAAACTCTGGAAAAGTCATAACCCGCCGTGCTGAACAGAAAATCCATAGCTGCTTCGAGCTTCGCGCCTTCTAGATTTTTGTTGAGCGCAACATACCAGCCAGCACCGCCGGAGATCGTGTTGTTATCGCCCTTTCCACCATCCACTGGCGGCAGGATCGCAACCTTGGTCTGGCTTAGCACTTCCTCCGAGGCATTGGACAGTAGGTAGCTAACCGCCCAGTGGCCGTCAATGGTAGCCGCCGCCTTGCCCTGTGCGTAATATTCCTCGGCCTGCGCATTGGAGATGATATTGAAATCAGGGTTAAATACTTTGTTGGCGGCAATATTCTGCATCTGATCGAGTGCGCTTACAAACTCAGAGTCGGTAAATTTCGCGCTGCCGTCGCGGGCTATAATCGAATTCGTCCAATCGGTGCCTGTGAAACGGTCGCCCATGGTCGAAAGGATGCTGGATTCGGCCGGCCATTTGTCCTTGTTGCCCAGTGCGATAGCGGAGATTCCCTTTTCATTAAATTTCTCAGCGGCCTTGTAAATGTCTTCCCAATTATCTGGAAAACGGTCATAGCCGATTTCTTTCCACATTTGTTCGTTATAAAAAACAACCGAGGTAATCGATAGCTGATTCGGAATCCCGTAAATCTTGCCGTCCCGCGTAGCCGCATCAAACACACCTTTGCGGAACTTGTCCTTGTGCTCATATTGGTCCAGGTAGTCGTTGATCGGCATCAGCAGGTCGTTGTTTGCAAAATTGCTTACCCAAGAACCTTTTAAGAAGAAGATGTCCGGGATTTCGTTGACGGCGGCCTGCGCCTGGATTTTCGTTGAATAATCCGCCTGCGACATGACCGACTGTACCAGATTGACATTCGGATTCTTTGCTTCCCACTCTTCAACCAGAGTCATATAGCTGTCCATTTCCGCGCTTGTGGGACGCTCCTCCTCCAAATAATAGTGCGAGAAGGTCAATTGAATCTGTTCGCCCTTTGCCCCGCTTGCCCCGGAGTTGCCGAAGGAAGTTCCACCATTGCCGCTTCCACCGCCGCCACAGGCAGAAAGGATTAGCGAGAGAGCTGCCAGAAATGAGATGATGTGAATGATCTTTTTCTTTTTCATGTTGCCCCTCCAAATGTATATTTGATTTCACAACCTAACTATAGAAGACGTGAGATGCATTTTGTATCCGCTTTCTTGTCTTCATTATCCTCGTATTTTGTCGTCATCGAAAGAATAATGGGGTCGACCTCTTTCCTTGTTGCGAACGATATCCCTAAAATATGATATTTATCGCAAAAAATGACCATCTCATTAAATTGGCAAAGGACAATTGACACCTGTCCGGCGCAATGACAGAATAAATTCATAACATCAAGGGGGAGTGTGCGCCCTGTGACTATGCGTAAAAAGCTTATGCTGTTCTTCATCTGCCTCGTGATGATCCCGATTCTTACGATTTATTCCGTAGCAATCAGCATTTTTTATGAGAGCACCAAAAAAGATTTGCAAGCGCTTTTTTCGAACCATATCCATGGAATTGGCAAAAGCGCAGATCAGTTTTTTACCGATGCGCTGGATCTTACGACCTACCCATTAATGGAAACGAATCTGAGAGCCTTCTTGAGCAAGCCGAAGGATGATGAGAACTATTTCGCGCTGACCAGCAACGCCAATAGCATCCTGCTGTCTATGCCCTACGGTTTCTCCAACGGAATTCGCGGCATTTCTCTCCTTTCGCGGGATCAAGCCTCTATTAATGTAGGCATTTCGTTAAAAATATCGAAGGAAGATCTGGAAGCTGCGCGAGCCGGGGAATCGAGACCCTATTGGGATTACCGCGACGTTTCCAGGCTGCAGGATACGCCAGAAGAAGCATACAACAGCCATATTACTCTAACCCGATTGCTGAGGAATCCGAGCAATTTGTCCGAGGAGCTCGGCTTTATCAAAATCGCCATGAGCCGGAAGCAGCTTATGGATACCCTGATGTCGGACCGGATCAACCACGAGGTCTCCTATTTTATCATTGATGAGAATAACAAGTTCCTTGTGGATACGAGCTCCGGCCAAAGCTACGCCAATCTGAAGGGGGACGTTTCCTATCCGCATCTTCTCCAGTTGGCTTCCAGCTCGGCCAATACGCAGATCAACGGGCAATACTTCATATCCGCCCATAAAATAGAACGAACTCCATTCGTTTTATACAGCATTGTAAAACCGAATATTCTAACCATTATTAAGGAAACTCTTCTTAAGGGCTTATCGCTGACGGTGGTGCTTGTGCTCCTGTTTACGCTGCTATTGTCCTTCACTTTTTCCCAGATTATTACGGCCCCGCTCGTCAAGCTAGGCAAGCGCATGAAGTCGATCTCCAATGAGGATTTCTCCGTGCGCATCGACGTTAAGAGAAATGATGAAATCGCGGTGCTGGCCAACAATTTCAACCGTATGGCGCGGCGGCTGGACTTTCTATATAAAGAAGTCTACATGGGGAATTTGAAATTACAGCAAGCGCAGCTAAGTGCCCTGCAAACACAGATCAATCCCCATTTTTTATATAACACGCTGGATACGATCTACTGGATGTCGGAGATGGGCGATACCAAAAATGTTAGCTCGATGGTTTCAAATATGTCGAAAATGATGCGCATGACGCTCTCCCCCAACAACAGTGACATGGTGACGCTGGCGGAAGAGCTGGAGCATCTAAGCTGCTACATCCATATCCAACGAATCCGCTACGGCGACCAGTTCGTGTTCGACATCGATTGTCCGGAGCATTTGAAGTCTTATTACGTCCTGCGCCTTCTGCTACAGCCGCTGGTCGAAAACGCACTTCTTCATGGTCTGAAGAACAGCACCCATGGCATCGTAAAGGTTCAAATTTACGAAAATGAACATTCACTTGTTTACGAGGTCATGAACAATGGTACACCGGTGGACGTCACTGAAATTAACCGCCTGCTGGAGGAAGAGGGCAGCGGCATGCGGGGCTTTGCTCTACGGAACATTAAGGAGCGGATTGCTCTGAAGAATGGAAAGGGCTTTCATCTTAGTTGTTTTTTGCGTGACGGATTCAGCGTCTTCCAAATTACGCAAAAGCTGAGGAATAAAGAGGCCGATGCCCGTGAAATTTCGCTTTCGGACGACAACAATGAAATACAAAGGAGCTGAAGAAATGATAAAAATCCTGCTCGTTGACGACGAGGCATTTATCCGTCAGGGAATTCGCTATACGATTCCGTGGGAAAAGCATGGGATGGAAATTGTCGGAGAGGCGGCTAACGGAGAGGATGGCCTGAAGCTGGCCATTCAGCTCTCCCCTGATATCGTTTTTGCAGACATCCAGATGCCGATCATGAGCGGAATTGAGCTAGCGAGAAAATTAAATGAATATTTGCCGCGCACGAAGGTGATTATTCTCTCCGCGTATGGCAATACCGAGAACTTTACTCGCGCAATTGAAGTGAAGGTCAGCTCCTTCGTCCTAAAAAATGCCGATTCCGGCAAAATATTGGAGGCGGCCCTCCGGGCAAAGGACGCTATTTCGGAAGAAAATGCCGCCTATGGACGTCAGGCGCTGATGCAGACGATCTATAAGGAAAACCAGCATTTGATTAAATCTGCCTTGTTTGCGAAATTTTTAAAAAACGAAATTCCGTTGAACACGTTTCAGAAAAAGGCCGAAAAGCTGGATATGCCGCTGCCGGGCCCCTGCTATTCGATGCTGCTCGCCCGCTGTGTTGCGAACGACGATTGGCTGGTGTACAACCATTTTGTGCAGGCTTTTCAGGAGCTCGAGCCCTTTGTATTTTTCACGGAAGACGGCAAGCTCGTAACGGTATTGAATGTTGGTGCGCAGGGTATTTCGAAGGAGGTTAAAGACAAGATGCTCGCCAATCTCAAGCCTTATATTTTCGGCAACAGTATGGTGTTAATGAACCGCATCGAGTCGCTGGAGGAGCTCTCCTTCGCTTATGCGCTTCTGGATAGGGCGCTGGATGCCTGCTTCTGGAACACGGAGTGGGAATATACGGAGGTTGTGCCAACAGATATATTTCCTAGCATCGGACCAAGTGAGATACAGGATAGCGAGAGCAAGGTCATCTCCGCGGTATTGTCCAGAAATGCTGCCCATATTGAACAAGCCATCCAGGAATACGCTGAGTTTATGCGTCAAAATGCCGTCTCGCGGTCGTGCTTTCTGGAATCGGTGAACCGGATCATCGTGCTGATGGAGGCGGTGATGGAAAGGCAAAACGGCGCCCGTAAAACGGCGGAAATTGTTGCTGAAACGGAAACGCCCGAGGAAGTGATTGAGCTGATGCTGAGCCTGGCCAAGCCAAACCTGGAGACGGATTATAAAAATGTGTTGTTTGCAGCCGCACTGGATTATATCAGCCAGAATTATAACAAGGATCTCAAGCTGACTGATGTCGCCAAGGCCGTTTACATTTCCACCGGTTATTTGAGCAGAATCTTCAAAAGTGAAACCGGCTATTCCTTTAAAGAGTGGGTGAATCGCATTCGCATCGAAAAGGCGAAGGAACTCATTCTAAACAGTGATTTGAAATACTATGAAATCGCCGAATTGGTAGGGTACAAGGACTACAAGTATTTCTCCGCCTATTTCAGCAAATTATGCGGAGTCAGCGCCAAGGAATATAAAGCGCTGAACAGCCCGATGCTTCATCGTTAGCATCATGTTCATGTTCTTATATGATGGTTAGAACACTTTAATGGCAAAAAAGGACTTCCTGCCGTCGATCACGACGGATGGGAAAGTCGATATTATTCCATTTACTGCCCATAGATTACCACCCGCTTACTTAGTTTTTATTGAACCTGCTGTTCAAAGTGTTTCTGAATGTTAGCCAAGCTTTGGGTCAAATCCGCACCGTTCAAAATGTTAGGCAGCTCGTTCTTCAGTGCATCCTTTGCCTCTTGCGTGTACATTCCCATGGAAATACCCGGAACCTCGGTAGACCATCTTGTGAAATCGCTGTAAATCGCCTGACCTCTATTGGCCGAGCCGTCACCGCTTGGCGATTCCGGAATCCGCGATCGCTTTGTATACGCGAAGCGTCTCGGTCATGGCCGGATTGTCTACGAAATTTCCTTTGTTATCCGGCGTAATGTACCAGGATCCGGCGCCCGTTACGCTGATGTCGAACGGAACGCCGTAAATCTTATCGTCGATCCGCAGCGGAACGTTCCCGGATAAGCGGTTACGTATTTTTGAATGTTCGGATCGTTCACCAGAATGATATCCGGCAGCCCGTCTTTACGAAATGACTTCGCGTTTTTTCCTCCCGCAGGCCTCCCCAGATAAGAACGTCACCTTTCCGCCCGCGATCACTGGAGTTTACAGGATCAGCCCTTGGCGGTTTTGGGTTTCGTCGTGTTTAGGCAACTCATCCGACTAACCCTGCCTCAAATCCAGTTCGTGTACCTTGGCCCGTGCTTTTGCCTCCGGCTTCCTTCAGATTCCACCTCACGGTGACACCCTCGCCCTTGGCTAACGGTAGGCGCTCGCCAGCCCCCGCTCGGGACTTTCAACCTAGAGATGACGCCCATGCTGGGCGTGCTAAACAAAAAGCCCGAAGCAGTATGTATTTGCTTCGGACTTTTTTATTTTCCCATGATCACAAGGGAAATCTCCAACATTCATTTCAATGCATATTTATGCATTTCTCGTTAATTATGATTATTTACACTCATCATTTCTAAAAAAGTTCTCAACGATTCTGACAACACACATCTAGCATCCCTATTGCAGGTTTATTCAATTCTTACGAGCACTTGCTATACCCGCAGTTGCTGCAAGTTTTGCAGCCCTCGATGTTGATCAGCGAGGCGGAGCCGCAGGATGGGCACAGGTCGCGCGAGGTGGCCGGTGCGCTGCCGTGGCTGTAGCCGCCATGCGAGCCGTCTGCCGTGCCGTGAACGTGTGCTGTCTCCTGTGCAACCGTTGCGGCTACCGGCGCTGGGTCGTGGTCGCCGTAAGGTCCGTTTTGTACGTGCGTCTCCAACGCTTTGGCGACGGCGTCCGCGATCGATTCAACGCGGTTAGGACCAAAACCGATCGCTCCCGTACCGCCGATGCCTTTGAGATGCTTAATCAGCAACTCAACCTTCTCGCCATGGTCGCCGTAACGCAGGAACAGCGAGCAGACGCGGCCAAGGGCTTCTGCCATCGCGAACACGTCAGAACCAGCTTTACCTACGTTCAAGAAGATCTCACCTGGAGTCCCGTTCATGTCATTGATCGTGATATAGGCCATGCCAAACGGCGTGTTGATTTTATACGTTGCTCCATGCAGCACTTGCGGGCGTCTCTTGTATTGTTCGCCGGTTTTTGGGCTGCTGGCTTGAACCGAAGCATTTGCCGGTTGTGGAGTTGCCGCTGCGCTAGGTTGAGCAGATGCTTCCTCTTTCTTCTCTTCCTTCTTCTCCGTTTGCAGAACTTGCACATCGCGGCTGCCATCGCGGTAGATCGTTACGCCTTTGCAGCCAAGGTCGAAGGCCAGCTCATACAGCCGTTTCGTATCTTCAACCGTAAAGTCGGACGGGCAGTTGGCCGTTTTCGAGATCGAGCTGTCCACCCAACGCTGAATCGCCGCTTGTACGCGGATATGATCTTCCGCCGACAAATCCATCGCCGTTACGAAGTAATCCGGCAGCGGTTCGCCTGGATGCGCGTCCATCCATTCCTGCGCGATCGGCACGAATTGCTCGTCGAAGCCGAGACGGCTTTGACGGTAATATTTGAAGGCGAAGTACGGTTCGATCCCAGTCGAAGTGCCAACCATCGTCCCTGTGCTGCCAGTTGGCGCTTGGGTAATGATCGTGACATTGCGAATCCCTTTGGTGCGGACAGCTTCACCAACTTCTGGATACACTTCCGTCATGTTCTTCATAAAGCCGCTTTGCAAAAATTTATCTGCTTCAAATGCCGGGAAGGATCCTTTCTCTTCTGCGATATCTGCAGAGGCCAGGTAAGCTTCCTTCGCAATAAAGCCATACAATTTATCGAGGAATTCCAGCGATTCCGGGCTGCCGTAACGGATGTTCAGCTTGATCATCAGCTCGGCCAGACCCATCGTTCCAAGGCCAACGCGGCGCTCTTTCTTCTGGTTCTTCTCGTTTTCTTCAAAATGATAAGGTGTCTTGTTGATGACGTTGTCCAAGAAACGAACTGAATAACGCGTAGTTGTCGCCAGTTCATCCCATGCCACATCGTGCTTCTCTTCATCGTAGAACTTGGACAAGTTCATCGCCGACAGGTTACATACGCCCCAGCCCGGCAGCCCTTGCTCACCGCACGGATTCGTACAGATGATCGGGTTAAAGTACCAGCTGTTGGACATTTGGTTGTAGTATTCCATGAAGACCACGCCCGGCTCAGCGGATTTCCAAGCCGATTCGATGATCGTATGCCAGATCTCACGCGCTTTGACGGTACGGTAGTGGATCACTTTACGTCCATCGGCTTTCCATTTATCGAGATCGCCGTCCCACACCTCGTTGTAATCCTCGTAAGTTGTATCCGGGAATACCAGATCCCAATCGAGGTCTTCTTTTACAGCTTTCATAAAAGCATTGCTGACGCAAACCGACAAGTTCGCGTTGGTCACTTGGCCCATCGTCTGTTTAACAGTGATGAAGTCCAGCACGTCCGGATGCCAGTCGTTGATCATCAGCATCAGCGCACCGCGACGGCTGCCGCCTTGCTCGATCAGGCCGGTTGTGTAGCTGAACAAGCCGCCCCAAGATACAGCACCGCTGGAAGAGCCATTAACGCCACGAACGATCGCACGACGTGGACGCAGGGAGCTCAAGTTAATGCCTACGCCGCCGCCGCGAGCCATGATCTCGGTCATTTCGGACAGCGTCTCCATGATGCCGCCCCGGCTGTCCTTCGGCGAAGGAATAACATAACAGTTGAACAAAGTTAACTCATCACTGGCACCGGCACCAGCCGCAATCCGTCCGCCCGGAACAAGCTTCCAATCATCCAGAATATAACGGAATTTCTCTTCCCATTCCTTCTGCTTCTCCGGCGTTTCCTCAACCGAAGCCATCGCTTTGGCCAGACGGTCCCACATTTCTTCAGGCGTTTTCTCGATATTGAGGGTCAGCTTCTCGACGTCGGTCTCCACCAGATCGCCCCGGCGGGTCTTCACCGTAACCTTACGGCCGTCACGGGCAACAACCTCCCCTACTTCCTTCGTCGGGAATTTTGGGTCGTCCTTCGTCAGAACGAGTACGACATCGCCCACTTTGGCGTGGCTAGGATCCGCGTCCTTCCAGGCGTACCGGTCCAAGAAGATTTTCTCACTTAGCCCCTCAAGGCGCTGTTTTTGCACAGTTTTCAAAGAAAACACCCTCCTAAAAATTGATTCAGAGTATCCTTTAATTAATCAGTCATTCGCCTCGATTCCTAAAGTCGAAATTAGGCAAAAAAACGAAAAAAAACGCTGTATCAAGCCGGAAATCGCCCGCTTGATCACCGCGGCACACACCCTGTAAACGGTAATATCATATGTATGAATCACAATATATTGTGTGCGAATACCATTATACTATACAATATCTCGTTGTCATAGCAGTTCAGGGTGAAATTTCAGGCTTTAATCCGAATACATCTCGCCCAACCCCCTGTTTCCTTCAATTCTCTCTATTTTTCAGGCTCAAAACTATAAAACCGCTTTGTAACCATTTCCAAGAAACCAGGGAAGCATCTCCTAAGTTTTATTAGATTTGAATTAACACAATTTTAACAAATCAATGGGAATCCTGCCCCCAAAAAGGAGTAAACTAGAAATTGAGGTTCATAACTTACGAGGAGATGAGTTCAAGTGAAAGCTTTAAGATGGCATGGCGTCAAGGACCTAAGACTGGAGAACATCGAGGAGCCAAAAGCGGAACCGGGCAAAGCGAAAATCAAGGTGGAATGGTGCGGGATTTGCGGCAGTGATCTGCACGAATATGTAGCCGGCCCGATTTTTATCCCTCTGGAAACCCACCCGTTAAGCGGAGATAAAGCGCCGATCGTCATGGGACATGAATTTTCCGGACAAGTGGTTGAAGTTGGCGAAGGCGTCACCCGCGTGGCCGTCGGCGATCGCGTCGTGGTTGAACCGATCTATGCCTGCGGAACCTGCGAGGCTTGTAAGCAAGGGAAATACAATCTTTGCGATAAAATGGGCTTCTTCGGCCTGGCGGGCGGAGGCGGCGGATTCTCCGAATATGCCAACGTACCGGAACAAATGCTACATAAAATCCCGGATTCGGTATCCTTCGAGCAAGGCGCCCTGGTTGAGCCATCCGCTGTAGCACTTCATGCAGTCCGCTCCAGTAAATTTAAAGTGGGCGACAAAGCAGCTGTCTTTGGCACCGGACCGATCGGTCTGCTGGTGATCGAAGCACTGAAGGCTTCAGGGGCTTCGGAAATCTATGCGGTCGAGCTGTCTGAGGAACGGAAGCAGAAGGCTGCCGAGCTCGGCGCCATCGTCATCGATCCGAAAGAATACGATGCCGTCGAAGAAATTCACAAGCGCACGCAAGGCGGTGTGGACGTAGCCTATGAAGTGACAGGGGTTTCTCCCGTGCTAACCCAGGCGATCCTATCCACCAAAATCGGCGGTGAAACGATGATCGTCAGCATTTTCGAGAAGGAAGCCTCCCTCCATCCGCAAAACATCGTCATGAAGGAACGTACCGTAAGCGGCATTATCGGCTACCGCGACGTCTTCCCGGCGGTGATCAGCTTGATGGCTCAAGGCTACTTCTCGGCGGACAAGCTGGTGACGAAGCGCATTAAGCTGGATCAAGCCATCGATGAAGGCTTTGAAGGACTCCTCAAAGAGCGGAATCAAATCAAAATCTTGGTGAAAGCGGAGTAAAATAGATCAAGCAATCGCCGGTCAGGGAGATGATCCCCGGCCGGCTTTTTTTTTAATGAGATAAACCACCCTCTTGCTCTTACAAGGTTATGAACTCCTTCCTTTTCGTCCATACTACACCTACGTCTGCAATTTAAGCACAAGATCTGCCAGATTCGGATCTTTTCTCTCCGTAATCGAGCCGACAAATACGCACCGAAAGGGAGGTTTTACACTATGAATCCACATCCCTCCGGCCTTTCCCCCCACCCGGCCGCGTCGCCAGACTTGCACGCCCCGATTCCCATCGACTTCGACCGGAGCTGGTTCAACGAACTGGAGACCCGGCATCAAAAGGGCGGTCCCTGGGACGATTGGAAGCTGTTTAACCTTGCCCTTGAGGCCGAATCCGCTTCGCTTGTCACAAGCTTTGAGGAGATGCAGTGCCTAAAGCATCTGCACAACGTCACGCCGCTGCCCCATCAAACCGAAACCGCTCGCAAAGTCCTGTTCGAGATGCGCGGACGGGCTATTTTAGCCGACGAGGTGGGGCTTGGGAAGACGATCGAAGCGGGCTTAATTTTAAAGGAATATATCGTGCGCGGATTAGTGAAAAAAGCGTTGATCTTGGTGCCGGCCTCCTTGGTGCTGCAATGGGTACGGGAGCTGAACCAAAAGTTCGGCATTCCGGCCGTAGCCCAGAAGAAGGAGCATTCTTGGCACAACGACGTGGTGGTTGCATCCATGGACACGGCAAAGCGCGACCCGCATAAGAACATTTTGCTGAACAACGAATATGACCTGGTGATCGTGGACGAAGCCCATAAGCTGAAGAATAAGAAAACGTCGAATTATCAGTTCATGCTGCAGCTGCGGAAAAAATATTGCCTGCTCCTCACCGCCACCCCGGTGCAAAACGACCTCGGCGAGCTGTTTAACCTGATCACGCTGCTGAAGCCGGGTCAACTGGGCGGGCAAAGCGAGTTTGCTGCGAATTTCGTCGTCGATAAGCGGCTGCCGAAGAATGAGGAGCAGCTCAAGGATGAGCTGGCCAAGGTGATGATCCGCAACCGGCGCGGCGACGGTGAGCTGGAGTTCACCAAGCGGATCGTACGCAACATCGACGTGGAGTTATCCCCGGAGGAGAAGAACCTGTACAACGGGGTAACTTCCTTTGTCAAAGACCAATATCATGCCAACGGCGGAGACCTCAACAGCATGCTGTCCCTCGTCACCTTGCAGCGCGAGGTGTGCAGCAGCCGCGACGCCGTGTTTGTCACGCTGGTGAACTTGTCGAAGAAGCTGGCTCCGGACTCCCCGATTCGCGACCGGATTTGGGATCTCGTCGATCTGATCCGCCAGATCAAAGCCAACAGCAAAGCGGAGAAAGCGATGGAGCTGATCCGCGAAATGAACGACAAGGTGATCGTGTTTACCGAATATCGGGCGACGCAGGAGTATTTGCTGAAATATTTTCGCGAGCGCGGTATGACGGCGGTGCCGTATCGGGGCGGAATGAATCGCGGCAAGAAAGACTGGATGATGGACCTGTTCCGCGGCCGCGCCCAGGTCATGATCGCCACCGAAGCCGGCGGCGAAGGGATCAACCTGCAGTTTTGCCACCAGATGATCAACTTCGACTTGCCGTGGAACCCGATGCGCGTAGAGCAGCGGATCGGCCGCGTCCACCGCTTGGGGCAAACCAATGACGTCCATATATATAACCTGTCCACCAAGGGCACGATCGAAGAGCATATCCTTCACTTGCTGCATGAGAAGATCAATATGTTCGAAATGGTCATCGGCCATCTGGATGTGATTTTGGAACGGTTCGAGAAGCAGCATTCCCTGGAAAAAAGCCTCTACCAAATCATTCTGGAATCCGGCAGCGACGAGGAAATCGCCAGCCGTGTCGACTCGCTGGGACGCGAATTCGATACGATTAAATCCGAGCTGGATGCGGAAGCCGAAGAACGTGGGAACAACGGCGGTCTGCAGCAGCTCTTGGGAGGTTGAGTTGCGGTTATGTCCATGACCCGAGAGCAGATTCGCGATTTTGTGATGACTTATTTGGAAGCGACGGAATGCCAGTTTCTCGAAAAATCGCCCCATCACGTCACGGTGAAGCTCTCTCCCCGCGCCGACCGCGATTTGACGAACCGCCCTTATTATTGGGGGTTCATCGATCGGACCGGGGCGGAGCCAGAAACGATGTCGTTTTCGTTTATTTTTGACCCGGAGGCGCACCAAGCGGTCGAGAAGGCGAAAGCCGCTCAGGAGCAGGCGGACGCCGGGCAGCAGATGGAAAACGCCCAGGAGGACACCTTGCTGGGACGTTATTTTGGGGCGGTCCGGCCGTTGCCGGTGCTTGGCCCCGGCCGGATTCAACGCGAGGAGCTGGCGTTTGGCAGCTCGCGGCTCAAGCAGATCTTTGAGGCGGCGCGGAAAGGCGGCCGCTATGTGTACTTGTTCGAGGAGCCGGGGCAGCGGCAGCGGACGGCCTTGCTGCCCGCCGCTTACGAGCCGTGGCTGGGCGTCTGCTTTAAGGTGGAGTTCTGCTGCGATATGAAGCGGGAGGAGCTGCATTTTTACGGCGTATCCTTACTGTCGGGCGAGGTCGATGAATCGTTTCAGTCCCGGATCGTGGGCAAGCCGCTGGTCCCCCGATTGCCGGAGAATATCCATATCGAGCCTACCCGGCTGTCCTTGGATGCCGGTCGCTTGGCACTCGAGCAGCGTCTGACCGAACAGATCCAGGCCTACGATGACACCTGGGCGCAGGAAGCCCGCGAACGGCTGAGCGATGAGCTGGCGCTGATCGACGCCTATTACAAGGATCTGATCAAGGATCCCGAACCCGAGCGGGCGCAAGGCGCAACCGAGCAATACGAAGCGAGACGGGAGGAAATCCGCTGGCAATACGAGCCGAGAATTGTCGTATCCGCCTTGGGCTGCGGCATCTTTCATCTGCGTTCGCCGAGGTGACGAGAAATAGACGGATCTCGCTAAAAGACCGCAAAAATAGAAGCCGATGGCGGCCAAACCGCGCGACAGGTTGCAACATCCTTTTTGGACCGGCTTCGGTACAATGGACAAGCAATCGAAATCAACAGGCCAAGGTGCCATACGAATTGCCAGGGAGGCGATGTCATGCGACAACCGCGTTATCTCCGAACCAACCTGAAAAAACGATCGATCACTTGCAAAATTCTCTTATGCGCCAGCATCTTATATAGCGCAGCCAGCGCAGGTTTGCCGCTGGCGGGCGGCCCCGGCGGCCTGAGTACGGCGGCCGCCGAAGGCGTAGGCAGCGCAGCCGGCGCGTGGACCGGGCCGGCTGCGCTGGCGGCGCCCCGGGCCACGGCGGATGCGCCAGCGCCTGAGGCGCTGCGGCGCTTTGCCGCCGAGGCCATCGACAAGCTGGCCCAGGCCGAGCCGTTTACAGCCTGGGCCGGCGCCGCCGCCACCATCGAGCCGCTGGGACCGGGCACGCACAGCTGGCTCGTCACCTTAGCCGGCGGCGGCGGTGCGCCTGCGCCGCGCGGCTATCTCATCATCTCCGCGACGGAGAGCGGAGATTACAAGCTGGTCGAATACGGAATGGGCGCTTATTCCGTATTCGACCCAGCGCTGCTCGAGGCCGCGCTGCGGCAGAGCGGCCTCGGCGCAGCCGCTGCGGGACGCGTGACCGCCGTCCCGCTCTACGCCGGCCCGGCATTGGCCGCGTGGAGGGTTCACCTGCCGGAGGGCGGTGAACCCGGCTACGTCAATGCCGCCGACGGCGAATGGCTGCCCGAAACGACGGGCAGCTGGGACAAGCAGGCGGGCGGCTATGCGCCGCCGCGGCTGGCCGCCGGCAGCCGCGATTCCATATCGCCCGCCCCTATGGTCTATACGTCATCCCGCTTCGATCCTTACGACAATCTGCGATGGATGACGGCCAAGCCTTTGACGCTGAAGCCTGACGCCTTCATCGGTAAATTAACAGCGAGCCATAAGCTCGTCTATGCGGCTTCCGGAGCCGGACGCACTTATTCCTTTCCTCTGCCGGTCTACGGCTATCAAATTTGGAAGAGCGACAGCTTGTCCGAGGCGCCAACCGCACCATCGGCAGAAGCCGGGGCCGAAACCGAGGCCGTCTACGTTGTCACCGGCACCGACACCACCCTCCGGCTGATCGCGCTGGATGCCTTGATGGCCAGCGGTAAATTCGTCACTTTCTAGCTGCTGAACCTATAGAGAAGAGCACTGCCCTTAGCTGGCAGTGCTCTTTTTGGCTTAATCACGCATACCCTTTCAGGCGATTCCTGCAAAAATACAGTTTTTTGAGACGGAATCGCCGTTTTATCTAAAATAACTGCAAAAGTGCAGGCTTTTTGCCCCCAAATCCTCCATTTGCCCCAATTCGCGAAAAATAACTGCAGTTTTGCAGGCTTTCGCTGAAAAATCAGGATTTCCCCGAAAAAAACTGCACTTTTGCAGCTTTCTCCGGGCAAATACCTCCGGCGGACCCTATGAACCCGCCGCCGAACCCGTACCTCCCTCTGCGGCGGCCTGCGCCGTCAATCGTGCCGGTCGGCTGAGCAGCTGGCGCAAACTGTCCAGATTGGTCAACACCGTGCCGGCGATAATCGCGACCCCGCCCAACACCGCAAACCATCCGGCCGTTTCTCCGTAAAACAATACGCCAATCGTCATCGCAATCAGCGGCGATACGTACAGCCAAGTTGACGGAAACACCGGGTTGGTCTTGGCCACCAGCCAGTAAAACAAGCTGTGCCCCACCATCGAACCCACCACGGTTAAATATAACAGCGAGCCTAAGGCAGTCGGCTCTAGCAGGTCCCCTGCCGTCACCCGCTCGGTGAAGCCCGACAGGAGGAACAGCAGCAAGCCGCCGTAAATCATTTGTGCGGCGTTCAGCGCAATCGGCGACACCGCTGCAAAATTCTCAGTGACTCGTTTGGTATACAGAGCGCCGATCGAATACATTACTTCCCCGGTCAAAATCGCCGCGCAACCGATTACCCAGCGGGGTCCGGCCTGTACCGACACCATGTTGGGCAGCACCAGCAGCATGACCCCGGCCAAACCGATCATGATGCCCAGGACGGCGCGTCCCGTCGCTTTTTGCCGCAGCACCATCATCTGCAGCAGCAGGATCATCAGCGGCCCTGTAGCCGATAATACCGCAGCGACGCCGGACGTGACGTATTGCTCCGCCCAATAAAGTAACGCAAACGTCCCGAAGGTCAGCAAAGCTCCCGTCACCAGCATTTCCTTGCGCAGCAGCAGGGTCCACTCCGCTTTTTTTCTCCAAACCATCCACAGAAACAGAATCGCCCCGGCCGCGAAGAAGCGGATCCCCGCGGAGAAAAACGGAGGCGCCGCATGATCTACCCCGATTTTTATCGCTAAAAACGTCGTGCCAAATACGAGACATACGATCAAATAGTTGACCACAATCATGGAAATCTTCCCCTTTCAGCTGTTGAAATGTATCATACAGGAAAGAGGACAGAACAGATGACTCATCATAGAACAGATACTCGGGCTTTACGGATAAAATAGACTCACGGCACAAAGCGAAGGAGAGATGGCGATGAACATAAGGCCAAAGCCGGCAGAGCCTGGGAGGATTCGGTATACGCAAGTGTATAAGTATATCCTGGACCGGATTCATCGGGGGGATTGGAAGGCGCACGATAAGCTGCCCTCCGTGCGTGAGTTAGCGGGCGAGCTGCAGCTTCACCGGTTAACCGTCTTCCGGGCCTACGGGCTGCTGAAGGAGCAAGGATACATTTACGTCAAGGAAAAATCCGGTTATTACGTGTCCGGAGGCCGACCGTATACTGATCCCGCCGAACCCGAGGATGCGAGCAACACCCGTTCCAACCTGACCACCGGCGGAGCAGGCGGAACAACGTTTAACGCTCTAGCTCGGCACGGGACCGGTCATCTGCAGAATACCTTAAGCGAGATTCACCAGATCCCAGCGGTCTACTCTTTCTCCCAAGTACTCATCGACCCGAACCTGCTGCCGAATCTGTTCCTGTCAGACCACGTGAAGCAGGTGTTCGACCGTTATCCTAAGCTGCTGGGCACCTATTCCTCCGTCCAGGGGGACGAGGAGCTGCGGGAACTGCTCTGTGCGGATATGCAGCGAAAAGATAAGCTTCAAGTCTCCTGCGACGAGCTGCTGATCACGACCGGCGGCCAGCAAGCGATCGACCTGCTGGCTGGCGTTTTTCTTCGTCCGATGGATTATGTGTTGGTGGAACGCCCAACCTACAGCTCGGCGCTCGATTGCTTCCGTCAGCGGGGCGCGCGTCTCCTCCCTGTGGAGATTCATCGGGACGGATATGACCTCGACCTTGTTGAGGGTTATATGAAGCGCCATAAACCCCGGATGTTTTATATGAATCCTACATTTCATAATCCGACGGGATTTATCGTGCCGGCCAGCCAACGCAAGCGGCTGGTGGAGCTGGCCGAGCGCTACGGCTGCCTGATCGTCGAGGATGACGCGGTTCATGACGTTTATTTCGATGCGCCGCCTCCCCCGCCGCTCTATTCCTACGATACGGAAGGCTGGGTTGTATACCTGCGCACCTTCAGCAAATACCTGGCGCCGGGGCTGCGCATATGCGCCGTTGCCGCTCGCGCGGCGGTAATGGCCCCGCTGCTGACGGCCAAATCGCTGGCCGACAACGGCACGCCGCTGGTCAACCAGAAGCTGTTCCAGCACTGCTTCGAGTCCGAGCGGCTCCAGCAGCACCTGGAGAAGCTTCGGACGGCGCTGCAGATTCGCCGGGACGTGATGGAGCAAGCGCTTGCCGCCGGCACCGGATGGCAGTGGTACCGTCCGCAAGGCGGATTAAACTTGTGGGTCCGCCTTCCTGAAGGCTTAAGCTCCAATCAACTGCTCACCGAGGGCGTCCGCCGCGGGTTGACGTTCGTCCCCGGAACGATTTGTGATCCCTTGGGGGAAATGGATGACCGGATCCGACTCAGCTTTTCGTTTAAGAATGAGGCACAAATTCGTGAAGGCGTTCACCTGTTGGTCCAGTTAGCGGATGAGTTGGCGCGAGGGGGATGAGTTGGTGCAGGGCAAATGGGCACGAAGGCGAAGATGACGATGGCAATGACAAAGAAAGAATATCCCCGGCTCCCAAGCGCATCTAAAAACAGCCGCCCTCTCCCTTTCGGGACAGAAGGCGGCTGTCATCAATAACCGGGTTCAGCTTCGGCTTACTCAAACTTTCCGTGAGTGAGAAGCCTGTTCTTTTCTCTGGGCTTCTTTCTTCTTTGGCTTGGGAAGCTGCCCGGCCCACAGGGAGATGGAGGACGGGATCATGCCGAACCAGCGCCGGCTCCACGGTTCCTTCGCCTTCGACCGCTCGCGGCGGATTTCCCGCGGGGTTTCCACGTAATCTACTACCCGTTCGGTGATATATTTGACCAATTCGTCACCTTTGGCCATGGAGATAAGCTCCTTTCTCGCATTGTCGTTCTTCGTTAGCCCTAGTTTGCGCCGATTCCCTCCACCTTAAACCCGCAAATCCCCAGACGTATGACCGCAGCCGCGGAATGCATGATTTCCCCGCCGCAGGTTTACTCTATAGAGGAAGTATCTCCTGAAAGGTGAGACAAATGGGAAAAATGATACGATGCCTGTTAACGCTAACGTTGACGGTCTCCATTGCCTTGGGAAGCGGCATCGCTCCGGCCGCGGCGGATGAAGGCAACGACCTCAGGCATGCCTTCCCCGAGCCGGTGATTCTGATCGATGCCGGCCACGGCGGAATCGACGGCGGCACGTCTTATAAACAATATCTCGAAAAGGACATCAATCTCGAAATCGGGCGTCGGCTTTACGTCGTCCTCCGAAGCCACGGCTACCGCGCGATTCTCAACCGGACTGGTGATTACGCCTTAAGCGACGACAACCGCTGGCTTCCAAGCCGCTCGCGGCACCTGCGGGATTTGGCGCAGCGCAAGGAACTTAGCGAACAGTTGCCCGCTTCGATCGTCGTCAGCCTGCATGTCAACTGGGGACGGAATCCGGCCAAACGCGGACCGCTTGTGCTCCATCAGAATGAAGGACGCAGCGCCATACTGGCCGCTTCGATTCAACGGTCGCTGGAGCGGTTTTACCAGCTGGACGTTTCCCGAACCCCGGAGCTTGGCAAGCCGTTTTATTTATTGAACCATATCGATTGTCCGGCTGTAATTGTAGAGATGGGCTTCCTCAGCAACGAGGAAGACCGCGCTATCCTCACGAACAGACGCGGTCAACAGAAGATTGCCGAAGCATTGTATCGCGGCATCGCCGAATACTTTACGGTAATGTAAACCCCGGTCCCAGCTGAAGGCTGGGACTAATTTGTTCCCAGACCAGCTCACTCGTCCCGATGAATTGGACACCTTCAGCCTGTAAAATTGGGATGTTCTTTTTCAAGGCGGCCGCGGTTTTCTTACCCTGTACCCCTACATGCCCGATCGTTACGCAGCTATTGCGCTTACCTTTATTTAGGATGTTCAGGACCTGCCGCAGTTGTTTCGTAACATGCGCTTCGCTGCCTACATCGTCCAGAAAAATATCGTTTTCCAGCCGGGGCAGCCCCATCTTCTCGCTTAAGCGGGGAACAACGGACCGAGAGTTCGTTTTGCTGTCAATGAAAAATAACCCCCGCTCGCGGCATACCTCCAAAATCACCGACATCACCCGCTCGTCCTCAGTCACCTTCGAGCCCATATGATTGTTCATCCCGATGGCATAGGGAACTTGGTCAATCGCGGCTTCAACCCTTTGCCGGATCTCCTCGTCTGTCATGCTGGAGAGGATCGCCCCAGGTCCCAACCATTCCGCCTTCCCTTGCTTGGGCTCCATCGGCATATGAATGATCACGTCGTGCCCGTACTCATGCGCCCGCCGGGCATCCTCCTGCGTCGTTTCCAGGAATGGCATGACCGCCACGGTTAATTTGATCGGCAGGTTGAGGATTTCCTCTGTACCGGCCATCCCGTTCCCTAAATCGTCAATAATCACCGCCACCTTGTGGGAAGCGGATCGTGGTTTGAGGGCGGCCTTATGATCTTGTGTTTCTGACTTCACTTCACTTGATTCCGTGCCCGGGTTCTCTGCTAAATTATTTGCTGTCGGCGCGGCTTGTCCGCTAATCGAGGCCGTTAGCAACAGCGCGGCAAGACCACCGGCAGCCAGTATTGGGATCCGTCGAACCAGTTTTTTGAAATAGGACATGAGGCTTCCTCCTTTCTCTTAAGCAACGATGGGCTAGATCAAGCTCCCGCGATATTCTCTTCGCCGCGTAAGACAGGTCCACGCCAGATCAATGGCAAATAACAATAGTAGCGCCGGCCCAACCACCGGCCATACAGGAGAAACGCTTCGATAGGCCTGTTCCGCCAGCGGGTGCACCACTTTCAGCGTGAATACCGACAGAACGCCCCAATACAACGAAAACTTCAGACAAATATGGCCGCCAAGCTGGAAGCGCAACCCCGAATAATCCCACCATCTCCGACCAAACAACATCAGCAGCAAGCAGCCGCTAACTCCTTCCACTACGGTGGGGATGATTAAGCACAGCAATCCGGTAAGCAGTAGCCGGTGTCCTCCACCCACCTGGACAAGCCACAGCAACAGAACTGGGGCAACGCCGTACATCGGCTTAAACGGTCCTTTCATAAAACCTTCCTTCCAGAACTCGCCTTGCGTAAAAAGGTTGTACACATTTTCGAGCAGCCAGCCAAATAACGCATACAGCAGAAAGTAAAAAGCGATTTCTCCCGCCGTCAATCCACACCAGCCTCCTTTCTGCTAGTATGACTGTCCCTGTCCGGAAACATGCGCTACGCCGCCCTTACCTGAGCTTGATCCAACCTATAAAAAAAGCCCCCCGGAGAGTGAAGCCTTAAATCAGACTTCTCTCCCCAGGGGTCGGCTCTCTTCCCATCAGCCCTGCACCTGGATCTTCTTCAACGTCTGGACCCGTTCTTGAATTAGCGTAATAAATTCCCGTGCCGCCGCACCAAGGTATTTATCCTTCAGGTACACGATCCCTACCTTCCGGGTCAAAGAAGGATTCCGCAGCGGAAGGAGGCATAATTTTTCCAAATCGTACATTTCCAACAGCGTCTTGGACAGGATCGTTACGCCTGCGCCGGAACGGACTAGCTGCAGCAAGGAATCGATGGTGGTTGTTTCGATGTGGGGGTGCAGCGTAAACCCCTTGATTGCACAAGCCGCATCAACCAGTTGGCGGCAGCGATGCGTCTCGGGAAACATCACCACCGGCTCTTGATAGAGAGGAATGACCGCAAACCGTTCGTCTTCCTCCTGCAGGATCGTCACGGCAAAGTCCGCCTCCCCCGATACCAAGTATTCGACGACGTCTTCGACCCCCAGCAGTTTGAGGTGCAAGCGGGGATGCCGCGGGTAAAATTCACTTTAAACGGACTAACTTCTGCGACTGCATCCATCATTCGCCTTGGAAGGAATAAGCCCTTTCGCAGCAGCTTGACGGAACAACCCTTTTTCCGCACTTATTTAGCCGCCTCCATCGTTCACTTCACCCTTCTCTTTTTTCCGCCAATAAAGGGTTGACCTGAAATGCATTTCATCGATTAAAGTATCTTCAGATAATGAATCGGAACAATCGAGGTGAAGAACCGATGTATGGTTACGAGGAGACGATCGCTGAAATGGAACAGCGCCACGCCGCATGGCTCCAGCTCTTGGACCAATCAGCCGATCGGTTGGAGGAGGCGCTGCTGGAGCTGCCGGTGCCGCAGAACGTAAAGGCGTATGCCTACTTGCAGGGATTAACCCGGTTTCATAACTCGCTGCTTGCCTTGCGTTTGCTTGTCGTTTCCGGTTTCAGCGAGGAGGCAGCCGGTCTGTTGCGTCACATGACAGAAGCGGCGGCGATGGTAAGATACATCTCGATGAGCGGGGATTCGCAAGTATGGCCCCTCGTCGAGGAAGCGGGGTCTGTTCCTTGGGATCCAGCTGACGCCGCCAAACCGGATGGCGTTCCAAACCCGCGAACGCTTGCGGAGCAAGAAGACTGGTTTCCGCCGATTGGCCCCTCCCCGTTTGATGCAACCGACCTGCTTTCCAAGGGGTGCCGACTGGCTGAACTACTGCTGGAAACCCTCCCGGAATAAGGTCCTTATGGCGTTTCTACTGGAGGGTTCAGCGAGAAACCGTCACTTCGTGATATAGTAGAAAACAAGCATGTGACGTGCGTAAGCTGCTGGATCAGGGAGGTTTTAGTAGAAATCATGTTTAACCAAATTGTATGCGCGGACAACGTTGGGCTCGAAGCCTGGGCCTTCGAGGAATTGCAAAAGCACTCGAAACAGCCCATCCTTCGGTTTGACCACGATCCGCAAAGCAAAGACGAGTTAATGGAAAGGATCCAAGGAGCGGATTGTGTCTTGGTATCCTGGAGAACGAGAATCGATGATGAGGTGATCGCAAAGAGCCCTGCGATTCGATATATCGGAATGTGCTGCAGCCTGTATGATGAGCGGTCGGCCAACGTCGATATCCCTGCGGCAAGGGCCCGCGGCATCGAGGTTCGTGGCGTCCGGGATTACGGCGATGAAGGGGTTGCCGAATTCACTTTGAGCGAGCTCATCCGTTTGCTCAAAGGCTTGGGCCCGCACCAATGGCAAAGTGAACCGATTGAGCTGCAGCAGCGCAAGCTGGGGATCATCGGGATGGGCGCGACCGGCTAAATTTTAGCGCATCGGGCTTCCGCCTTCGGCATGCAAGTCCAATATTTCAGCCGGAGCCGCAAACCGGATTGCGAGCAGGCAGGGTATGCATATGCTCCGCTTCACGATCTGCTGCAAACCTCAGAAATCATCTCCATGCATTTGCCTAGAAACACCCAGCTCCTTGGGCCCGAAGATTCGCCGCTTTGGGGCATGGTAAAATTTTGGTGAATACCTCTCTGGGTGCACCATTTGATGCCGCTGCCTTTCGGGAATGGGTCCAAGCGAGCGGAAACTATGCGATTTTTGACGCGGACGGTGCCGGGGAGTTCAAAGCTGAGCTTCACCGCTACCCCCAAATCATCTATACCGCGAAAGTGTCGGGTTTTACCCGGGAAGCAAGGGGACGGTTATCCCATAAAGTACTGGACAATCTAACGGGGTATCTTAGCACGAACCCATGAAAAAACAGCCTCCCAACCGCTCCGAAGAGCGAGTTTGCGAGGCTGTTCTTTATAAGATGCGGTCGAGAGGACTCGAACCTCCACGGGGGGTTAGCCCACACGGACCTGAACCGTGCGCGTCTGCCAATTCCGCCACGACCGCATATATATGGGTTGATGCATCGTTTGCAGCAACAGAATTTATATTATCACTTATTTTTTAAAGAGTCAACAAAAAAATACCTAGTCCAACATGCAGATGATAGTTCAGAGGGGCTGGTATTAAGCTCTAACTCCCTTTATACTTGATACTTGAAAATATCCCGATGTATGAACTTGGAAATGGAGACCTTTATCGATGTTGACTCATTCCAATCCTTCAATTAAGAAGCAGATTTATGATCGAATTTCATTTCTCGGCACCGTCTCCAAAGCCGATTTAATGAACGAATTTCCGCTCACCCCCAGCAGCATGACGCGGTTCCTGGAGGAGATGACCTCCCGGGGGCTGCTCGTCATCTCCGGGCTGGGGAACTCGACCGGCGGCCGCAAGCCGATCCTGTTCCAGACCAATCCGAAGTATCGGTATATCTTGGGGCTGGAGATTTCCCGAATTTACTCGGTCCTCGGATTGTATGACATGCATTTGACCCCGTTGTCGCGGGCCCGCTGGAAAATGGACGAACACATGACGCCGGAGGTGCTGTCTGACCTTGTTGCCGACACCGCCAAGACGTTTCTTCAAGAGCACGGCATCACATCCGCCGACGTTCTGGGTCTCGGCATCGGGGCGGTGGGCCCGCTGGATCACCAAAACGGCATCATCCTCGAACCGGAGTGGTTCCCCGCACCTTACTGGAGCCATGTCCCGATCTGTGCCATGCTTGAAGAAAGGCTCGGAATCCCCGCCAAGCTTGACAACGGCGCCAACACAGCGCTGATCGGCGAACACTGGGCGCTGCGCTCGGATACAATCCGGCATGCCCTTTATGTGCATGTTGGCGTAAATATCCGTTCAGCCGCCATGTCGGAAGGCCGGATTCTCCGGGGCGCCGCCGATACCGAGGGAGCGATTGGGCAAATGATCATTCAGATGAATGGGCCAAAGCTCCGCAATAAAGGCAACTCCGGCGCGTTGGAAGCTTTTGTGTCCGTACCTGCGCTGGAAGATCGGGTACGTGCAGAGCTGAAAGCCGGCCGCAGCAGCGTGTTGTCCGGCCTAGCCCCGGAGCAGATCAACTTCGCCACCCTTGTGGACGCTTTGTCGCAGGATGATCCGCTGGTTAAGGAACAATTTCAGGAAACGGCCGTTTGCCTCGGAACCGGATTGGCCAATTTGATTAATGCTTTGCACCCCGAATACGTTGTGCTAGGCGGCCCTCTGATCAGCGCCCACCCGCTCGTCTTCGATACCGCGGTTGAGGTCGCCAAGCAAAATGCCTACCATTACCCCGAGTACAATCCGCTCTTTACCCAAGGGCAGCTGACTGAATCCGCCGTAGCCACGGGAGCCGCGCTGATGGTGCTGCAGCGTTGGTCAGGTGAATAAAGCTAAACCCAAAAGGCGTTGTTCGCACAACGCCTTTTATGTATTTAGAGCGCCTGCCCTCTCATCCCCTGCTGCTCCCGCTGCGATATTCACTAGGGGACATACCCGTGGATTTCTTAAACTGCCGCGAGAAGTACAAGGCATCGTTAAAACCAACAGAGGAAGCGATTTGGTCGATGGTTAACGGGCCGGCGAGCAGCTCCTTCGCTTTTTCGATCCTTACCTTCGTTAAATACTGCTTCGGCGACAGTCCTGTCCGGGCCTTGAAGGCGCTGAACAGATGGGCCCGATGGTACCCTAAATTGCGCGCCAGCTCTTCAATGCCGATTTGCTGCGGATATTGCAGCTGGAACCAACGGATCGCCTGCTCCACCTGCCGGTCGATCATTGCCGGCTCCTTCGCAGCGGAACGAGGCAGGTGTTCCCGGTTCGCAACCCCAAAATGATGAAGCAGCAGCGTCACCCAGCCTGCCGCCTCGAGGCTTTCCAAATGCGGGTGATCGCTTTGGCGGAACGATGATCGCAGGCGAGCGTAAAGCTCCCGTAATTCCTCCGGCTCCCCGGAGCTAACCACCGGTTTATCCGGCGTAATGCCGACATCCGCCAGCTGCCGAAGGCCCCCCGGTCCTCTTAACGCAACCCATGCGTAATGCCACGGATCTAGGGAATCCGCCTCGTAAGTGAACAATCCCTCTGGAAAAATGACAAAGGTATCCCCCGTCCGGCAAGAATATTCCTGTCCTCCCCAGGTATACGTCCCCTTCCCTTCAAACACCGTATGCAGCAAAAAATAGTCATGCACGGACGGCCCGATGCGATGGTTCGGGTGCGGCCGCCCTTGTCCGCTAAACAAGACCGTGATGTCCCGCTCCCGGTCATCAGGGTTCATATGGACTTCAAACAAGTCGTGCTCGGGAATCAATCACCACAACCTCCTGAAAGCATAATGGCCTGCTCTCCCTAGCGTAAGGGATGGCAGGCCAAAATACAACATTCCTCCATACTTCCCTTTCATTCCTCCATACCTTTCTTTCAGGTGGAGAGCTATATTGAGGAGGAAAAAGGAGGAGATCTAACATGTCCAAAATTACATTTATCGGGGCTGGAAGTACGGTATTCGCCAAAAACGTGTTAGGCGATTGCATGTTGACTCCCGCGTTGCAGGGCTTCGAGCTGGCTTTGTACGATATCGACCTGCAGCGCCTCAAAGATTCGGAGAACATGCTAAACAATCTGAAGCACAGCAGCGGCAGCACATGCGTCGTGAAAGCCTACACCGACCGGAAGGAAGCGCTGCGAGGGGCGAAATACGTGATCAACGCCATCCAGGTCGGCGGATACGATCCGTGTACGATTACGGATTTTGAGATTCCGAAGAAATACGGGCTGCGCCAAACGATCGCCGATACAGTGGGGATCGGCGGCATTTTCCGCAACCTGCGGACGATTCCTGTCATGCTGGACTTTGCCGCGGATATCCGTGAAGTTTGCCCGGACGCCTTATTCCTCAACTACACGAACCCGATGGCTGTGCTAACCAACGTCATGAATACGTATGGACAGGTCCGTACCGTTGGTCTCTGCCACAGCGTGCAGGTTTGCGTGCCAGGATTGTTCAGCAGCCTGGGGCTGGACGCTACAGGTGTTCAGGCGAAAATCGCGGGCATCAACCATATGGCTTGGCTGCTCGAAGTTACCCGGGACGGCGTTGACCTCTATCCCGAAATCAAACGCCTTGCGGCAGAGAAGCAAAAACAGCCGCATCATGATATGGTTCGGTTCGAATTGATGCTGAAATTTGGATACTACGTTACGGAATCATCCGAGCATAACGCCGAATATCATCCTTACTTCATCAAACGGAACTATCCTGAACTAATCGAACGTTTTCAAATTCCGCTGGATGAATACCCGCGCCGTTGCGTCGAGCAAATCTCGAATTGGGAGCGCATGCGC
Source organism: Paenibacillus phoenicis (assembly GCF_034718895.1). Taxonomy (NCBI): domain Bacteria; kingdom Bacillati; phylum Bacillota; class Bacilli; order Caryophanales; family Paenibacillaceae; genus Paenibacillus; species Paenibacillus phoenicis. The sequence continues at coordinate 734,268 of NZ_JAYERP010000001.1, read as the reverse complement.
GAGGAGCTCGTCGGCAACCGGGAACTGACGCATGAGCGCACACACGAATATGCTTCGTACATCATGGAAGCCATTGAAACCAATGTCCCGTTCAAAATCGGCGGCAACGTCATGAATACGGGGCTGATTCCGAACCTCCCGGCCGAAGCCTGCGTGGAAGTTCCCTGCCTCGTGGATGCCAGCGGCGTAACTCCTACCTATGTTGGAAATCTGCCGCCGCAATGCGCTGCCTTAAACCGGACGAACATCAATACCCAGCTCTTGACGATCGAGGCGGCGATCACCCGCAAGAAGGAGCATATCTACCATGCCGCCATGCTGGATCCCCACACGTCCGCTGAGCTGTCCATCGACGATATTATCGCGATGTGTGATGACTTGATCGAAGCGCATGGGGATTGGCTGCCAACTTATCATTAATGGCGAGCCCCTCGTTATTTCACCGACCCGATCATCCCGGCCACAAAATGCTTCTGCATCACGAAGAAAACAATGGCCGTCGGGAGCGTCGAAATGACAATCGCCAGCATGATCAGCCCGTAATCCGGTGAATAGCTGGAACCCAGCGTGGAGATCAGCAGCGGCACCGTCTGCTTCTGAGGTGTTTGCAGCACGATCAGCGGCCACATATAGTTGTTCCAGCTGCTCATAAACGTGATAATCGCCGCTGCCGCATACGTTGTCTTCATCGTAGGCACATAAACGCGGAAGAACATCCCCAGCTCGGATAAACCGTCGATCCGGCCCGCTTCCAGCAGCTCCTTCGGGAACATCTTGGTGCTCTGGCGGAAGAAGAAGATCAGAAACGCTGTCGTCATCGTCGGCAGCACAACCGCGGCCAGCGTGTCGATACCGATCAAGGGCAATAGATTGGTAATTCGGCCGAACATGCGGTAGAGCGGCACCATCAAAGCCGCAAAAGGCAGCATCATCGACAGCAGCAGCACGTTAAATACCATGTCCTTCGCTTTGCTGCGGTAAATCTCGAAGCCATAACCCGCCAGTGAAGCGATCAGCAGGGCGAGCAGCGTCGTGGAGACGGAGACGGCCAGCGAATTCTTAAGCGCATTTAGGATATCAACGGAATCCAGCAGGTTGCGCAGGTTTGCCCCAAAATGGGAGCCCGGCAGCAGCTTGCCCCGGGTGACGTCCACCGACGGGTTTGTCGAGCTCACAATAATCCATAGAAACGGAAAAATCGAGACAAACGCCGCTACGGCAAGGAATACGTACATGGAAATTCGTTTGGCCGCCCTAAGCATCGCGATCACCTGCTACTTTAAACTGGATGATGGATAAGAGAACGATCATCACTACGATGGAATACGACACCGTTGCCGCATACCCGAAATTCGCCGAGTATTTAAACGATAGATTGTAAATGTATTGCGAGATCGTAGAACTGGCATTCCCGGGTCCGCCCTGCGTAATGTTCATCACTTCGTCGAACAGCTGCAGCGTGCCGATCGTCGAGGTGATCGAGGTAAATAAAATAATCGGCTTCAGGAGCGGAATCGTAATTCGGAAAAACTGTGTAACCGCCGACGCCCCGTCGATTTTGGCCGCTTCGTAAATCGTTGGCTCGATATTTTGAATCCCCGACAGGTAAAAAATCATGTTGTATCCGGTCCACCGCCAAGTAATAGCGATAATGATCGTCACCTTCGCCCAGAACGGGTCAGTGATCCAGGGGATCGGTTCGGATATGATGTGCAAATGCAGCAGCATCAGGTTAACCAGTCCGTCGCCTGCAAACAGGTATTTGAAAATCACCGAATAAGCGACCAACGACGTAATGCAGGGCAGGAAAATCGCCGTGCGGAAGAAGCCTTTCCACTTCAAATTCCGGTCGTTTAACACGACAGACAGTACCAACGCCAGCAATACCATGATGGGCACCTGTACGATCAGGTAGATCAACGTATTTTTGACCGCTGTCAGGAACATGGAGTCCGTGAACAACCGCCGGTAATTCCCCAGCCCGTGATAGGTCAGGTTCGAACCGGTGCCGGTTTGCAGCGACAGGAGAAAGGCTTGGATCATCGGATAAAAATAAAACCAAGCAATCATCAGCACAGCTACAATGACAAATGACCAACCGACAATCGAAGTTTTCCAGCGTAAGCGCAGCGCAGGCCCGGATGCTCTCATTGATTTCATCTCCTTCTCTTTGTAGTCCATAAGGCCGTCAGGAACCAACGAAACCTTGAACTTGGAACAGCCCAAGGTTGTCGTCGGTTCCTTCAAGCTTCGCTTATTGCAGCTGGGATTCGGCCTGGGCCTGGGCGTCGCGCATGACGCTGTCCACGTCTTTGCCGTTTAAGTAATTTTGGACTTCGATCACCAGAATGTCCTCAATCGCATAGGTGTGCAGGCCGTAATTGACCTTTGGCACTTCTTCCGTCCATTTGGCGAAATCGGCGTAAATCTTCTGGCCGCCAAAGAATTCGTCGGATCTATCATAAGCTGCACCGCTGGACGCTGCCTTCAGCGAACCAATCGCGCCGATCTTCTCCAGAAGCAGGGAGTAGAACTCGCTGTCCGAACCAAACGTTTCCGCCAGGAAATTCGCTGCCACGTCCTTACCATCCAGGTTCATTACGTACCAGGAGCTGCCGCCAAGGCTGGAGGCGTTCACCGATGCGGCGCTTCCCGCCAGCTTCGGCGTTGGGACAACCGCCCATTTACCGGATTGGGAAGCCTCGGCTTTGACGGACGGCGTAATCCAGTTACCGGTAGGCACTGTCGCCACATCCCCGTTGTTAAAGGCTGCCAGGAACTGGCTCCAGTCCGAATTCATCTTGACGATATTCGCATCAAACATCGCTTTGTACGTCTCCAGCGCTTCCTTGATCACCGGATTGTCTGCCAAATTTGGCGTTTTGCCGTCCTCCTTCAGATACCACTCTCCCGCCGACTGCGCCATCACCCGGATCAACCCGAGGTCGTTAGGGTCTTGGGTCAGCATGTCTTTGCCGGTGACTTCCTTGATCTTCTTGCCGATTTCGATGTATTGATTCCAATCGATATTCGTCACATCGTCCAAGGTATATCCCGCTTGCTCCAGGTAATCCGTCCGCACGTACAGCCCCGTCGCCCCGGAGTCAAACGGAACGCCGTATTGCTTGCCGTTATAGCTGGTCGGCCCGATTTTGTACTCGGCGAAATCCTCTGCTTTGATCACGTCGGACATATCGCGGAACGCATCAGGGTAAGCCTGCAGGAAGTTTTGCGCCCGGTAGTCTTCAATCAGCACGATGTTCGGCAGCCCTTTGGTCGTTCCCGAATTGAGCCCGGTGTTCAGCTTCTGAACGATATCGTCCTGCGCATATTCCACGATGTTCACCTTCACGTCCGGATGCTTCGCTTCGTAACGTTCTTTAGCCAGGTTCAATGCCGCAATGTTAAAGTTGGGATCCCAAGCCCAAACCGTAATTTCTTGGCTGCCTTGCGACTCCCCACCGCCGCTTCCTGCACCCGGATCGGCCGAATTGCCCGTATTCGCCGCATTCCCAGCGTTGCCGGAATTTCCGGAGCCTCCGGAACAAGCGGACACCACCAGCGTCAGCAGCAAGCTGGCAAGCAACACAATCAAGCTTTTTCTCATTTCGGTTCATCCCCCTCGTGTTTAATGATGGGCAGCGCTTTCAACCTTGAAGTAAGCGCTTCCTTTTATTCGCTTTTAGGATAGCATTGCGGTTGAACCGGCCGTTAGGAATATCTTTGTGTGGTTTGGTGATTTTCTTGTCCATGTTGGGAAGGCGCTTTAGCGACAGTAGTCTTTTCTTTGGAAAATGGGAAAATCTTTAGACCGCATCCCCGGTGACCTCCGCTTCCTCTATCAACGGGAGCACAATGCGAATTTGGGTCCCTTCTCCTTTGACACTGGAGATCTGCACACCGTAGGACTCTCCGTACAACAGCTTGATCCGGTGATTGACGTTCTGAATGCCGATGCCCGCAAGTTTCCGTCTCCGCCCCTTGGAAGTGTCCGGAACCGATTCCTCAAAGGTTCGTTGCTCCAGCATCAGCTCCTGCCCGCCATGATCCATCCCGTCCCCGTTGTCCGCCACTTCACAAACAAGCGAGTGCTCCGTTTTCGAGATCAGAATGTAGATCGTGCCTTCGGTTTTCACGTTAAACGCATGGAAAAAGGCGTTTTCGATAAACGGCTGAAGCATGAGCTTAGGGACCTTGCAATGCATGCAGTCAGGCGATACGAAATAGCTCACCTTGATTCGGTCACCGTACCGGACTTGTTTGATGAATACGTAGTTTTTCAAGTTCTCCAGTTCCTGCTCGATCGTGATCGTTTCGTTGGCATTGCTGATCGTATTTTGCAGCAAGGATATCAGCGCATTAATCGTCTCGGCGGCGGTCTCCTTATTGCCCTTCTGGACCAGCAGCTTGATCGAAGCCAGTGTATTGTACAAAAAATGCGGGTTGATCTGCCGCTGCAATGCGGCGAGTTCGGCGTTCCGCTGCTCCTTCTGCGTCTCCAACAGCCGCTGCACATAATCGTTCAGTTCGTCCAGCATATAGTTAAACGCCTTGCTGAGCTCTCTCACCTCATAGCTGCCGCTGACGGAGATATAATTGCGGAAATCCTTCTTCGTGATCGTCGACATCAGCCGAACCAAACGGGTTAACGACAGCGTCAACCGGCGTGATATGACGAACAGAACTAACAGCGCAACGCCAATGATGGTCAAGCAGATCAGCGCCACTTGGCGGATGTTGATAATCTGCCCGGCGGTGTACTGCCGGTCGATCAGATTTACCAGATAGAAGCGATAGGGCGGAAGCTCATTCGCCAGAATGATGGCATCTTGACCAAACGCTGTACCGTTTAAATAATCCAGCCGGTCGCGCTTCAGCGTCTCAACATCGCGCAGCAGCTCCGGCGACTTGCCGCCGATCAGCTCCGCGCGGTTGCTGGAGACAATGACGCCTGTCGGGTCGAGTACCAGGACATCGTTGCCGTTGCTGGTAAAGTTGGCAAAAAAACGCCGAAACTCTGATTCCCGAATCGCGATATAGAGCATCCCGTAACTAAGACCGCCGGTTCGGTCGACCAACGCTTTCGTAGCCACGATAAACCGTTCCTTGCCCGCTTTCCCGTCCCGTTCATCGTATTGGTACAGTACCCGCAGCGGCTCGGCCGCGGCTTGGCGGGTTAACGGATCATCGGCAAGATCCTGCGGAGACACCGGCCAATAGTTCGGATCGGTGGAATAGCTGCGCCCATTTACCCCGATAATGGTGACAGCCACGTCATATGCCCCCAGATTGGACGAGATTTGCTCCATCTGCTCCGCCATGCGGTAGTAGACCTTCGACATCGCCACCGAATTCGTATCCCCGCCGGTGAGATACGTCTTGACCGAGCCGCTTTGCGAGGCAAAAGTGACGGCGTTAACGACAGAGTCGTTAAATGATTCCAGTCCGGTATTGATCTGATTCAGCACCTTTCCATTGGTGATACTGAACGTCTCAGCGAACAGCCGCTCCGCCATACGGATGGTAATCAACGAGGTGAGCAGGCACACGGCAACAATACTGACCGTCATTACGACGAACAGCTTGGATATCAGGCGGCTGCGGCGAAATTTTTCGATCAGCTTCATCCGTCATCCCCTCTTGGCGAGCTGTTGCCGGCGGTATTCCCGCGGCGACAACCCCATTTGTTTTTTGAACACTTTGGTGAAATAACTCGGGTCCGAATAGCCGACGCGGCTGCCGATTTCCGAGATCGGCAAACCGTCCGAACGCAGCAGTTCCTTCGCCTTGGCAATCCGAACTCGGTTCAAATATTCGCTGAACCCCTCATCGTTGTGGGCGGAGAAATAGCTCGATAAATACGACGGATTAAAGTGAAAATGCCGGCTAAGCGAGCTTAAGGTGAGCGGTTCGCCATAGTGCTCCTCGATATAGTCGAGCAGCAGCTTCATGTTGCCGTCGCTGGGGAGCGGAACGCGGGCGGCTACCAGCGGTTCCACTTCGCTTAGGAACGCGTTAAACGCCTGTAAAGCACCGGCGGCATCCCGGGCTTCATCGATCGCTTTGAAATAAGCGTATTTTAATCCGTCCAGTTCCTTCGCTTCACGGTGAAGCTCCAAGGTGGCAATGGTGACATGGAAGACAGCGTTCCCCAGGAACGATTTGAATTCAAAAGGCGTTTGCAAGTAACTGCCGGCCGCTTCGGCGGCGAGCTCCCGCAATCTCGCGAATACTTCCTCCGCCTGCCCCCGCTTCAGTCCGGACAGCAGTTCCTTCATGTCGAACGCAGGAAGCGCGCGAGCCGGAGGCAGCTCATCCGCCTGTAGGACGGTTTTCCCCGGAAAATAAAACCGAAAGCCCAGCAGCTTCTGCCAATCATCCCGATACACTTTCCCCAAGTCGCTCAGCTCTGTAAATTCGCCGCCGATAACCCACGTTGTCTCCGGCATTGCCTCCGCCTTGTTCCGCGCGTACTCGCGAATCGCCTCGATCACTTCCTGGCTGTACGCACCGGAAAAATTCAGCAGCATCAGCAACCTTTTGTCCCCGGTAAAAATACTTTGGAACCGCACCGGAACTGACAGTTCGCGTAATCGGCTTTCCAGCCCTGTCGCAAGCCCCTCCAGATACCCTTCCGGCTCCCCAGCAATCGGCCCGGCATCCGTGCCGGTCAGCAGGAACCGATCGTAGGGGAAAGCCGCCGCCAGCCGTTTATCCGGCTCCTCCGGCTCGTATCCGTCAATCAGCCGGTCAAGCAGACGGTCAAGCGGCAGCTCTCCGCGCGCTGCTTCCTGGAGCGTAAGCCCGGGGATTTTGCGGGCGGTTCTTTGCAGCACCTGCAAGAGCTCCTCCGTCTCCAGCTTGGGCTTGAGAATGTAATCCGCCACGCCGCTTTGGAACGTCGAACGCACATATTCGAATTCCCCGAAGCTGCTAAGCACGATCACCTCGACCTGCGGGTAGCGGGCTTTCAGCACGCGGGTAAATTCCTCCCCGTCCATCACCGGCATGACAATGTCCGTAATGACGATATGAGGGGACAGCTGCTCCACCAGCTTTAACGCCTCTTTGCCGTTGGCCGCCTCGCCGACAATTTGAAATCCTAGCTGCTCCCAATCCAAATGGTGCTTAATGCCCTGTCGCACCAACAGTTCGTCATCAACGATCAGAACCCGGCAAAGCTCTCTCATTTCGATCCCCCCAGCAACCATAAATGTTCACTTCTGATGACAGCGGTTACATAAAAAGTTGAAACGGCGAAATCCCGCCGCTTCAACGTCACCGCAGGTTCAGCCGATAATTCACGGCGTATTCCGCCTCTAAATAAACAGGATTAAGACCAGCACAACCGCCAGCACGCCGATGGCGTACATCACGCCCAGCCGGAGCCAATTTCGGCCCGTTTGTTGGGTATAACGCGGATTTTCCTCCCGGTTGCTTTGCGATTGCCCGATCCTTATCGTCGCGATCAAACCAAATGCCAAGATTAGAATAATGACTAGAATTAACCACACCATACTGCCACCCTTACCTTCCTATAGGAGTCGTCGTCCCTATTATATAAGACCGGGTCAATGGCGTACTATAGCATCTTCCTTCCTTGCGCTTAATATATTTGAAATCAGGAAGACGCAGGGAGGGTGGAATATGGAACTTAACCAGAATCAAGTCCAGCGCGCGATGTTCTTAGCCGCAGTGTGCAGCCAGACCTATGCGCAATTCAAAAATCCGGACGGTTCATTTGTCCTTCCGCCTCCCTATGCGCTGTACGATACGCTTGAAGCGAAATCTTTGATCGGAGTATGGGAACGCTTCGGATTTATTTGGCATTCGCCGGATGAGATCATCATCGCTTTCCGGGGAACAAGCTCGGCCTCCAATTGGATCGCCGATGCCATCGCAACCCAGCAGAAATTCAAATGGGCCAAGGATGCCGGCAGCACGCACCGGGGATTTACCGGGATTTATGCATCGGCCCGCCGCCAGATTCACTCGGCGCTGCGCCGGCTGCCAGAGGACAAAACGTTATATCTCACCGGTCACAGCCTCGGGGCCGCTTTAGCTACGCTATGTGCCATGGATATCGCCGCCAATACAAACCGGGTTCCCATCCTGTTTACGTTTGGTTCTCCCCGCGTTGGAGACCCGGATTTCGTTCAAGCTTTTACTCAGTACGTCCCGAACAGTTACCGAATTCATAACGAATTTGATGCGGTGACCCACATCCCTCCGACTGTGTTCAAGCTGCCCAAACAAGCGAAAACCTACTACTACCGACATGTCCCCGCCTCTTACCCCTTGTACTTCGCCGATACTTCATTATCTACCAATCATGGGATCGGCAGCTATTTTGCCGAATTGGCTAGGCTTGATCCGGGTTACGCACAATATTTATCCACCGTAAACCCTGCCTTCTGCCCGGAACCCTCCTAAGCGCTGAAAAAAGCCGCTGCCCGGCAACATATGCCCGGCTAGCGGCTTTTGAGTTCAATAAGGTTATTTCCCGCCGGCCGGCAGTTTCATGGAAGGCTGCTTACTAATGATCGACGAGTGAACCATCAACCCTTGTTCGTCATATACGATGAAGCCGCCGCTTCCTTCCGTGTTCACGGTAATCGTCCGCCCGGCCAAGGAAGGCTGAATGTTAAACCATCTTGCCTGGCCGCTCGGTTGAATGGTGATCTTCGATGATTTGCTCATCCAGATGCTGAAGCTCCCGGATTAACGTAAGCAACATTTGCTTGATCTGCTCACGCTGCCGCTCTTCATCATCACAAACCGCCACTCGGAACAATTCGGCCTCACCTCGCTTGGATCGTTGGTCTCCTGCCCGCACTTCTTGAATGATTATCCCTTTCGATCAGAATGCTCACCTTGGTTCTTCTTCCCCTCTGATCCAACGGGATCAGGCTGCAAAAGAACGGACCGAAAGGGGCAGATCCGCTGTTCATGCCTAGTATGCAAAAAAGCTCTTAAATTCTACAGGAGAATTCAAGAGCTTCTTACAGTTGAACGAATGCGGTCGAGAGGACTCGAACCTCCACGGGGGGTTAGCCCACACGGACCTGAACCGTGCGCGTCTGCCAATTCCGCCACGACCGCTTAGTGTTACCTCTCCGCGAAAGCCGTTAAACCATTTTTCGCGGCGACAAGATATAAAATATCATGCACCGCGAAAAGAGTCAAGCCTTTTTTTTCATTTTATTCCACTGTGATGGCATGTAATTCGATTCGGCCCGCCTCCACACTGACGGTCAGCGTGGTATCCGCTGCCTCGCCAAGCACGACGCTGAAGCGGCCGACATCACGGCTTGGAGAAAGCGTCATACGCCCTCTCTCAACCCCGTCTTGCTTTAGAGTGATCACCGCATCTTCCCGGCAAATCAACTCCAGCGTCGCCGTGTTGCCCGCTTCGATGCCGCAGAACGAATAGGCGGCAAACTCGCCGTCCGTAAGCTCCAGAGCGAGATTTTGCCAGCCGCAGTCAAACCCAAATTTCTTAGGTTGCGGCTCATCCGAGATCGGCACAATTTTCATGCCCGTTTTGGCCCGGTACTTATAAATGTTCCCTTCCGTGCGGCGTCCGCTGAACGAGATGCCTCTGCCTGGCAGCTCATCATAATCCGTGCCGCGAACCCGGCAGCCCGGCTTGCGGAACACCGCCGCTGTCACCTCTGGACGGGGAGTACAGTTCTCTACCTTAATGTTTTCCAAATAAGCATCAAGAATTTGCCGCGCACGTTCATAACTGGGCCGTGCTCCACCTTCGACATAAGCAAGCAGCTCGTCCCAGCCCTCGGGTTTGTTAACCGAATACGGCGAGTTCGCTCGCTCCATCTTCTTCCACGGCCATAAGTTGTAGCCGATCCCCAGCGACAAGGATAGCGGATACATCGCCGCAAACCACTCCAGTTCGTTCTCCCCGGTCTCGCCAAGCCATAACGGCTGGTCCAGCGCCTCAGACAGCGCCAGGAACTCCTCATACGCTTCTTTGCCAGGTTTACAGGCATACCGGTGGAAATGGATGACCATATTGGGATCGTAACGTTTATAAAAAACAGCCGTATTCGTCGCCCAATGATGCCCTTCCACTGACAGCAGATGCCGGTCGTCAATCTCCCGAATCGCCGCGATCACTTCCTCATAAAACGCCGCCAGCCGCCGAACGAGAAAATCCTCGTGTTTGCCTTCCATCAGACCGGGACGAACTGGTTCATTTAGCAGGTCGTATCCGCCGACGATCCAGCGATCACGGTACCGCCGGGCCAGCTCCTTCCACAGCTCGATCGCTTTGCTCCAGCTGTCCTCATCGGTGAACAGGCGAGGGAAATCGTCTACCGAGTCGTCAATATTGGCTCCGGTCTGTCCGCCCGGCGCACCATGCAAATCCAAGAAGGCGTAGAGGCCAAACTCCTCGCACCAATCCAAACAACGGTCGATCAATGCAAATCCGTCCTCTTTCCAGCGAATGCCCGGTTCATCCTCCATCAGCACTCTCCAATTCAAAGGAATGCGGACCGAGTTATATCCCTGCTCCGCCATCCGCCGAATATCTTCGCGGGTCACATAGTTCTCTCGGAAACGCTTCCAGAACTGCTCAGCATAATCCCTTCCGGCCAATTCCTGAATGACGGCCTCAATCCGCCGCGGGCGATCGAACCGGGAGTGATGGGATAACCACATATAACCTTCGCACAAGAGCCAATTGCCCAGTCCCCAGCCCGTCAGCAGGATCTCTTCTCCATCCCCGTTGACGATTTTTGTTCCCTCTGCGCGGAGAAAGCCTTTCACCCGCGAGCGATCCGTTTGTTCGAGCATCGTTCATGTCCTCCCCCTGTAGATCGGTTTGTACGCCAATCATTATAGCACCCTATTCCTGCTTGGGAGGGGAATCCCGATATTTGCGCCATCGACCCGAAAAGTGCACACCTCCTGTCCATACCAAAATCAGATTCTCGCATAAGATGCTAGAAGATTGAAATAAATCTTCGCGGCGTGAAATTGAAGGAGGCTGAACCGTTATGCCAGAGAATGGGGGCAAACAGAAGAAACTAATCATTGAGATTCATTTTAACGATTGGGGAGGAACGCCGGAACGGACAACTCGAAACTGGATTGAGAAAAGGCTGGCTCTGTTCATGACCTACACGCGAAAAAGCTTGCAGCTGCAAACCTCGCAAGATTTTTCCTGCTATGTCATCTACGATCCCGCCTCCGAGCGAATAATCCGGGAAATCCTCGACCGGTACGTACCTCTGCCTAGAAATATTCAGTTTGTGACGCCAAGGGGTTATTATGCCCATGTTTCCGAAGATATCGCAGGCTATGACTGCTACTACCGGGTGTATCTATCGAGCGACGATATGTACCACAAAGATTTCATCCGCAGACTGCACGCTTATACGCCGAAAAAAAATACAGCCGCATTGGTCCCCCAATACGGCTACATTTACGATTCGGTGCAACACCGGCTGGGCAAATTTTTCTTCTGGCTGCCGAGCTACGGCGCGACAATCCATGATGTCGGGAAGTTTCTGCAAGGTCAGCGGCCGAATTTCAGCTGGCGTGACGCGCTAAAGGTGCCCCATGAGTTTATCCATGTCAAAGAACCGATTTGGATCAATCATATCCATGCTTTAAACACAGGAATGTCCTTTGAAAGAGTAAAAACCTGGAAGACTCCCGGCATCAAAGATGCCATGACGATCGAGCCCTGGTCGGACAGCCAGCGTGCCAAAACCTTCTTTGGCCCGGAAATCGTCAGCCCAAGCGAAATCAAACGGGTGTTGTCCAACTTTTTCTAGTGCCGCTCCACTAAGGGTTCCGGCTTGGCGGTCCGCTTCGAGCGGCACGCCGTCAGTTCAACGTCTTCCCCGTTTTCGATATAAAAAGCCGGACCCTCGTGGTTTTCAATCGACACTTGGTTAAATCGTACGTCCCGCACATTTCCCAGGTAGAACCCGCGCCGTGCCGTCTCCTCGATTCCATCCATCATGGCGGGGCGGCCGGGAACCGCGTCCTTCGCCATGGAAATCTCGATTTGGTCGAAGGTGACTTCGGAAATGTACTGCTCCGCCAACCCGTACAAGAAGCCGGCAGCGGCGTGCACCTCGCGCGCCGTGATGTCGGAGAAATGAATCCGCCGGAACTGCGGAGTTTCCTCCGTAACGGGATAAGGATTTTTGTCCCACACGTATTTCTCCTTGCCGCGTGGACCGCAGAAATAATACAGATTCATAATAAACGGACAGATCACGTTTTCCATGACGAGGTTGCTGACGCGGATATCCTCGACGATACCTCCGCGGCCGCGTCGGGACTTGAGCCGGATGCCGCGGTCCGTGTGCTGGAAGACGCAGTTCGAAATCGTCACGTTCCGGATATTTCCGCTCATCTCGCTCCCGATCACCACCCCGCCGTGACCATGAATCATCGTGCAGTTTGTGATCGTAATGTTCTCACAGGGAACCCGCTCCGCCGTTTCTTCGGTGCCTGCCTTGATCGCGATACAATCGTCCCCGACATCGATATGGCAGTTGCTGATTCGCACATTCGAGCACGATTCCGGGTTAATTCCATCCGTATTGGGGGAATCCGCCGGGTTCAGAATCGATACGTTGTCAATCGTCACGTTGTGGCAGCGAATCGGGTTGACCGTCCAGCTGGGCGAGTCGACCAGCGAAACGTCCCTGATCGTCACCCGCCGGCAGCGGTCGAAGCTGATCAGCTTCGGACGCGGATAGTGCAGCTCCTCCGGACGGTTGCGCTGCTTCTCCCACCAGGGCTGGCCGTTCCCGTTGATGCAGCCGCTCCCCGTGACGGTCACATTCTCGAGATCTTCCCCGTAGATACAGGAGGCATGAACCTCCCGTTGCACCCCTTCCCATCTTGACTTTACGACCGGATAATCATCCGGGTTGGTGCTGAAGGACAACACCGCCCCGGGACTTAACCTAAGCTCGATATGGCTCTTCAGGAAAATCGCTCCGGTCACGAACGTCCCGGCCGGCACGACCACCGTGCCTCCTCCGGCTTCGCTTGCCGCCGTAATCGCGGCCTCGATGGCCGCGGTTGCCGGAACCCCGCTGTCCTTCACCGCACCATAATCAACGATATTATATGTGCACATCCGCGGGATCCTCCATTCTGCTGAGGAACATTTCCATTTGGGTGCAGGCCATCACAAACGCGCCAACCCCGTGCAGATCGTTTTTCACTTTCGGGCGCGCAGCGTAATGGTCATAATCCCCGGCCGATGTGCCGATACAGATATCCGGCAGCACCAAACGGCCTTTATCGTCCCATTCCACCACCCGGGTCAGCCCTTCATATCCCCTCAATGCGGCTTGCCCGGCGTCTTCACCGGCAAGGCCCTGCTGCACCGCCTTCGCCAGGGTGTATACGAACAGGCAGGAGCCTGACGTTTCCAGCCAGTTATCCGGCCGATCGCCTTTGTCGACCACCTGATACCAAAGCCCACTCTCCTTGTCCTGATAACGGATCAGCGCATCCACGAAACTCGATAACGCCCCCGCGAGCTCCTCCCGCCCGGGCTCATCTGCCGGCAGCAAATCGAGGAATTGAGACAACGCCAAACCATACCAGCCCAGCGAGCGGCTCCAAAATTCCGGTGAACAGCCGGTTTCCGGATCCGCCCAAAGCATCCGCCGGCTCTCATCCCAGGCATGGTACAGCAAACCCGTCTTGGCATCGCGCATATGTTTGCGCATCAGCTTCTCCTGGTGCAGCACCTCTGCCCGAAGCCCTGCTTCCCCAAACGCATTCGCATATTTCAGCGAAAACACACCGGCCATATAGAGACCATCCAACCACATCTGATAAGGATACTTATCCTTGTGCCAATAACCGCCCTCGCTCGTGCGGTTCAGCGTCAGCAACAGGTAGCGCAGTTTATCGGCTGCTATCCGGTATTTGGCCTTCCCGGTCCGTTCGTATAACGTGAACAGCAGCAATCCGGCCTGCACGGCATCCAGCTCATCGCGAGCAAACATCAAATTGCCCTGCTCATCCACCAGATCATCCACGTATTGTTGAATGTACTTGATGTACTTCTCATCCTGAACGACCTCCCACAGTTGCTCCATGCCGCACAGAAAGACGCCTTGATGATAATGCCAGCGATGGTCGGGAGGGAGAGTTCCCGCATCCGTGTAAATGTCCATCATCGAATCGCATGCCTTCTTCGCCCATTCCAAGGGAGTGTCTGGACGTTGCCTCATCTTTTCCCAGCTCCTTCCGCTTCGTATTTCATCGCCATGGATCACTCAACCTTTCATCGACCCCAGCAAAGCCCCTTTGGCAAAATGCTTCTGCAGATACGGATACACCAGCAGAATCGGCAGAGTGGCAACCACGATGACCGCCATCTTGATCGTCTGATCCGGCGGCGGTACGGTTCCATCCAGCTCAGCGCTGTGGTCCAGCCCGCTCGCGAGCACGACGATTTGCCGCAGCAGCACCTGGATCGGCCATTTGGCGCTGTCGTTCAGATACAAAATCGCCGACATGTACGTATTCCAATACGTAACCGCATAGAAGAGCGAGATCGTAGCGATCGCCGGCATCGACAGCGGCAGCACGATTTTGAACAAGATGCCAAAGTCGTTGCAGCCATCGATCCGCGCGGACTCCTCCAAGCCCTCCGGAATGTTCTGAAAGAAGTTCTTCAGAATGATCATATTAAACGCGCTGATCGAGGAAGGAATGATCAGTGAGGCGTACGTATCGATCATCCCCAGCTCCTTCACAACCAGAAACGTCGGTATCAACCCACCGTTAAACAGCATCGTAAAGACAACCAGAAAATTGATCGTTCTCCGGCCGTCGAGGTCTTTACGGGCCAACCCGTAAGCCATCAGCGCCGTCAGCAGCATGCTGAACAACGTACCGATCAGCGTGACGCCAATCGAGACGCCCATCGCCTTAAAGATCGTATTCGTTGAAAAAATAAACCGATAAGCCTCCAGACTCCACACTTTGGGAATCAGCACGAATTTGTTCGCCGCCAGCTCTGCGTTTGTCGTAAATGAACCGGCCACGACATGCACGAAGGGCAGCACCGTTATCAACGCAATGATGGCCAGCAGCGTAAAATTGATTGCCGCGTAAATACGGCCGCTGACCGATCGGTCCTCTACCATCAGTAAACGCCCTCCTCCCCGAACTTCTTGGATAGTTTATTGACCAGCATGACCAGGATCAGGCCGATGACGGATTTGAAGAACCCAATCGCCGTGCTGTAGCTGTATTGCCCCTGCCGCAGCCCCGCGGTGTACACATACGTGTCGATAATTTCCGCAACCTGCCGGTTCATCGAATTCAGCAGCAGATAGACATGCTCGAAGCCCAAATCCAGCACATGCCCGATTTTTAAAATAAACAGCGTAATGATCACGCCCCGAATCGACGGAAGCGTAATATGCCACACCTGACGCATCCGGCCGGCTCCGTCCATCCGTGCCGCCTCATACAATCCGGGATCGATGGCCGCCATGCCGGCCAGGTAAATGATCGTCCCCCAGCCAGCCTCCCTCCAAATCACCTGAAGGATGTACATCGGTCGGAACCAGTCGGGATTCAACAGGAAGTTGATCTTTTCAAAGCCGAAGTACACCAGCAGCTCGTTAATAATCCCGCCATCCATCGTCACCATCACGTAGGTAATCGACACGATGATGACCCAGGACATAAAATGCGGCAAGTAAACGAATGTCTGGAACAGCCTTTTGAAGAAGTTCCCTCTCAGTTCGTTTAGCATCAACGCCAGGATGATCGGCACCGGGAAATAGATAAACAAGTTGAGCGCAAACAAAATCACCGTGTTTTTCAAAATGACCATAAAGTCCGGTTCCGTAAACAGCCGCTGAAAATGCTCCAATCCTACCCATTCGCTGCCCCGGATGCCGTTATACGGCTTGTAGTTCTGAAAGGAAATGATCAGCCCGTACATCGGCAAATATTTGAAGATGATGAAATACAGCACGCCGGGCAGCAGCATCACATACAGCCATTTATTTCTCCACAGCCGCTTGCGGAGCTGTGCGGCCTTCGCACGTCTTTCGGGCGGTGGAAGCTTTGGCGCGAGTGAACTAGGAGCTGTTGCGTCTCTCATACGAATCTTCCTCTCTTATCTCGCTGCGTTATATTCCTCGATAATCTTCGAGCCGCCCCGGCTCTTCCATTGCTCGATCGCTTTCTCGAAGCCCGCCTTGTCGATTTGACCGTAAATATATTGATACGTGGCGTCCGTAATCAACTGCTGCAGCTCCACGCCCTTCTCCGCGTAGGTTTGCGAATCCAGCGCCGCCGTAGGGTCAGGCACGCCCACCTTGACGTTTTCCTTGATTAATTCTTCCGCATGGATCCGGCCTGGCAGCGTATTGTAGCTTTCGTACATGCCGTTGGTTTCGGGTTCCCCGATGACGCTGTCCTTAAACGGCTTCACTTCGCGCTCGATCAATTCTTTGTTATCCGCAGCCTTGGCTTTGCCTTCTACGACCGTATAGTGCGTGCCTTCAATGCCCCAGTACATCAAATTGGCTACTTCCGGCGTCATCATCTTGTCAAAGAACGCCAAAATCTTCTTGAGCTCCGCTTCATCCTTCACCGCCGATTTCGGGAACAGAATGATATTGTTGTAGCCCGGAATCATCCACTGGGCGAACTTCCCGTCGGGACCGGCTACCATGCTATGCGTGTCGAGTACGGCGTCCGGCACATTTTTGATCAGATCCTTGTTCAGCGAATCGATGTCCTGCATGGACCCGCCGATATAGAGCCCGGCCTTGCCGCTTGTGAACATATTGACGGCATCGGTTTTGCTGGTCGCTGCAAAGTCCTGGTTAATGTAGCCGTTATCCCGCAGCTTCTTAAAGAAATCCATCGTATCGATATATTGCGGGAACATAAACTCCGGCAGCAGCTGGCCGTCCTTCTCGCCCCAGTTGTTTGGCGTACCGAACCAAGCGGATACCGTCTTGAACGCTCCGTAGACCAGCTCGTTCCGGTCAGCGATTCCGATCGTATCCTTTTGGCCATTTCCGTCCGGGTCTTGTTCCGTAAACGCCTTGGCCATTTCAAACAATTCGTCCACATTGGCCGGTGCGGACAAGCCTAACTTATCGGCCCAATCTTTGCGGTAAATGATCCCTTGGCGTGCCAGCGGTCTGCCGATATAGAGGGAGTACAGCTTGCCTTCCACCTTCGTATTGTTCAGAATTTCCGGCTTTAATTTGTTCAGGTTCGGAAATTCGCTTAAGTACGGGCCGATTTCCCAAAACTGTCCGTCCTTAATCGCTTCTTTCATTTGAATAAACGTGGTTTGGTTTTTGAGGTAGGTGACTTGAGGCAAGGAGCCCGTGGCAAACGCGGTGTTCAGCTTTTCTTCATAGGTGTCCGCCGGGAAAAACTGATAGTTCAGCTTCGTGTTCGTCAGCTTCTCCAGCTCAGCTTTGATCGTATCCGGCGGCGTCTCCGACGTATTTAACGGCAGCATAATCGTAATTTCCGTTGGTTTCTCCGCCTCTGCGGTTGTGTTCCCGCCGTTGTCAGAAGTAGACGCGGCAGGCTCTGTCGCAGCTGAACTGCCGCCCCCCTTATTGTTAGCGCTTCCACAACCGGCCAGCACAACGCTTAACGATAACAGTGTGGTCAGAATGAGGATGAAGGATCGTTTCTTCATAACCTTTGGACCTCCCATGGTTTGGATTGCTTACTCTTCCACGGTATCGTCATGGCGGCAGTACGGAAACAATCATTTCCTCATAACGGCAGCTGCTAAGCGTTGAACCTGAACTAATGATTATCGGCGTGATAGCGCTTCCTCAAATTCGCGGATTACGGCTTGACCGCCGCTTTGCTTCCACCGCTCAACCTCTTGGCGGAAGCCGTGGGCGTCGATGCGCCCCAGGATATAATTGTAGGTGGCATCGCTAATGATCGTGGACAGCTCCGCACTCTTCTCATCATAAGTCGGCGAGCTGAGCCGAACCGTCGGATCGTCCACCAGGAACGCTTCGTTGTCTTTGCTAAGCTGTTCGGCGATTTGAGTCAAATGCTCTTTTTGCGCGACCTCCATCAAATTGGGGTTACTGATATCGGCGATCATCAGCGAATATAACGGATTCACCTCGTTCACCCGCAGCTGCGACGTTTCCTCCGGCAGAATGACCATCCCGTTCTCCGTCCGGTAGTGTCTGCCTTCGAAGCCATATTTCATTAAATTGGCCACATCCCGATCCATGGTCCGGTCGAAAAACCGCAGCGCATCTCTCAGATCCTCCTCCGTTGGAATCATCTTCTTAGAAAATAGATACAGGCCGTTAAAATTCGGAATCGACCATACTTTATAACCGTACGGACCTTTGATCCGGTTCACCAGCGTAAAATCCGCATCCGGGTTGATGGCCCGCGCTTCAATGGCAAGGCGCTGAACGTCGGTCATACTTCCGATCAAAACGCCCGCCTCGCCGCGGATGAACCGATCCCGTTGCACCTCTTTGCTTGTCAGCGGAAAATCCGAGTTAATCAGCTTCTCGTCGTATAGCTTTTTCATAAAATTCATCGTATTCAGATATTCATCCGTCATAAATTCCGGAATGACCCGGCCATCCTCGATCTTCCAGTTGTTTGGGGTACCGAAATAAGAGCTGAGCGTCTTAAAAATACCGTACACCAGATCGTTCCGATCCACGACGCCAAGCGTGTCCTGCTTCCCATTGCCATCCGGATCCCCATATGTAAACTGCCGTAGCACTTCATAAAGCTCATCCAGCGTTTTGGGCTCCTCCAAACCAAGTCGCTCCAGCCAATCCTTGCGTAAAATGATCCCTTGCCGTGAGGAAGGTCGTTCGGTATAAAGCCCATATATCTTTCCGTCTACAGCCGCCTGATCTAATATGTCCGGATCCAGTTTGCTCAGGTTCGGAAACTCCGCCAAATACGGCCCAATTTCCCAAAAGACGTCGGAGCGGATCGCATTCTTTACCAGATGATAATCAGAAAATTTCACAAAGCTGACCTTGGCAAGGGAGTTTGTGGTTAACCCCGTCATCATTTTGTCGGTATAGACGCCCTCCGGCACCCATCTAAGATCCAGCCGAACATCGGTTAACTCCTCGATCTTGGCTACAATCTCCTTTGATGGCGGCTGAGGAAAATGAAGCGGCACCAAAACGGACAAATAAGGCCGATCAGGATCGGATGCCTGGAGTTGCGTGTTCCGGTTCATACACCCGCTTAGCAAGGAAACCAAGAGTACGAGCACGAGTAAGAGTAGCGCAATCGCGGATAATCCGCGGCCCCCGTCTTTTGTTCTAATCATTGGTCAAAGCCCCCCCAAACCGAAGAATAATACAAAATGATTATTGCCTCACGAGATGATTATTGCTATTATTTGACAGACGTCATACACTTGGAAATAACGACTTTTTAACGATAAGGTCAGGTGCTGAGATTGGTGAAACCTTTAAGCTTCTTAAGCAAACTGATGATTTTTACAATCGCCGTAAGTACGCTGCCCGTCCTGTTCATCGGTACGTTCTCCTATCTGACTTCAACCCGGGAAATCCAAAAAAATGTAAACCGAAGCAAAATTGAGCTAATTTCGCAAATTAACTCCAATGTAGAACGGAAGTTAACAACTGTCAACCAAACGTTAAATCAAGTCGTGAACTCGACCGTACTCAAAAGGGCTCTTCAAAACCCGTTAACTGAAAGCGATTTCAAATTATATAACGACCTGCGTAATGAAATCCGAAACATGCAATCCTTCGACACGAGGCTGGAGGACGTCGTTCTGATTAACCTGCAGCAAGACTGGATGGTGAAGAACTCCGGCTTGTACCGGATGAGCGAATATAAGGACCGTGAAGGCCTTGAACGGTTGATGGACACGCCTAATGACACCACCTGGATGTTAACGCCGTCCTCCTGGTTTTACAGCGAGGAGAATGCGGATTCCGCACCTTGCCATTATAGCATTAGCCTGATCAAGAAGCTGCCGGTCTCCAGCTTGCACAAATACGGGCTGGCGTTGGCTAATTTTCCCGCCTGCAGCCTGCAGGACGTTGTGGCGACGGACATCCAGACGGAGGACATCGTCATTGTCGTAGACGAGCGCGGGCAAATCCTGATGCATCCCGATCCGTCGCAGATCGGGCAGCAGCTGGAGGAGACCGGATGGGAAGATACCTCCCTGCTAGCGGACGAGGCCCAGCCCTCCGGGCAGTTTCAGACAAACATCGGCAAGAAGGCCTATGCCGTCACCTACTTGCGCTCCCAGCTGAACGGATGGATGTATCTCTCGGTAACCTCCATCGGCAGCCTGACCCGGGAAGCAGGAAAAATCGGGCTGTTCACCTTCTATGTCTGCCTATTCATGCTGGTGCTGTCGATCGGGCTGGCTTGGTTTGGTTCGCGTCGGATGTACTCGCCGATTGAACGCCTTCTGCATCTGATCGGCCGGCGCAAAACCGATGTCCGCCGGGGGCATGCCGATGAATTTGAGCTCATTGGCGAAGAGTATCATCGTTTGTTCCAGTCCAAATCGCAGCTCGAAACGGAAGTTCGTCAGCATATCCGACAAGTGCGGGCTTTTTCCTTGATTGAAGCGTACCAAGGGCATTACACCAAAAGCCAATTACTGGAGAAGCTTGAACAATACGGCTACCAGGAGCAGATCCACGCTTGGCGAACGATGGCGGTATTCACCTTAGCCCTGGATTTTACGGAGGATTCGGCCTATGCCAAAAAGGATCTCAACCTGCTTCTGTTCGCCGCGCAAAATATCATCGAGGAACTGCTGGATCCCCAAAGCCGGTTCACTCCCGTGATTATGGATCAGACGATCGTGACGTTGATCGGAAGTCCTGAAGAGGGGCCCGATTCGTTTCGCCAAGCCGTTTATGCCTGGACGGAGAAGCTGCAGCACGAAATCCATCAATGCCTGAAGGTCCATGTCAGCATTGGCTTAAGCCTGCCATTCCAGTCTATCGCGAAGCTGCCCATCGCTTACCGCGAAGGGATGGAAGCATTGAAATATCGAATGAAGCTGGGGACCGGGGTCATTATTCAATACGAGAACCTCAACTCCGGCAAGCATGTCCTGAACGTCAATTACCCGACGCATAAGGAAAGCAAGCTGCTAGACGCCATCAAGCTGGCGGAAACGGAGAAAGCCAAGGAAGTGAACGCGCGGTTGTTTAACTCCTTGTTTAGCCAGGAGCTGTCGCCGCAGGAATATCAAATTCCGCTGACCCGCCTGCTGAACAATCTGCTGGTGATGATGCAGGAAGCGGGGATCGCCTTGCACCAGATCCGGCCTGCAGGCAGCGGCTCATTATTTGAAGAGATGCTGGGGCTGCACACCAAAGCGGAAATCGAGGATTGGTTCTGGACGACGGTCATTCAACCGATGATCCGCATCTTTAATAACCGGCAAAACGCCCAATACCAGAACATTTCGGAGAAGATTATCGATTTGATTCACCACGAGTACGACACGGATCTGACCTTGGAGGCTTGCGCCGCCCGTCTTCATTACAACGCGAACTACATCAGCAGCATTTTCCGGAAAGAAACGGGCTACTCCTTCAGCGAATACCTCACGATGTACCGCTTCAAGATGGCCAAAGAATGGCTGCGCAACACGGAAATGCCCGTCAAGGAGATCGCAGCCAAGCTGAGATACAACAACTCGCAGAACTTTATCCGTTCCTTCCGAAAGGTAGAGGGTATGACGCCGGGGCAGTATCGGGAAGCTGAGTCTGCGCATTCGCCGGGGAACATTCGGAAATCGATTTAAAGCCGCGTGTGCAGTGTTCGTTGGCTGGGGGCTTTTGCAGGATTATCCCGTATGATAGAGGGGCGTGCCCCTGAATGGAAACACACTCACTGCAGCGGGATCAAAACATACTCTTCATATCCCGCTTCGGTTTTGGAGCTCACTTTTTGGGAGGCCTTATCCTTTGATTCGATATAAAACTGCATGATCTCAAAAGCAACTTCAACCTGTCCCCGATTTCTTTCCGAAGTTAACTTGCGGACCGCGGGAGACAGCAGTTCAGGACATCCGCTCGTACAGAGGACGGTCAACTCAAGCTCCATTCCATGTGAGGCATTCGCAACGATCATGCCAACAAACTCATTTACCACGATCCCGCTGCCCCCTTGAAACCGCGCCAAAAAATCGGGCAGCTTGTCCACGTTATCGGCTGTCAGCACGAAAACCGCTTTCGGTTCGAGCTGAGCCGCATCCATGATCGTCTTCATCGTGTTCTCGTTCGTGAAGTCGTCCAGCACCAAAAAGCGCCGTTCGCTAGTGGCCGATCGCTCTCTCCATAAGGTGAACGCCTTCCGGTAATCAATCACAACTTTATGAAACAGCGGATCGTCTATAGGGGTGTCGAGCAGCACGATCGGCACCCCAAAGCTAAAGTGGATGGAGATGTCCCGGAATACTTCCTGCTTTACTCCGGCCAACAGCACCCCATCCACCTCCCGCTGCCGGATGATCTCTGGATTGGGTCGCTCAGCGTCCATCCCCAGCACGAGCAGGTGATAACCTGCCTGCTTGCAGAGCGCTTCCATCCGTTCGGCCAACCTGCCGTAATACAGCTGCTTCCATACCCCGTCCCGCTCGCCGCGGCTAAAGAGCAAGGCTACCATGCCGGATTTACCCCGGACAAGCGAACGTGCCGCAAGACTTGGGATATAATTCAGCTTATTCGCGGCTTCCAACACTCGGCAACGCGTTTCTTCCGTAATTTTCTGGTTGTCTACGTTATTTAAAATGTAGCTGACCGTCGCCACCGAAACCTTCGCTTCACGGGCGATGTCTTTCATCGTTGCTTTTTTCACATCTAACACCTCATCGATTCACTAGCACTCTGGTAGGATGACAGCATATCCCTGAAGGCAACTGCTACTGACTTGTCCCGCATAGAATCAGGAAGTTGAATCATCCTCCCATTCCTCCACATTGAAATGCAGACGAACCGGCTCGGAGGTGTCGAAGCGTCGACTCGTTTTTCTGCGCTCATGGCAACCAAAGCCCCGGGATACCTTCACATCAAACGCCAGATCTCTGGGCAGCAAAAAGCTTCCCTGGTAGAAACCGTCCCGAACTTTCGGGATTTCGAACCCCGCATGGATTTGAGCATCCGCCGGGGTAGACGGAGGAACGGTCACGCTGATTTCGACCTGCACGTGATCGGATAATTCCGGAATCACCTCTATGTTTGCCGTTCCTGTAAGGCCGCCGAATTGAACCGCTACGTCGGCCTTCCCTGAGGCTAGCGGAACAATCAAGCCGTTGGATCCCACCGTCAACACTTCCGGACAGTCCACCTTATATTCCGCCGTGAGTAAACTCATTTCGAAGCCCGTGTCATAGGTCACCTTCGGATACAGCCGAACCCGGTATCCTTCTAGCCCGACTTGCCTTCTCCCGGCCAGCCTCAGGCTGCAAGGGCGTCCAATCTCGCCAAACAGATACATCAGCGGACGATGCAACCGTCTTGCCCAATCGGCTTGGGAGTGGCCTGCCGTCTCGTCGAGCAAAAACATCAAATCCTCGCCCGGCGTAAAGCCGCTTTCGATCATTTCATCCACAAACGCCCGTACGTGACGAGGCATGATAAGCCCTTCCGCTCCTCCGATATCGACCCAAACACGCAACGACGGCGGTTTCACCGGGAAGGAATGGTATACTTTTTGTTCGATCAGCGGCTCCTGTTTGTTCGTACCGTCCCCTTGCTTATTCACCACCGCATGCACCAGAAATGGCGACAGGATCGCCACCTGCCCGAATACGTCCGGCCGGCGAAACGCGATATGATACGAGACAAGTCCCCCCGCGGACGAACCGATGATCGCCGTATGCTCCCGATCCGTCAAAGTACGAAACCTAGCATCGATCATCGGCTTCAGCTCCTCGATGAGAAACCTTTCGTACAACTCCCCCTTACAGGTCGTATGGAAAGCTTCCCGAACTCCCGGATGATTGTGAAAATACTCCGAGCCCCGTTGATCCGAAATGGACGAGACGGCTACGATAATCACTTCTTCCATCCGGCCTTCCCGGCTTAACCGCTCCGCCGTTTGATGCATTTCCCACGAATCTCCCTTCGCGTCGGACGCAAACATATGCTGTCCATCCTGCGCATAAAGCACCGGGTACCGACGATTCTTCGACTCCGCATAAGAAGGGGGCAAATAGACGTAAACCTCCCGCGAATTCCCCAAAAGCTTGGAGTGCACGTTGGCAAGTGTGACGATTTTCGCTCCCATTCCTAGTCACCCCTTCGATAGACAATTTCAACTTAAACGATTAAGCTCTATAACTTATACGTTTAAGTTTAAATCGATATTAGGCTAGCTTTTTCGATTTGTCAACGCGATTCCCCACAAAATGAAACAAAAAAAGCTCCTGATTCACCCTAAAGGCAAATCAAAAGCTCTTCTTCGTTAAAATCAATGCGGTCGAGAGGACTCGAACCTCCACGGGGGGTTAGCCCACACGGACCTGAACCGTGCGCGTCTGCCAATTCCGCCACGACCGCATAATCGGTATCGTACAAAATCATATTTTGCAGCGACAAGATAGATCATACCACGTCCAACCCAAAAAAGTCAATGCCCAACTTTCGGATAAGCCCCCTTGATTAAAAATAATCTATTGGGTTATGATAAGAACATAAGTTCGCATAAAGAGGTGTTGACCTATGGCCGTTCCCGGCATTAAGGAAGAGGAACTCGCGCTGATCAAGAGCGCGTTGCTGCTTGGTTTTTTGCAAAAAGTATTTCAAAGGGACGCCCGAATTCTCGAGCAAAGCGGGCTGCTGAAGAGCCCCGAAGCTTACGTTGAACTCATCCGCAACGGCGAGCGGCGAGCGGCGCTGGTTCTCTCGGAAATCCACGGCAATCTCCGCGAGCGGAACATCGCTATCGAACGCATTCACCAGGATGAGAACGGCATTCAGGCGGAATACCGTTGCCGGGGCTATCGCGGAAAGATGAGGATTTTGTGGGCCGGCCTGCAACAGGAGGTATCCTCCCGGATGCGCGCTTATTTGAACGGAACCGCCCAGGCGGCAGGTTCGTCCCGGAGAGAACGCATGGAAAAAGGGAACCTCAAGGCACATCTCCTTCCTTAAGTTCCCCTTTTCCCTCATATCTTAATCCACCGGCGAAATTCTAGGCTCTTTCGCAGGCTGATAAATGTAATTGCGGTCCAGCTTCACCACGTTGCGGTTCGGTTTGCGGATTAACACATGCGTGTCGTCCCAAGCTACGACGATTCCCCGCACGTCGTTTTCCGGAAGGCCGTCGCGTACGACGCGTATTTTTTCTCCGGACAGCCGGTATTGGTCCAATAATTCATCCGAGATCATCGGATACCCCACCTCCTGGGAATCATTATACAACAGTTGCAGGTCCCGTCCATCCTTCGCCTTAGGGAAATGCAAGAAAAAGCCCCGCCGGCGAACCAGCGGGACTTCGATCATTTTGAATGCTTTAAGCAGCCGGTGCAGCACCGGACAGTATCAGGTCGCTTTGGACCTTGCGCAGGGGATTATCGCGAAGCGTGCTCCCTGCTGTCATTCGTTTCAAACCAGAAATCAAGCACTTTGGCCGACATGACTCTTTGCTCCAAATACCCTACTTGTTGCGGGCTGAACTGTTCCTTCCAAGGCACATCGAGCTCTTGGCACAGCCCGGCTATCGTTAACAATTGCGACCATGCTACATAGCGTTTGTACCAGAAAAACTGGGGATGTTCAAGCATATAGGGATAAAGGTCATCAAACTCGGTATGTTTGCAATCCAGGGCACGTTCAAAAGTTACCTTCGCTTCGGACAATTTCGAAAGAAAAAACTCCGCGTCTACTGCCAATTCTTTCCCCATTCTTTTAGCCTCCTCTCCCTAGTAATCCTCATTATAGCGAAAAAACGGAGGCCTGCAAAGGATTAACCGTAATTTGGCTGCATTTTCTTCGCCCGTTTGTCCTCAGTCAGCGAACGTGATTTGTCCGCCCTCCAACGATGCGATGCGGGCCAGCGTCTCCAGACGGATCCCCTGCTCCCGAATCGCCTGGGCTCCGGGCTGGAAGCATTTCTCGATGACGATTCCCGCTCCAACCAGTTCCGCCCCGGATCTTTCAATAATTCGGATCAATCCCCGGGCTGCGTCGCCATTCGCGATAATATCGTCAATGAACAGCACCCGGTCGTTCTCCCCAAGAAAATCGCGTGACACCAGAATGTCCGTCACGATTCCTTTCGTAAACGAAGGGACACGCTCGCACAGCATGTCCGGCTCGGCCAGCAGCGTTTTCTTCCGCCGCGCAAATACAAGCGGGACGCCTAACTCATAAGCGGTCGCAAACGCCACCGCGATCCCCGACGACTCCACCGTAATGACGCGGGTAACCCCTTGGTCGCGAAACCGTCTGGCAAATTCCTTGCCCATCTCCATCGTCAGTTGCGGATCCACCTGATGGTTCAGCAGCCCGTCCAACTTCAGCACTTGGTCCGAGACGATGACCCCTTGCTCGACGATCTTTTGTTTTAACAATTCCATATCATTTCCTCCAAAGATCATGATCTATAGCTTCGTCCAACAAGTCAGATTTCGAGTTCATGCGGGAGCGGTGTGCGGCTGGGCGTAACGGAACGTACGGCCCTTATTTGCCCATTTCCCGGCTATTTCCCGCGCTAACGGAACCTAGAGGCCTTATTGGACCATTTTGACGGTCAATCAGCTGAATTTGTCCCAAATAAGGTCAGCTCGTTCCGTTAGAATCTGAATAGTCCCATTCTCCGGCGAATAACGTCTCTCAGTTCCGTTACATTGACGGCGAGCAAACCTGCCGCGCTCGAAAGATGACTTTTTGGACGACCTATAGGTTTTAAGTCATGTCCAGTTCTTGGACAACATACCTTGTACTATATATAGCACAAGAACCGGGGGGAAAACCATGAAAAATGCCGTAAAAGTTCTGCAGATCGCCTTCACCTACATCGGCACCGTCGTTGGCGCCGGTTTCGCGACGGGACAGGAAATTCTCCAGTTTTTCACCCGGTACGGCAAATGGGGCGTATTGACGATCCTGTTGTCCACGCTGCTGTTCGTTTGGCTTGGCACCAAAATGATGCTGCTCGCTCGAAGCATTAAAGCAGCTTCCTATGAAGACCTGAACCGCCGCTTGTTTGGCGAACGGATCGGCAGTGCGCTCAGCATATTTACGTTGATCGTGCTCATCGGCGTCAACAGCGTGATGCTGGCGGGAGCCGGCTCCGTCTTTATGGAACACTTGGGCTTGCATTATCAGACAGGCCTATGGATCACTTTGATTGCTACCTATTTGCTGCTAGGCCGGGGAATCAACGGAGTGCTGCAGTTAAACTCCATCGTGGTGCCGATGATGCTGATCCTCTCGCTCGCGATCATTATAAATACCGCGGGCTCGCCGGGGGCGGCCCGTTTCCTGACGTTGGAGACGGATACTCCGCTGATCGCAGCTTGGGCGTCGCCGCTGATGTATGCAGCCTTTAACCTGTCCATGGCTCAGGCGGTGCTCGTGCCGATCGGCAGCCATACCGAAAGCCGCCGGGTCATTGTCCTGGGCGGCGTTCTCGGCGGGCTGGGCGTTGGCTTTATGTTAATGGCCGGTCATTTTGCCCTGTCGGCTTACATGCCGGGGATCGTACAATACGAAATCCCGATGGGCAACATTGCCCAGCAGTTGGGGACAACCATCCAACTGATCTATGTCCTGCTCATTTTCATGGAAATCTTCAGCACCTTTGTCGCCGACGTGTATGGGGTGACCCTCCAGCTGCAGCAGCGGGTTCAAGTGCCGCCGATGCTGATTTCGGTTACGATTTTGTGTATCTGTTATATCACCAGCCAATTTGGTTTTAGCTCCCTGCTATCGGTGCTGTATCCCGTGTTTGGCTTGTTCAGTTTGATCTGGGCGCTGATACTCGGGTTGTATCGGCAAAAAGAAACCCCCCGGGGTTAACCCCGGGGGCTCCAGGCAGCTTTCGCTGCCTAACTTATGTGATGGGTCTACATGTGCACGACCTTCGCTTCCGGCAACAGGTTTTGGACATGCCGAACCACATGCTCATGGCAAGTCATCATAATGAGTTGCTGGCGTTCCGCAACCTTCCGCAGCACCGATATCGCCCCGACTAAGCGGCCTTCGTCAAAGTTAACGAACAGGTCGTCCAGCAGCAACGGCAGCGGCGTTTGACCCGATACCGCTTCGGATAATGCCAGCCGCATCGACAAGTACAGCTGCTCCGCTGTCCCTCGGCTGAGCAGCGCGCTTTCGAGCGGACCCAGCTCCGAATGCTCGGCCATCAGCTCCTGCGTGCCGATTTTCATGACGATGCGGCGATAGGTGCCGCCGGTCATTTCCGCAAAGTATCCCGAGGCGGCTTGCAGCACTGCTGGTTGACGCTCTTCCTCATAAACCCGCCGTGCGCGGCCGATCAGTTCATGGCAAACCGCCATCACCGCATACTGATCGAGACGATCGCGCAAGGCCGCCCGCTGCTCCTCTAACTGCTGCATCAGATCGTCCTGCAAGCAGCGGGCGGCTAAGCTTTCCTGCTCCTGCAGCAAGCGTCCGCGTTGTTCCTGGAGCTGTCCAAGCCAGGCTTCCGCTTGCGCCAACTCCTGCTCCACCGTTTCCAAGCGCTGGCGGAGCTCCGATTCCTCCGTCGTCCGCAGAAGCTGCTCCAACTCCTCCTGCTTGGCGTCGTCAAGTCCCGCGAACAACATCAGCTCCAGTTGCCGAAGCTCCCGCTCCAAAGCCTCCCGCCGTTCTTTCGCAGCACCAAGACGCAGCAACTCTTCGCCGTCTGCAGCGCCCGCTTCGGCGAGCAACGCCTGCTCCGATTCAAGCACTTGCCGCAAGCGGTCGTCTAAGCGCTGTCCTTCCTCCTCCAGCGGTAACAGCTGGGCGGAAAGCTGGTCGTGATGTTTTTTCGCTTCGAGCGCGCCGTCCAGGTGAGATAAGGCTGCTCGCAGAACTGCCGCGGCTTGATCGGAGGTTGCTTGGTCGCCATAAGCCAAGCATTCCTGTTCAAACCGCTCGTTCTCCGCACGGAGCGCGGCCATCTTGGCCGCCAGCCCATCCAAGCGGGCCAGCCAGTCCCGGCCTTGCTCCGCGAGGCGGAACACGTCCGCAGCCGCCTCCGGGGACAGATCGGCAGACAATTTTCGTTCGGTCAGCCATGTCTCCCACTGCCCGGCCAACTCCTCAAAGGCGGCTTCGCGGCGCGCCAGCTCGCGTTCGGCAGCCGCGAGCTCATCCCGGGCGGCGGAGGCCTGGCTCAAGGCGGCCTCCGCCTCGCCCTGGAGCGCGGCGTGGCGCTGATCCCACAGCTGCCACGCCTCCATCAGCCGGCGCAGCTGCTGCTCCTCCTCGTCCCAGTCCACCGGACCGGACGAAGGGGCGGCCCCGCTGCGCGACCGGGAAGCGGCCGCGGCGCTCTGCGGATGGCGGACGAGCCGGGACAGGAGCGCGCCAAGGCGCGCTTCCGGGCCGGCGTCGTCCCCGGCGCCAAACGCGGCCGCACCGCGGCGCAGCCGCCGCTCGCCGGCAGGCGGTGCGCTGCGGAAGGCGGCCCGCGCCAGGGCCGCGTCCAGGCCCAGCAGCGCCGCCGCTGTGGCTGCGGCCGCCCAAGGCGCGTCCGCCGTCAGCCACAGGATGACGGGCAGCGCCACCGTCAGCAGGCCGCAGCCGGCGAGCAGCTTGCGGTACAGCGCACGCATCTGCGCTGCGGCCAGCGCCCTGGCGTCAGCCGCCCGCTGCTCGGACGCGAGCCGCACTTGGCCTTCCCGCCAGCGGTCCAGCTCGCCGCGCAGCTCGCTCCAGAGCGCGCGGATTTCGCTCGGCTGCTGCGGGACCAGCATGGCGAACTGCCGCCGCCCCTCCGCCGCGCTGGCCTCAACCCGCGCGACCGCCGCCGCGGCGGCCTTCTCCGCGGTTGCCGCGGCCCGCTCCTGCTTGGCACGCTCGCTCCGCAGCAGCTCCATCTCCTTGTCGTACGCGGCAAACCGCGACGCAAACCGGCGAACGCTCTCCCGTTCGCCCACTGTCCCGGCAAAAGCGCGCAGATCCTCCGCGCCCCATGCCGGGTTGATGCTGCGCAGGCACTCGGCCAGCCGCCCTTCGAGCTGGAGCGCTTCCGCCGCCAGCTCGGCGAGCTCGCCCTGCCGGGCCTCGTAGCCCGGCAGGCGGCCGGCCAGCTGCCGCAGCGCCGGCTCCTGCGCCAGCACCGCCGCATCCGGGCGGTGCCGCGCCAGCTCCGCCTGCAGCGCTTCCCGCCGCCGGGCCCACTCGCTGCGCTCGAGCTGCAGGCGCTCGCGTTCCGCCTGCAGCGCCTGCCAGCGCGCCGCCCCCTGCGCGGGGAAGCGGGCGACCGGCGGCAGCGCCGCCAGCTCCGCGCGGAGCGCCTCGCGCTGCAGCCAATCGGCCCGGCTGGCCGCCGCCCGCTGCAGCCGGGCCGTCTCCCGGCCCCGCGCCGCGCGGGCGGCTTCGGCTTCCGCCAGCTGCGCGGCCAGCCGCTCCAGCTCCTCCAGCACGTCGTTGTACCGCGGCAGCAGCGCTTTGGCCGCCTCGGCCTCGCGCTCCAGCCGCTCCACCGCCTGGAGGAGCTGAGCGATTTCCTGCGTGCGCCCGCGCGGCCGGTACAGCTTGTCCATGTCCTGGACCAAGCGTTTCTCCCCGCGCAGCACCGCCGCTCCGCCGCCGATCCCGGCGTGGAACAGGTAGCGGCTGAGCTCCTCCGACTGCAAGGCGCCAACTTCTTGCAGCTCCGTCAACGACACGGCGAACAGCTGCTTAAACATCGCCTTGGACAGACCGCCGAGGAGCTCCCGCTGCATCTCCTCTTGCGACGCCTCCCGCACGCCGCCGCGTTCATCGCTGCGCGTGATCCGCAGCCGGTCGCCGCGTGTGCCGGGCAGGTTCCGCCCCTCCGGCGGCTGCGAATACCGCTCGATCATCCAGCGCGTCCCGTCGTCGCCCAGGATCGTCAGCACCCCGCCATGCGCTCCGCCCCGCAGCGGCTCATACCGTTCGGCCGCCGCTGCCCGGGTGGGGATGCCAAACAGCATCGCCCGGACGAAGCCAAGCAGCGTGCTTTTGCCCGCTTCATTGGGGCCGTACAGCACCGTCACCTGGCCGGGCAACTCCACGTCGAGCCCGTTCAGGCGGCCGAAGCCGCTGATCTGCATCCGTTCCAGCTTCATGAGACGCTTCTCCCTTCCCGCGACGACGGCGTATCTTCATTCAGCAAGGTAGCCGCCAGCTCCTCAGCCCGGCGTACCAGCTCCAGCTTGGCTTCCGAATTCAGCTCCTGCAATATACGCCGCAGCTGCCGGTTGTCCGCCAGCGGGGCCAACGCGGTGCCAACCAGCTCCTCCACCCGTTCAGGCTCCGCTGCCGTCCGTTCTCCTAACCGGAACAGCTCACCGAGGAAGCTGTCCTCCGCAAGCAGCCCCTCGCGGTCCAGCTCCATCCCGGTTTCCAGCTTGAAGCCCGCTGGCCATACGATTCCTTCGCCCAGCCCTGCAGCCTCGAAGCGTCCCAATTCTTTGCGCCGCAGCTCCTGCAGCAGCTCCGCCGCTTCCGGTCCTGATTGAAGCATCCCATGCAGCGGCCCGCGCCCGGTAAAAATCAACCGAACCACCGTGATCCGATCAGGCTCGGCTTCCCGCAGCTCGTCCAGCCGCTCCTCGACGCTCACCTTCAACGCTTCTTCCGTAGCCAGACCGTCGATCGCCAGGCCGCTCTCCAGCCACAACACTTGATCGAGGCGCCGAAAGGACAACTCCGCTTCTCCGTTCTCCGCAACCTCCACCAGATAGCAGCCCTTCGGGCCGGTTTCCTTTAAGCTGCGCCCTTGAATGTTGCCTGGGTACACGACCCACGGCGAGTCGCAAAGAATCTGCCGCTTATGGATATGACCCAGCGCCCAATAGTCGTATCCCGAGGCCTGTAAATCGCGAAGCGAGCATGGCGCGTAAGCGTCATGCCCCTCCTGGCCGTCCACGTTGCCGTGCAGCAGCCCGATGTGGTAGAGCGCCGAGCCCGGCTCGCGCCGATACTGGATCGCCAAATTCTCATGCACCGCCGGGGTCGGATAAGAAGCCCCGGTCAGCACCGCCACCGGCTCCCCGTCGCTGCGCCGTACAGCGATCACGCTTTCCGCCTTGGGACCAAACTCCGTCACATGATCGGGCAAGGCTAACCTGAGCCTCCGGCCGGACAAAGGGTCATGGTTCCCCCGGATCAAATATACCGGAATGCCGTGCTCCCCCAGCTTGTCCCAGCCCTCTCGCAGGCGCAGCTGTGCGCGCAGCGAAGAATCTGAAGCGTCGTAAATATCGCCGCTGATCACCACGAAATCAACGGCTTCCTCGATCGCAAGCCGAATCAACCGCTCGAACGCGGTAAAGGTAGATTCCCGCAATAACTCGCGCAGCCGATCCGGCACACCGGACATCCCCGAAAATGGGGTATCCAGGTGCAAATCGGCCGCGTGTAGAAAACGAAAGGCTTTCATCCGCACAACAACTCTTTCCTATTTGAATTGCAGGTACAGCTTCTTCAACTCGTGGACCACCCGGTTCAGCGAGTAATGAGTTTTGGCCTTCTCCGAGCCGCTACGGGCCAGCTGATAACGGTAATCCGGATCCACGATCACTTTCTCCAGCGCCTCGGCTAAGGCCTTCGGATCTTCCGGAGGCACCAGCAGACCGTTCACACCGTCCTCAATTTGCTCGGCAATCCCGCCGATCCGCGTTCCGACGAGCGCAAGACTGCACAGCGCCGCCTCGGCAAACACATTGCCAAATGCCTCCGCCCGGGAAGGCAGCACGAAGATATCAAAGAACGGCATAAATTCCTCGGGATGCAACGTATACCCGTAAAAAATCGTCTCGTCATAAATGCCCAATCGCTGCGCCAGCTGCTCCAGCTCCTGACGGATCGGACCGTCGCCGATGATGTGCAGCACATAGTTATGACCGCGCTTCTTCAGCTCCGCGCATGCATGCAGCAACGTATCCAGTCCTTTGGCCGGCACGAGACGGCAGACGGTGACGAGCTGAGCGACTTCATTTTCATGAGGGACCGGTTTAAACCGCTTCTCGTCAAACCCGTTGGGAATCACGCCGATGGCCGCAGGATCGTCCACGTACGGCGCCAAATATTCGGCAAAGGATTTCGATACGGTGAACAACCGGTCGGTGCGATGCTCCAGTTCGCGATACAGCGACGTAAGAAACCGGTGCTCCGGCCCGTTCTCCCGGATGCGGCCGTTTAGAATAAGTTCTTTTTCATAACTCGAATGAATGCTTTGGATGACCGGCGTCTGCGGAAACACTTCCTTCATCGCCAGCCCCGCGATCGGGTGATGGGCATGGATGAGATCGTACGGCTGCTTCAGTCGCAGCTTGGTCCACCACAGATAGTCGCGATAGGTTTGCACGTATTTTTGCACGATCGGGCTGTCCCCGTATTGCTGCCAATCAAAGGTATGAAAAATAACGGGATCGCTCCCCTTCGAACGGATCCGTTTTGGCAGAGAAAACAACTCCATCTCCCAATGAGGAGGATTAAACCGGTCTTGCAGGTACGGAATCATCGACGATACGCCCCCGGGCTGTTCCGGTGGAAAAAATAAAGCCTGCAGCAGTTTCATTGTGCTTCTCCTTTGCATGTCGTTACGTTTTGGCGAAAAGTCCGCTTCTTTTTCCATTATGCCATAGGCAGGAAGGAACATCCATTCCCCTTTTTTGCGAGTCATCAAAAAGTCACTGCTTTATCAACTGCCTCTTTTGTGAATAAAAAGCGATATGATAAACTGCTGAAGTAGAGATGATCCGGCCTCCGATGGCCTTTTTTAGATTTTGGAAGGAGCAACAACGATGAGTCATCCATCCCTGCCGGCCGCATACCTTGAGGCGGTAACGGCCCTGCTCGGCCCGGCCGAGACCGAGGCGTTTCTGGCAAGCTATGATGCGCCTCGCACCTATGGACTAAGATTAAATACGCTAAAAATCACCCCGTCCTCCCCGGCGGCAAACCAGCTCGCGGAGCTGTTCGCCTTGCGTCCGGTGCCCTGGTGCGGGACGGGCTATTATTACGAGGAATCCACGCGGCCGGGGAAACACCCATACCATGCTGCCGGTCTCTATTATATTCAGGAGCCGTCAGCGATGTCCGCCGTGGAGCTGCTTGACCCGCAGCCCGGTCAGACGGTGCTGGATCTAGCGGCTGCGCCCGGCGGCAAAACGACCCAAATCGCTGCAAAAATGGCCGGGCAAGGCCTGCTGATCAGCAACGAAATTCACCCGCAGCGCGCGCGCATTCTAGCGGAAAACGTGGAGCGCCTGGGCATCCGGAACGCCGTCGTGACGCAGGCGGCACCGCCGGCGCTCTCCGCCCGCTTCCCGCTTGCCTTCGACCGCATCATGCTGGATGCCCCTTGCTCCGGCGAGGGGATGTTCCGCAAGGATCCCAACGCGATCAGCGAGTGGTCGCCGGAGGCCGTGGAGCTGTGCGCTGCCCGGCAATGGGACATCCTTCAGGACGCGGTCGCGATGCTGAAGCCCGGCGGCCGGCTCGCCTACTCGACCTGCACGTTTAACCGCCATGAGAACGAGGACACCATCGCCCGTCTGTTAGCGGAGTACCCGTTCCTGCGGCTGATTGCCGAGAAACGGATCTGGCCGCACCGCGAGCAAGGGGAAGGCCATTACGTCGCCCTGATCGAACGGGATAATGACGAGAGGGACAGCGCGATCACACTTGCCGGCGCCGGACGGGCGGGGGCAGACGGAGTTCGCAGCGGCGGACGTGAGCGCGACCGCAAGCGCGGCGCCCGCTCCGGTCCGTCCGAGCGAAGCGCCGCCGCGGCCTGGGACAGCTTCCGCGCTTGGGCGGCGGACGAGCTGCCTGCCTTCGCGCCTCCCGCTGGAGGCACCCCGCTCCTGTTCGGCGAGGCGCTTTATCTGCTGCCAGCCAGCGGCGGTTTGGCGCTGACGCCGGAACACCTGACCGGCCTGAAGGTTCCACGCGCCGGGCTGCACCTCGGCGACGTCCGCAAAGGCCGGTTTGAGCCCGCCCATGCGCTGGCCATGGCGCTGAGCGCGAACGAAGCCGACCCGCGTCTGTGGACGCTGGACGAGAATTCGCCTCTCGTCGCGGCCTACCTGCGCGGCGAGACGCTCGAAGTGCCCGCCTCCTTGCGCGGCTGGCACCTCGTGACCGTCGCCTGCGGCGACGGCCAATACCCGCTGGGCTGGGGCAAAGCCAGCGGCGGACAGCTGAAAAATCACCTGCCCAAAGGATTGCGGCATTAAAATTTCGGATTTGCCTATTTGCAGGTCACTCCTGCCGGATGTCCAAACGTATACCTCCTTGGCAACATACAATGCACTATCTCGTTTTTAAACGGGAAACCATCCTGACGTAAGGGAGGAATAACAATGAGTGGAATCTACGGAGGGGGCTTCACTTCAACGGCAGCCATTCTGGTCCTTTTCATCTTGCTCGTTATCGTTTCCCGTTCGCTTCTGGTTTAATGCTGCAATGAGCCTGTAAAGCGGTTGGAATCCGGCCTGGATTCCACCGCTATTTTTTTATCCCTTGACAAGAAACAGCTGAGGATGAAATAATACAGTCATCTAATTAAACGATTATCGAATTAGCGAGGGATGAGTATGCAGCTCGACCGGTTAGTTAATTTTCATAAAGCCGTTGGCGATGTGACCCGCATCCGGATTATCGCCTTGCTTCAGAACGGCCCGTTGCACGGTCAGGCGCTGGCTGGAAAGCTTGGCGTCACGCCGCCGACGATTACCCATCATATGACCAAGTTAAGGGAGGCGGATTTGGTGTACGAACGCCGCGATAAGAATACGATTTATTTTTATTTGAACGAAAAAAGCCTCACCCAACAAGCCCAAGCGATTCTGAAAGTCGGCAAGGCGAATCCCGCAGCCGAGGACAAGCACGATGAGGCGGCACGTAAAGCTGCCATCCAGGACAACTTCTTTAATCGAGACGGTACCTTAAAGCATCTGCCGGCCCAACGCAAGAAGAAGCTGATCGTGCTTGAGCGTCTCGTCAAGGGCCTGGAGCCGCACCGCAAATATACGGAGAAAGAAATCAACGAATATATTCGGCAATACCACGAGGATTATGCTACGATTCGCCGCGAGTTTATCATGAACCATTTTATGTACCGCGAAAATGATATTTACGAGCTGAACCCGCCGGAGCTCTGGGACAAGAGCCCATCCTGATCGCAGCAGCAGCGCATCGGGTTATATCTCGCCATGCAATAAGGCAGTGCCTTTTCGCCTTGTTGCCTTTTTTTGCACTAGTAATTAGATGACTATTTAATTAGATTGATATATAAAAGGAGTTGGCCTCATCCCATGAAATCTTTACGAATCCTGCGCCAGGAACCCTCCTATCGCCGCCTGTTTGCGGCTGGTCTGGTCAACGGCATCGGCGACCGATTCAGCCAGGTTGCTGTCCTCGGCTTGCTATTATCGTTGACCGGCTCGGGTCTGGCCGTCGGCATCACCTTTGCGGTTCGCCTGGTTCCCTACCTCGTCTTCGGACCGCTTGGCGGGTGGCTCGCCGACCGTTTCACCAAAAGAACGATCATGCTCTTCACCGACGCGATCCGGATCTTCTTTGCGTTAACACCGCTTCTTGTCCACGATGCCGGAGACGTCTGGATCATCTATGTCAGCTCGTTTGCCTTGTCTGCGGGCGAAGCCATCTACGCCCCGGCCCGCATGTCGCTGATTCCCCGGCTCGTCCGTCGGGAGAACTTACTAGCAGTAAACAGCTTGGAGCAGGCCATGGTGGGCTTTGTGCTCATCGGCGGCTCTGTCACGGGCGGCATCCTAGCCGCTGCGGTTGGCAGCCAGGTGTCTTTTGTGCTTAACGCCCTGTCCTTCCTCGTCTCCGGCCTGCTGCTTCTTCGTTTGAATCCTGCCGAGCAGCCCGCAGCACGGGCAGACGCGACAGCAACGAATACCGCTAAGCCAAGCCCGAAACCCGCGATTCACCCGTCCACCGCATTTCGCCGGCTGGTGAGCCAATCCTTCTTTTTGCGAATTATGCTGATTGTCTTTACCATTTGGCCGATCGGGGACGGGATCTTTAATGTGCTGATCAGCGTATACGCCTCTGAAGTGTTCCACATGGGAGACGTCGGCATTGGGCTGTTGTATGGGGCGCTGGGGGCCGGGATGCTGATCGGTTCCGGACTCGCTGGCAAGATGGCCCGTCATATGCGAACTGCTGCGGTTCTTGCACTTGGGCTCGAAGGAATCTTTCAAGTGATCAGCAGCCAATCGCCTTCATTTCTCCTGCTGCTTGGGCTGCTGACTTTCTCAGCGGTCATCACCAGCGTAGGCAACGCCTGCAACGAAACGGTTCTGATGCAGTTGATTCCAAGCGAATGGCAAGGCCGGTTCTTCGGCGGCCTGGCCACCCTGCAAAATACCGTAATGGGCGTCGCCATGCTCGCTTCCGGTTTTCTGCTGGAAGCCGTGACCCCTAGAACGTTGGGACTCGCCGGGGGAACGTTCCTCGCTTTGCTGGGCTTTGGCCTAGGCCTCGTCTGGCTGCTGCACCGCCCCAAATCCCGTCCCCTGCCGGACGCCGAGCAGCCGCGAATCTCCCTAGACTGACCATTTATGAGCACCCAAAAAAGCCGAACCCGTTTCCGGGCTCGGCTTGATCTATCTTCATGCAGTTAGACTTCTAAACAATATTTTTCCAACGCCCGCTTCACGCCTTCCTCGTTATTCGAGGCAGTTACGGCATTGGCGGCAGCTTTCACCTCGAGCGGAGAATTGTCCATCGCCACGCCCAGTCCGGCATAGGTGAGCATCGTTAAGTCGTTATAATAATTACCGATCGCCATGACGTTTTCCGCCGGGATTCCGCGTTTTTCCGCCAGCTTCCGCAGAGCCGCTCCTTTCGAGGCCTCTTTATGCATCAAGTCGATGAAAAAATCGCCGCTGCGCAGCATATTAAACTCCTGCGTCCACTGGCTCCAGTCGGCGTACACCCGATCCAGCTCCTCCATCCCGCCGGCCGCGGTGAACTTTACGATCGGTTTGCTGAAATCCGCCCAAGCCGGCATATCCTCCGGTTCCATAAAAAATTGGTGGTACACGTCCAGAGTCTCCTGGGTCAGCCCAGCCAAATTTTCCACATACAATGCAAAGGTAGTATTCACGTCAAAATGGACGTTGTGTTTGCGGCAATACTCCATATACGGTTCCAGCCCATGCGGATTCATCGCAAATTCGTGGACGACCTCCTCGGTCCGCACATCCACCGTGGCCGCGCCGTTATGGCAAATCACGTAACCGTCCAAGCCAATTTCGCGCATATACGGAATCGAGCTCCGAGGAGCCCGGCCGGTGCACAACACGAACTCCGTCCCTTGCTCCGCGATGGCGCGGATCGTCTCGATGGTTCCCGGCGTCAGAACATGGTCATCCGTCAGCAGCGTGCCGTCTACATCCAAAGCAATCAGTTTATATTTCATGTATGGTGGTGTCTCCTTTCTGTCTCAACCCTCCCCATCCCTCCCTTACCGTAAGGGAGGGGGCCCGAGGGCCTGCTGCCCTCTGGTCTCCCGCAATGGCGAGGAACGTGGGAGGCACAGAGGCGCTCCTGCACGCTCTCCCCTTTGGGGAATCGCTTAGGTTGGCTCGTGGAACGCTTTTCCCCCTTCGGGTACGTCTTACTTTTGGCGCTCCCGGGTTCCCTGGTGAACCGTGCTGCTCAACTCTGCTCCTGTCGGCGCACCCGGGCAGACTTCGTGCGTTTAGCCGCTTGTCGCCCTGCAGGCATGCTCTGCTTGGGGGCGCTCCTGCTAACTGGCGAACACTGCGACGTAGGGCTTTTTATCCTTCTACTCCGTGCAAACAAACCGCTGTCCCTTCGGGATTCGCTTACTGTAGCGCAAACCGCTGGTTTGTTGATGCTACTGTGTGCTTCTTTCCCTCATCCCTGCTAACCCGGCGCTCTCCCTACGGGATTCGCTTACTGTACAGCAAACCGCTGGTTTGTTGGGGCTACTACGTGCTTCTTTGCCTCATTCCTGCAAACCCGGCGCTCTCCCTGCGGGATTCGCTTACTGTGGTGCTAAGTTTGAGTTACTTTGAGGGCTACTTTTTTGTCGCTCCGGGGCTTTTGTATGTTCGCAGCGACTGTAGCTCGGACTCGGTCAGCTCGCGGAAAGCACCAAGCGGCAGGCTCTCGTCGAGCACGAGCGGGCCCATCGATAGGCGCTTGAGGTAGGTGACCCGCGAGCCGACGGCCTCGAACATCCGCTTTACCTGATGGAACTTCCCTTCCGAGATGGTCAGCTGGACGCGCGAAATGCGGGTTCCGTCGGCATCTATGCCGTGCTCCAGCACCTTCAGCTCGGCGGGTAAGGTAACATAGCCGTCGTCGAG
Organism: Paenibacillus phoenicis; assembly: GCF_034718895.1. Taxonomy (NCBI): domain Bacteria; kingdom Bacillati; phylum Bacillota; class Bacilli; order Caryophanales; family Paenibacillaceae; genus Paenibacillus; species Paenibacillus phoenicis. Next base: position 694,721 of record NZ_JAYERP010000001.1, on the reverse strand, counting down.
CTCTACGCCTTCCCGGAACCGGGCGGCTTCCTCATCGCCGACATGGCCGAGAACAACGGCTTCGTACGTTTTAGGCACATGCTTGCGCGGAGATAACAGGTCGTGTGCCAACTGACCATCGTTGGTCAGCAGCAGCAGGCCCTCCGTATCCTTGTCCAACCGACCGACAGGGAATGGGGAGAACACTTGAAAATCCACCGGGAGCAAATCAATGACGGTTTTCTCCCTCATATCCTCCGTAGCTGAGATGACGCCGGGCGGCTTATGTAACATCAAATAGACGAATTCGCGGTAAAAAATCTGCTCCCCGTCCAGCTCCACAACATCGACATCAGGATTGCATTGAATGCCGCTGTCCTTGACAACCACACCGTTGATCGTGACCCGGCCTTGTTTGACGTATTTTTTAATCTCCGATCGGGTGCCATAACCAAGATGGCCTAAAATTTTGTCCAGCCGCTGCGTCTTCTTGCCCTTACTCATCTTATGTCCACCTCCACCCGGCGGGATATTCGTTCTTCAGCAAGCCATCCTGCCATTTGCCCCAGCCCAGCGAATAGCCGTCGACCGTGACCAGCACGTAGCCTTTGGGGCTGGCGCCTTCCCGGCAGCGAATCCGCTCCTTGTCCACCTGCAGCGTCTCTCCCTTCAGGTATCGGATCACCCCGCCGTCCGAAGAAGGGAGATCCAGCACCCGCACCGCTTCGGTTGGCGACAACGCCGTTGCCAAAGGTTGTCCAGGCGTCAAACGCCCGTTTTTCACAGTTCCCACATACCAGCCGGGGCGCACGACTTTTAAGCCGTCCAGCCGCTCTTTAGCCAGCGGGGACAGATAGACGTTGCCGCCAAATAGCAACGGTTCCCCCGGCAATTCCGCTCCATCGAGTTGTTCCTGGGCAAAAGTCCGCCAGCTCTCCAGCACCTCCCGATCATCCACAGCCTTCGAATCACGACCAGTACCGGGACGGGACCGATGGGGGTGACGGGGATTCCGTTTATCTCGAGCGCCCCCTTCCCATTTCGAGGAGACGTTACGATCTTCTTCGGCTTCCTTCTGGATCTTCTCCGCCCCATGCCGCTCCAGCACAGCGAGAAAATGTCCCTCGCCCTCCACTTTGTGCGGCCAGAGCCTGCCGCAGCCGGCGGTTTGTGCGGCGATTTCCGGCGGATACATCTTGCCCTCACCCCACTCAGCGAGCCAAGTGAGCCACTCCGGCCGCCCGGGGGCGATGCCGTCATCTAAGCGCAAAGGCACAACCCGAAATTCCGGGTGCTCCAGCAGGAACTCGGCGATCGTCGCTTCATTCTCTTCCGGCGCAAACGTGCAGGTGGAATACACGATTCTCCCGCCCGGCGCCAGCATCGACGCAGCCGATTTCAAAATCTCCTGCTGCATGCCGGCATATTTCCGAACCCATTCCGGTTCCCAATGCCGCGCCATATCCTCGTCCTTCCGGAACATGCCCTCGCCGGAGCAAGGCGCATCGATCAGAATTTTATCGAAAAAAGAAGGAAACGCCCGCGCGATCCGCTCCGGCGACTCACCCAGCACGACGGCGTTTCGGACGCCGTACAGCTCGATGTTTTTGGCCAACGCCTTCGTCCGCTCCGCGTTGATGTCGTTGGTGACCAGCATACCGCGTCCGCGCAGCTTCGCCGCGATTTGCGTTGACTTCCCGCCGGGGGCCGCGCAAAGGTCGAGCACCCGCTCCCCGGGAGTGACGTCCAGCAGCTCCACCGGCGCCATCGCACTCGGCTCCTGAATATAATATAGCCCGGCATGATAATACGGATGTTTGCCCGGCTTTGCCTGCTCCTCGACGTAGTACCCTGTCTGGCACCAAGGGATCGGCCGCAAATCAAACGGCACCACCGCCTTAAATGCCTCCGGATCGATCTTCAGCGTATTGACCCGGATTCCTGCAAACCTGGGACTGTCATAGGAAGCGTAAAAGTGCGCAAACTCTTCCTCGCCCAACAGCTCGCGCATCCGTTCTATAAATTCCTTTGGTAGTTGTACCGCCATGCCTGTCCCATCCAATCTTTATCTCAATCCTATTGCAGCCTTGCGCAAACGGCAAATAGCAAACAGCATACGGCATACCGCAAAACGCCCGTCTCCCCAACACCGGGGGACGGGCCGCTCTCAGCCTTGTTCACGCGCTTTCCTTTGCTCCAGCTTCTGCTGTCGTTCCTCATGCTTCTCCCCGCGCTGCGGCGTGCGCCGCTGCGGAATGTTCGGGGCGATGTTTTTCGAGGCCTCCGCCACCAGGCGAACCAACTCCGGGTCCAGCACATGGATCGTGAGGTCGTAATAAGTAAAGGCTTGGGGATCCCCCTCCGTCAGCTGCCGGACGTACACTTCCGTGTCCCGGCGCAGCTTCCCCAGGTCAATACCAAGCGTGTGTTCCGGATAGGGTGCTAGCCGCTCTAAAGCGGAACAAAGCATCTTCCGCCCGCCGGACAAATTGCCGCGCCGCGCATGGAACAAGCCGACAGCGACCTGCAGCAGCCCCTTGTACAGCGGATCATACCCCTGCTCCAGCCACAATTCCTCGAGCACCTCATGGCACTCGAAGTAATCGCGGTCACGGTTGAAGTAAACGAGATACGCCACAAACAGCGGCTCATAGCTCATCCCCGGGCTCCTCCACTTTTTTGTGCAGCTTGATCAGATCCTTCAGTTCGACCTGCAGCTGCTTCAGCCCATCAAAATCCTTCGCCTCCCACAGCCGGTTAAACCGATCCTGGGCTTCGATGGCTTCTGAGACCAGATGGTAAAAATATAATTGATGAATCGACGCAAGCACGGAGGAAACCACGTTGGATTCATCCTCGAAGCTCTTCTGCGCCTGCAAAATCTCCTGGCGGATGCTGGACATTTCGTTATCCAGTACGAATGCAGCTTCGGCAGCCTTTTTGAGCCGGCCCCGCATTTCTTCAGGCAGACTTTCCCGATACTTGTAGTTCAAAGAATGCTCAATCGTCGCCCAAAAATTCATCGCCAGCGTACGAATCTGAATTTCAGCCAGCACTTGCTTTTGACCCAGCGCGGTTTGCACCGGGTATTCCACGATCATATGGAAGCTGCGATAGCCGCTTTCTTTGTAGTTCGTGATGTAGTCTTTTTCGTAAAGAACCTTAAGATCCTTACGCATGCGAATATATTCCGCAACCCGGCGGATATCCTCAACGAACTGACACATAATGCGAATGCCCGCGATATCCTCGATCCCGGTCTCCAGATTCTCCATCGACACATTTAACCGTTTCGCCTTGTCCAAAATGCTGGAGATTTTCTTGACCCGTCCGGTCACGAATTCGATCGGTGCATACTCTTCGCGTTTCTTCAGCTCGGAGCGCATCGTCTTGAATTTAACCTTCAGTTCTTCTACGGCTTGTTCATATGGAAGCAAAAATGTTCCCCAATCCCTACTGTCCATCCTTATGCCTCCTGTCTTCTGTCCCCCGGCTTAAATCTATGCCGGCCCGCTTATCGGTGATCCGCCCCAACCGCCTCGGAGATATGGCGATAGCCGTCCCGGCGCAGCAATTCCCGCAGGCCGCGATGCAGCTTGCGATTGATTTCCGGGCCTTCGTAGATCAACGCAGTGTAGATTTCAACCAAGCTGGCCCCAGCCCGGATTTTGGCGTAGGCATCTTCCGCCGTGAAAATCCCGCCCGATCCGATGATCGGCAAGCGGCCTTCCGTTTGCCGATAGACGCGCGAGATGATCTCCGTTGACCGCGCGTTCAGCGGCTTCCCACTTAGGCCTCCGGCTTCCCGGGCGTTCTTGTGTGTGATCCCGTCCCGCGACAACGTCGTATTCGTGGCGATTAAGCCAGAAACGCCGCTGTTGCGGATGGTGTCGACGATATATTCCAGCTCATCAAAGCTCACGTCCGGCGCGATTTTAACCAGCACTGCCTTCGATTTGCCATGCCGCTTTGCTTCGGCCGCCATCCGGTCCTTTACAGCAGTCAGCAGCGAAGCCAACTCATTACCATGCTGCAATTTACGTAAGTCCGGCGTATTTGGTGAACTGATGTTCACAACGAAAAAATCGGCGTATTCATATAAGTCCGAAATGCATTTCTCGTAATCACGGTAGGCTTCTTCGTTGGGCGTGATTTTATTTTTGCCGATGTTGACGGCGATCGGAATCGGGCGGTGCTTCAGCGCCTTCAGACGCTGTGCCATCGCCTCTGTTCCGCGGTTATTAAAGCCCATCCGGTTAATCAACGCTTCGTCGGAAGGCAAACGGAACAACCTTGGACGGTCATTGCCGGGCTGTCCCAGCGGCGTCACCGTACCCACTTCCATAAATCCGAATCCGATCGCGGAGAAACCTGGCACCGCGTCGGCATTTTTATCAAGACCGGCAGCTAACCCCACCGGGGAAGGAAAATGAATTCCAAATAAGTCCGTCGCCAGTTCCGGCGCTTCCGGCACGCCGTACATTCCGCGTAAGAGCGGCAACACTCCAGGGACGGCAGCGGCAGTATGTAATCCGTTGATAACGAGATGATGGGCATTCTCCGGATCCATCCGGAAAAACACCGGTTTTCCCAATGCGCGATACAACACGTTGTACAATTCACTCCGATCTTACGCTTTGCATTTTTGCTATTATCAGTTTAGCTGTTTCTGTTAGAAAAGAAAAGTTTAACCTAAACCGCACGTGAAAGAAACAACAGGGTGATGGAATTTTGCTGTGAAAGCCGTTACAATAAGGGAGAAAGCATCTCTAATATCGCTTTAAACTAGGCTAGAGAGGGGAAATGTTCATGTCTGCCAAGCGCAAACCGCCTACACTCCAGAAGAAAAAGGACGAAGTCAACAAGAAAGCGCTCATCTGGTCCATTTCCATCGTTGCCGCGCTGGTCATCGTGACTACCGTCCTATTGATCGTAACCTAAGCTAGTTCAGCCAATGGTAAGTGCGGTGGGGATTAGTCTGATCCTGTCTATCGCCCAGGGCGAAACGCTCCGCCGGGACGTTCTTCAGCTTCGGCAAAATCCCCTTCCCAATCCTCACCCTCGTCCCCTTCGGAACCAGATCAAACAGCTCTTCCACATCCTTCTTGCCCATCCGGATGCAGCCTAGCGACTCATCCTTTCCAATACTGTCCGGCTCATTCGTTCCGTGAATCGCGTAGTTTGTATCCGACAGCTGCATGCCGCGGCTGCCAAATTCCCCGCTATCCCTTCCGTTCGGGTTGATCACTTTTTCGGAGATGACAAACGTGCCCTCCGGCGTTCGCGAGCCGCCCAATCCAACCGGATAACTCCGAATCAAGACGTTCCCGCTGACCACCGCCAATGTGTGCGTTTTCGTATCGACGATAATTTCATAAGGTTCGGCAAAAAAAGGCCGCTGCCCCGGAGCCATCCCCTCCGCGAGCACTTCTTGCGCATTCGCATTTCCCGTTGCGCCTGTACCCTCGCGTTTTAATTGCGCAAGCAGCGGTTTAAACGCCCGCACCATGGTCGGATCGGTCCCGGCAATCCAGTTGTCGGGATACGGCCCGACCAGGTCTTGCAGGCTAGCAGGCCATACACCGTTAGCCTGCTTGTAGTGGATCATCGCCGAGGCAAGCACGCCCAGCGATTCCTGCTGCGGGATCCACTGCCGCGCGCGCTCCTGCAGCGCGGCCGAATCCGGCGGCGCGCATTCGCACGCGCGCGCATCATAGGCTTGGAGCGCCGTCCGACCATCGGCCGGACTCTGCTCCAAGCCAAACGCGACGGGCAGGTCGTCCGACCAGACCAGCCAGTCGCCAGCCTGCTCCATGCCCAGCGCTGCGGCATGGAGCAGGGGAACGGCGGTTTGCCGCTGCAGCGCGAGCAAACCGCCCAAGGCCTCCGCCTGCGTCCCGGCAGGGTCGCCGCCGAAGCCGATGGCGGTGAACGCCGGCTCCGAGAAGGCCGGCGTCCCCGCAGGCGCACCTTCGCCCGCCTCATCCCCGGCGGGCTTCTGCGCTTCCGCCGATGCCTCCCCGAGGTCGGCATCGTCACCGGCACCTGCATCGGCGGCGTTCACGGGCACCGCCGCCTGCCGATCCCCCGGCGCATGGGCGGAAGGAATCCACACCAGCAGCGCAATCAACAGCGCAAGACTGAGCTTGCGCAGGAAGCGGCTTCGTTTCTCCTTCCGGTGTGACTCCTGCAACAGCCCTTCCTTATAGCCGGCCAGCACTTCCTCCGGTAGCGGAATTTTGCTGGATTCAAATGCCTCATACACGTTGCCCGCCTGAATATAACAATAGTGGGCTTTCCCCGCTTGCCCGTTCGCTTCATATTCTTTGCCCAGCAGGTACCAGGCCATTTTATTGTTCGGGTGGTTTTCCACGTATTTTTTAAGGTAAGCCGAGTTCCCCATCAGTTCCTCCAGATTAGAGAGTAGTTGAGAAATCCCCTTTCATTACTTATATCGGCAAAAAAATCCGCGTTCCTAACCCAATTCTCGCCAATCCCGCAATTTTGCGACTTAGTACCTACCAGCAGGTCGGTATCAAGGTAAAAACGCCGCCGTTCCTCAGTCGTATCACTGCACAGCTCTTTGCATGATTATCCCTTTCGTTCAGAACTCATCAGGACCCAACGGGATAATCCCTCAAAGAGCCGCACAAAGCGACCTGAGCCAGCGGGATAATCGTGCAAAGGGGGGCAGCAGAGGTAGTAGACCCCAGCCCCCGATCGCGATCACCGCATCATCTAATAAGAAAAACGTCTATCGACGTACATTCAAAGTAGACAGACCGCGTTTAGCGGAAGTTTTTCTTGCGATATCAGGATGCCAATCGCCCGAAGTTTATACTTTCTGATATCTTAAAAAAAGAGCACCCCCGCCAAAATCGGCGCAGGGTGCTCCTTATCCCAGTTATTCCAAAGGTTTAGCCTTCTTTATTAAATGGCTCATCTGCAACTTTGATGGAATCCGTTGGGCAGCCGTCGCAAGCGTCTTGGAGATCGTCGTACAAATCTTCCGGAATCTCCGTGATCCCGCGGTTGCCGTCATTACCGTAAATCACTTCGGCCAAACCCTCATCGTCATAATCGTAGATATCCGGTGCTGTTGCGCCGCAAGCGCCGCAAGCGATGCATGTGTCCTTCTCAACCCAAGTATATTTCGCCATCTCTTATCTGCCTCCTGAATAAACGGTACGAGTCCGGTGCTTTTTATATCACCATGACCAATATAATATAAATAGTTTACAATTTCAATGCGTTTTCCGTATTATTCCAATTCCAATACGTGATCATTCCTACTCCGAACGTGGACCGTCCGAATCGTCCCGGTTCTGGCGAAGAAAGTCGGTTTGCAGCGAAGTCCCGCGAATGCGATGATTGCGGATCAATGCCGATGGATCATCGGTCAGCATTCCTGCCGTCAGCACGGCGTCTTCCCCGAACTTGTCTCTTAGCATGTCCATTGTGCGCGTTAATGACTCTTTTTTGGGCTGCCGCTCATAATCAAACAGATCGAGCTGCAGCGCGGATTCCTCCTTTGGAACCAAATTTTGTAAAGTGATCCCTAGGAGACGAACCGACTTGTCTTCGCTCCAATGGCGGCGGTACAACTCACAGGCTTCCCGGTAAATCACCTCCGCCTGCTCGGTTACCGTATCCAGACTGTGCGAGCGGGTGATCGTCTTCATGTCCGGGGTGCGGATCGTAATTTGGATCGTCTGTGCCATCAGATTTTGCCGCCGCAGTCGGCGCGCGACTTGATCCGCGATGTTCAACAGCACGCGTTGCACGTCCTCCATCCGGCTAATATCGCGCGGCAGTGTGGTGGTGTGGCCAATCGATTTATTTCGCTCGCGCTCATCGCTCACCGGCGAATCATCTCTGCCGTTCGCCGCCTGTTTCATCCAAGAACCGGCCACCCCAAATCGCTCGATCAGCTTGCGCTCGTCCGCAGCCGCCAGCTGCCCGATCGTATAGATCCGCATCGACTTCAGCTTCTCGGCCGTCTTTCGGCCGATGCCAAACAAGTCGCTGCACGGTTTGTCCCAAAGGAGCTTCGGCACGTCCCGGATGCGCAATACGGTGATGCCGTTTGGTTTTTTCATATCTGAAGCCATCTTGGCTAACAGCTTGTTGGGAGCAATCCCAATCGAACAGGGAAGGCCCAGCTCGTGACGGATCCGCTGTTGGATTTGACTCGCAATTTCGAGCGGGGTTCCAAATTGCTTGGAGCCGGTGATATCGAGATAACATTCGTCGATGGAAACCGCTTGAAGGAGCGGCGTGTATTCGTACGCAATGTCCATAAACGCCCGGGAATATTTGCGGTATAGATGGAAATCCGGCTGGATGACGATCAGCTCGGGACATTTCTTCAGCCCTTGGCTGACGGTCATTCCGGTCGACACTCCCATTTTACGCGCGGTATACGAGCAGGTGACGATCACTCCTTTGCGCAGCTCCACGCTTCCCGCTACCGCCGTAGGACGGTTCCGATATTTCTCCGGTTCTTCCGCCTCATGGACCGAACAATAAAAGGCGTTCATATCGACATGCAAAATGACTCTTCCCCGCGCCGGGTAAAAATCAGCGGTATCTCTCATTTCCTACCCCTCGTTTATCATACGTTACTCCTAAGTTCAGCATACCTGTCCCCGGAAAGACGGTCAATATCGCCTGATATCTTAAAAAAGCGTGTTCCATTTAACATGTTGATGTTATAATTATTAATTAAAAACTAAACATTCGGGGAGAGCTAACCACCCTCATCCACGGCTAAAGGGGGATACTTCGATCATGTCAAAGCCAATATCCATCTTCGACACAACCTTACGCGACGGTACCCAAGGCGAGGGCATCAGCCTGTCGGCGGACGATAAGCTGAAGATCGCCAAAAAGCTGGATTACCTTGGGGTCCATTATATTGAAGGTGGAATTCCGGGCAGTAACGGGAAGGACATTGAATTTTTTAAGCGGGTCATGGAGCTGAAGCTGCAGGCCAAGATTACCGCTTTTGGCAGCACACGCCGAAAAGACAGCCTAGCCGAACATGATGCTGGTCTCAATAAGATGATCGAAGCCGGTGTTCCAGCGGCGACGCTGGTCGGAAAATCGTGGGATTTCCATGTGCATACCGCGCTGCAAACCACGCTAGAGGAAAACCTCGCCATGATCTCCGATTCGATCGCTTATCTGAAGCGGCAGGGGCTGGAGGTCATTTTTGACGCGGAACATTTTTTTGACGGGTATAAAAACAATCCGGAATACGCCCTCTCCGTCTTACGCAAAGCGGAGGAGGCTGGTGCCGACTGGCTGGTCATGTGTGACACGAACGGCGGAACGATGCCGCATGAGGTGTATGATATCGTCAGCGCATTGTGCGAAGTGATTCCCGGCTCGAAGCTGGGCATCCATACCCACAACGACTGTGAGCTGGCCGTCGCCAACTCGCTTAGCGCCGTCCGGGCCGGCGTAACCCAAATCCAAGGGACGATGAACGGGTACGGGGAGCGTTGCGGCAATGCCAACCTTTGCTCGATTATTCCAAATCTGCAGCTGAAGCTGGGCTACGAAGTGCTCGAGCCCGACCGGTTAAAGCAGCTGACCAATACCGCCCGTTACATCAGCGAGATCGCTAATGTGCACATGCCGGTCAACCAGCCGTATGTCGGGAACGCCGCGTTCGCCCACAAAGGAGGCATTCACGTCTCCGCCATCCTCCGCGATTCGCGGACATATGAGCACATCGCTCCCGAATTGGTCGGTAACCGCCAGCGCGTGCTTGTCTCCGAGTTGGCCGGGCAAAGTAACATCCTGTCCAAGGCGCAGGAGATGGGAATCGAATTCAATCCGGAGAACGAGAACACCAAACAAGTGATCGCCAAGATTAAGGAACTGGAGCATCAAGGGTATCAATTCGAAGGTGCGGACGCCTCGCTCGAATTGCTGCTGCGTCAGGCCAATGGCGATATGAAGGAACTGTTCGTCTTTGAATCGTTTAAGATGCTCGTTGAGAAAACCGCTGACCGTCCTGTCGTTTCCGAAGCCTTCGTCAAGCTGAAGATTGACGGAGTCAGTGTCTACACCGCTGCCGAAGGCAACGGCCCGGTTAACGCTCTCGACAATGCGCTTCGCAAAGCCTTGATCACTTATTACCCGGGCTTGAAGGATATGCATCTGTCGGACTACAAGGTGCGCGTTCTTGACGACAAAGATGCCACCGCTTCGAAGGTACGTGTACTGATCGAATCCCAGGATTATCACAACTCCTGGAATACCGTTGGCGTGTCCAGCAACGTCATTGAAGCGAGCTGGGAAGCGCTCGTTGACTCGATCCGTTACGCGCTGCTGGGGCAGACAAAACGGGAGGACTATGAAGAGATTCCTTCCGCCGGATGGGGACTCGTCAACCATTAAGCATCACCTCTTAAGCGAAAAGCCCAAATCTCCGTTACTGACGGCGATTCGGGCTTTTTACTTGTTAAATCAGGCTTTTAATCTTGGCTTCCAACTCTTCCGGCGAAATGACACCAACGATGACGTCGCGAATCACGCCTTGCTCGTCGATCAGCACGTTGGTTGGAAAGGCAATCCCGTTATATTTCCGGTAAAGCTCCTCCTTTTCGTCCAAGAGGACCGGGAAGGTGTAGCCATATTTTTTGACGAAGGCCTTAGCCTCATCCAGATTATCGTACAATGTAACGTTCACGGCATAAATGTCCAGCGAATCCTTGTATTTCTCAGATAACGCCTTCAGCTCGGGCGCTTCCTCCTTACACGGATCACACCAGGAAGCCCAGAAGTTCAGAAGCAGCACTTTATCCCGCTTGCCCCCAACCTCATATGTCTTGCCATCCAATCCTGCCAACGCGAAAGTTGGCGCAGCCGTTCCCGGCTTTGGAGCCCCTTCTGCTGCCATAGCGCTAAGCGAAGGTTCGTTATTGTCCTCCTTGGAGCCGCTGAGGAAGCTGCCAAACCAGCCCTCCTGCCCCCCGCGGTCCAGCGAGGCGATAACCAGCAACACCAGCAACCCGGCGAGTATCCATCGATTACGTTTCATCTTTTGCCCGTCCTTTTATGACCTCATCTGGTTTTGAAGATTTAGGTTTACCGTAATTATTGTACCCTTTTTTAACGATTTGTTACAATGGATCGAGAAAAAGGTGAACTCTATCATTTCATCGACGGGAGCATGCAAAATGAATCAATCCTGGATATTGCCGCCGGATATTCGTGACGAAATGCTGCAGGATGGGCAACAGCGTTACCCGGAGGAAGCCTGCGGGCTGTTGCTCGGAACATTTGACGGCCGCATCGGCAGAATCGAACGTTTTTTCCCCGTGGCGAACCATTCGCAGACTCCGTTGCACGCTTTTGAACTCGACCCGGTCGCCTGGGTCCGAAGCTGCTTTGATCCGCAGTTGATCGGCGTCTATCATACCCACCCCAACTCACCGCCGCGTCCTTCGCCAGAGGATCTGCGCCAGCTTCCGAATTTTGCCGATCGCCTTCGCTTGTACCTGATCGGTGGTCGGATGCACTCGTTCAACGACAAGCCAAACGCAAATCCGTCAAACGATAAGCCGCCCGGCGAACCGGACGGCTTCACGCTTCAAGCGTATGGTATAAGTGCTCATACAGGAGGTTATAGTCTGCTGCCCGTCAAGCTTCGGGAAGACTAAGACGGCAAAGGCTTACGTTCTGCTTAAAAAAGTGTACAGATCACCCAAAGTAATCACGTTTTGTTCTTTCAACCGTGCGATTAACGCGGTCCACAGCTGAGCCGTCATCTTGGAGTCCTCCAGCGCGTGATGGCGCTGGGCCACTGGAATCCCATACACTTCCAGCCAATCGTCCAGGCTGCCGGAGATCCGCCGATCCGGTTCCAGCTTACGGGCGATCATCATCGTGTCCAGCACCCGATGCCCGAGATGAGCTTTGCTTGTTTTCCATAACGCCACGTCCAGAAAAGCTTTGTCATGCGCACTGCCGTGGGCAACAAGCACCCGGTCATCCACAAATGCCATAAATTCGCGCAACGCCTCCAGCAAGGATGGAGCCGACTGGGCCATCTCCTGCGTAATTCCGGTTAGTTCTATAATCCGCTCAGGAATTTGGCAAGCGGGTTTGGCAAGCGAGTAATACACCTCATCGGTGATCCGCTCCCCTTCCACTTTCACGGCTCCAAAGGACAAGATTTCATCACCATAATGGTAATGAAATCCTGTTGTCTCCAAATCGAAGACGGCCGTTTTTAATTCAGCCAGCGGAACGTGAAGCGTCTCCGGACGGCGCTGTCCTTTGGTTAATGAACGAACGAAAGCGATCTGCTGTGCGCTGGGAGCACCAAGCATCGAGGCGATCCTTGGCGACACTCCGCCGCCCTTAAAAGCATCCCAAAAACCACCATTTCCCTTCATCGGTTCTTTCATAACCATTTCCTTTCCGCATACCGGTGCTGCCTTTGGAGTGTGCGGTACATGACCTTGACCGTACTGAGCGATTCCCGCAGCTCGCGCCGGAGCTCTTTCTGTTTTAGCATGTCTTGGGGCAAGTAGTGAGAACCCGTGAGCAAGCCGTCTTCGATAACCGGCGATACAAGCGATCTCAACTTGACCGCCGTGTTAAACGCGCGACTGCACGATTCCAGCCACCGCGTCGGAACAGCCTCAAGCTGAAGCAGTTGAGCGATCCGTTCCCAGGTGTTCGAGGCTTCGATCCCGTATTGCAAAGCCAAATAACGCACGGCGTTCACGATCGGGATGTACAGCCCGTATTTCACGTCAAATTCCCCGGCATGTTCACCGCTTTGCTCTGTGATCACTTGCCCCAACACATTTAGTGCCGCTTTGTGACGGACGGTATTACGCAGAATTGCCGCCACCACATCGCGTTCTCCGCCTTGATCCGCCTCCATAATCCGCTTCATGGTCTTGCGCAAGCCAGCGGTTAGCTCCGCATTCCCGCAGATATGGCGCAAATCGGCGGCAATCATCAAGTAGCGAACCTGTTCCCAAGCCAGAATGTCCCGCCATTCCAGCAGTTGCTTCTCCCACGAAGCGAAGTTGCCGCGCCATAACGGATTGGACACCATGACCCTGCCCGGGCATGGGGGATAACCAACCTGCTCGAGAATCTCTGACAGCTTCTGACCAAAGATCTCAAAGTAGACTTCCAGCTGATCCGCATCACCATCCCCGTAGATCAAACCGTTATCCTGGTCGCTCCATAACGTGGGTTCCGCCCGACCGGCGCTTCCAAACGCAATAAAGGCATAATGCGAAGGAGGAGGGCCGAAGCCCTCCTGGATCATTTCTTCTTCACAGCATCGGCAAGCTTGGGTCATGACGGCATCATGCAGGTCCGAGACCTCACGGTTCCAATCCTGAATCGGCATCGATGTCAGCTTGCTATACAAGCGATTCTGCTCATCGATTCTGGCCGCTCTTAGCAAACCGGGAGTTGCGGCGGACCGGATCTCGCTTAAATTTGCGTTGTTCATGGCCGTCTCATGACTCATAAGCCCAACTTCCTTTCTCTTCCGGACGCCTCACGTCAGGATATCAATCTTCAATTATTCTGCAGGAATACCAGACGAAGTTGTTTTATTCAGTAAGCTCATTTGCTCCGGATATCCGTAAGTACCGTGTTCGCTGATATCCAGACCCATCGTTTCTTCTTCTTCCGTGACGCGCAGCCCCATCGTCCATTTCATAATTCCGAGAATCAGGAACGACAGTACCAATACGAAGGCGAAAGTCCCGATCACGCCAAGCAGCTGAACCCCTAATTGTCCAAAACCGCCGCCATAGAACAAGCCTGCTTTACCTACACCTGTAGTCTCAGCCAGCTCCGGCGTTGCAAAGAGACCGGTAGAAATCGCCCCCCATACCCCGGCGATCCCGTGTACAGAGAAGGCATAAATCGGATCATCCACACCAGCGCGTTCAAACCATCTAGCCGTAAAGAAGGTCAAGATCCCAGCAACCGCACCGATGATGACGGAAGCCCAAGCATCAACGAACGCACAAGAACCAGTAATCGCTACGAGAGCCGCCAGCACACCGTTCAGCATGCTTGGAATATCCGACTTGCCCAGAACTGCCCAGGAAATGAGCAGTGCAGCAACTGCACCAGCTGCAGCAGCCAGGTTTGTTGTCATCAACACATAACCAAAGAATCCATCACCCAAAGGAGTTAATGCACTACCTGGGTTGAAACCAAACCAGCCAATCCACAAAATGATCACACCAAGTACCGTCAACACTTGGTTGTGACCTGGAATGTTGTTCGGTTTACCATCTTTATTGTATTTGCCAAGACGCGGTTTGAGCAGAATGGTTGCTGCAAGCGCCGCTGTAGCACCAGTTAAGTGAACTACCGTCGAACCAGCGTAGTCTTGCATCCCCAAGTTACCAAGCCAGCCGCCGCCCCATACCCAGTGAGCGACAATCGGATAAATCAGAACGATAAAGATCGTGCCGAAGATAATATAAACGCTGAGCTTCGCACGTTCTGCCATCCCGCCGCAAGCGATCGCCAGCGATACAGCAGCAAATGCCATTTGGAACAGGAACATCAGATTTAACGGTACGCCAATTTCAGCAAATACGCTGAACGAACCGATATCCCCTTCGCCGCCGAACAGGAACCCGGTTGTACCCAGGAAGCTGTTGCCGTCGCCAAAAGCGAAGCCAAAACCAAATAGCCACCAAGCAAGAATAGCAATTCCCAAGGTGAGGACGGTTTTGCCGGCAACGTGTCCGGCGTTCTTCATCCGAACCGTACCTGCTTCAAGAAGAGCAAAGCCTGCTTGCATGAAGAATACCAGCATGGCTGCGACGAATACGAAAAGCGAGTTCAGGCCGAGCTCCAGAACCGGAGCGGTAACCTCTCCCTCCGCTGCGAATGCCGAGACCGGAAACGCAAACGATGTAAGAAAAATGAGTACTCCGTAAAGCCATTTCTTCTTCATTTTGAACACTCCCCTAATGTTAAGTTTCCTAACACATAATGAATTGTTAATGTGATTATAAGAGAAAGCTTCAGGGATGACAATACTTTTTTCAAAAAAAACCGCTAAATTGTATGTATTATTACATTGAATGTAAGGTTTTTTAATGAATCCTCCTTTAACGAATCCTCCTATAGTTACTGACAAAAATAAAGTATGACGTTTGACTGTATGCTTGTTGTTAAGTATTATGGGGATAAATAGAATAAATATAGAACTCAATCCTTTGGAATTGTCGGGAGAGGTGATGAACTTGGAGTAAAGAAACTGTACCGGATCGGAGAGTTAGCGAAGGCAGCTGATGTGAGTGAGCGTACGATCGATTATTATACGAAGCTCGGGCTGATCTCCCCGGAGAAGCGAACCCAGACAAATTATCGTTTATACAGTGCTGAAACCTTGATCAGGCTGGAACGTATTAATCAATTGAAACAGGAGAAATATACGTTGGAAGAGATCCGTGAGAAGCTGGACCAGTGGCACCGAGTTTCTCCGGAAGAACAAGTGACGGAGAAGCTAAGCTCATTAGAGCTCCATATGCAGCAGCTGGAACGCGAAGTCAAAGAGCTGGAGCCGCTCATTTCCAGCTTGCAGCCCAACCAGGCCAAACGCGCCTTCGCGAATTTGCTGCCGCAAAGCTTGGCCTGCATGGAAGCCATCCGGCTGTTATTGAATCACGGACCCTTTTCCTAACTTTTACTCCTGAAACAACCTCAGTTACTTCTTTGATAACTAAATCATATGGAGGAATGATTCATGTATTCAGACGTGATGCTGATCCCCATTCTGCTCGCATTTGGGTTGTCCCTGTGGGCGCAGTTTCGGGTCAAAGGCACATTTAACAAATGGGCGAAGGTCCAGAACCTCTATGGCTTAACCGGCCATGATGCCGCAAGACGTATGCTGGATGCGAACGGTCTCTATGATGTCCCGATCGAGCCTGTGCACGGCGCCCTGACGGACCACTACGACCCGATTCACCGCGTGGTCCGCTTGTCAGAGCCGGTGTATTATGAGAGCTCCATCTCTGCGGTAGCCGTCGCTTGCCACGAGGTAGGACACGCAATCCAGCACAAGCAGAAGTACCCGATGCTGGTGCTGCGTCATCGGATGTTCCCGGTGGTGAACTTCGCCTCGGGGGTTGCTCCTTTCTTGCTTCTGGCTGGTTTCCTGTTCGGCGCGCTGAACCTGATCGGTCTGGGGATTATCTTCTTCTCCGCGGCCGTTTTGTTCCAGATCGTGACGCTGCCGGTCGAGTTTAACGCCAGCAACCGGGCCCGCAAGATCATGCTTCAACAAGGCTTTATTTCGCCTAATGAAGCACGCGGAGTTGGCAAAGTATTAAACGCCGCGGCTTTGACTTATGTAGCTGCCGCTTTGATCTCCATTTTGGAGCTGCTGCGTTACATCCTGATTTTCACAAGCAACCGCGAATAACAAGTAAACCAAACAAAAAGGCTGCACGGTACCGAGCCCATGGGCTCGAGATCGTGCAGCCTTTTTTTTCGTCCCCACATCTCGGAGAACGTTCCATGATGATTCAATTACTGCTGCTGGTTTGGCGGCGTATCCACCTGAAGCCCAAAGTATTCCAGCAGGAACATTCGGAACGATTGGGCTACCAGCGGCAGTTTCTCGTCGACCCGATGAATCAGCCCAATGGTGCGGGTGACCTTAGGTTCCGAAATCCGCACACGGATCGGCTGAAGCGTAAAGCTCTGAAACAGCGCCATTTCCGGCAGCAGACTTACGCCCATCCCAGCCGCAACCAGCCCCCGGATCGTATCGGTCTCTTCGCCCTCGAAGGCGATTTTTGGCGTAAACCCTGCCTCCAGGCAGGCATGCCAAACGATTGGCCGCAAGGAATAGCCTTTGCTGAACAAAATAAACTTCTCGTCCTTAAGCTGGCTGAGCTTGATGCTTTGCTCACCAGCCAAAGGATGCCCCGGCGGAAGGATGGCCACCAAATCCTCGGTTAATACCACATTGCCGGTGACTTGATCATGATTTTCCGGAAACGGAGAAATAAAGGCTAAATCCACTTCCCCTGAAACCACATCCCGAATTAACGTAGGATAAGTGCCTTGCCTAAAACGAAACTTCACATTGGGATACAGCTTGCGGAATTCCGCCACCACGCTGGGAATCATATGAATACCTAGGCTATTGGGGAAGCCTAAGCGAATTTCCCCTTGCTCCGGATCGAGAAATTCGTGCACCTCGCTCACGGCCCGGTCGAGATCCTTCAGAATCATCTCCACCCGGCTGCAGAATAGCTGCCCCACAGCGGTAAGGTGGAGATTCCTGCCCTTCTGCATAAACAAATTAACGCCAAGCTCCTGCTCGAGCTGGTGAATTTGCCGGCTTACCGCCGATTGGGCGACGTGCAGTTCCTCGGCAGCCTGAGTCACGTGCTCTTTCCTCGCCACTTTTACAAAATACTGCAGTTGTCTTAATTCCACGAATCTGATCGCTCCATTTCGCATGTGCTACGAACATCGAACATCTTCTGATGACATAATACTCTAAATTTAATGTACCATTTACAATCCATTGGTTCAACGCCGTTTTAACAAGCGGACAATGAGTCCATAGATAAAAAAGCCGCCGACAAGCCCGCCAAAATGAGCGGCCAGGTTGATCTTGGGAACCAATACCGAATAGATCACCCCGATAATGAGAAGGCTGTACAGCGTTTTTCGCGAGCTTTCATCCATCAGGTGACGCTGCAGCAAGGCAATGTAGAGAAACGCGCCATACACACCATAGACAGCGCCTGAGGCCCCAACCGAGATATGAGGGACCGAGCTAAACTGGTACACACCCATACTGATGAGGTTTCCGACCAGTCCGCTGCCCAAATAGACCAAGGCATATCGCCACCAGCCGAGCAGACGCTCCAGCGGCGGCGCAAATACCAGGATCGCAAACGAGTTGGAAAACAGGTGATCAAACCCGTTGTGAAGAAACATCGCCGTAAACAACCGCCAGCTTTGTCCGGCAAAGGGCTCGATGTCGCTCATTGCCCCGAACCTTAGCAGGGTGAGCCCGTTCCTCGATCCCCCATTCAGCGTAAGCACGATAAACATCACGATGTTGGCCGCCAGGAGCAAGCAGGTAACGGGATAATATCGCAGGTAACTTCGCCAGTTTTCGTATCGTATGAAAATCATCGGATCCTCCTTACCGTTGTTTTTCCTAATGTTGGACATTTTCTTTTCAAAACGATTATAATTAAATTTGATTGAATAAATCCATCTGACTAGGAGGAAATAAACATGGCCCAAGAACGCGCAAATGTAGCTACATTTAAAGGCAATCCGATCACGCTGATCGGACCGGAACTTAAAGTTGGCGATACGGCTCCGGATTTCCGCTTGAATAAAAACCTGCTGGAAGAAGCCACACTCCAGGACTTCGCCGGCAAAATCAAACTGATCAGCGTGGTTCCTTCGCTGGATACAGGCGTCTGCGACGCGCAAACGCGCCGGTTTAACCAAGAAGCTGCCGGCCTTGGCGATGACGTCGTTGTGCTGACGGTCAGTGCCGACCTGCCTTTTGCCCAAGCCCGCTGGTGCGGCGCCGCTGGCGTGGATCGCGTCATCACGTTGTCGGATTACAAAGACAACTCCTTTGGCAAAGCCTACGGCGTGCTCATCAAAGAGTTCGCGCTCGACATGCGTGCCGTGTTTGTCGTCGATAAAGACAACAAGATCCAATACGTCGAAGTATTGAAGGAAATGACCGAGCATCCGGATTATGAAAAACCGGTGGCTGCCGTTAAAGCGCTGCTTTCTTAATCGAAGGCCCTTCGGCACAAACGAAAAGCGAGTAGGAGAGGAATCTCCCTGCTCGCTTTTTTTTTGTCGTAGTCAAGCGGATTTACTGGTTCGAGGACACTTTATAAGCCGCCAGCTTCTTATCCAGCACAGAGAAAAGTTGAAGAATGTTACGGTAATTTGCGCCGAGATCCCCCATCGATCCACGTGTCGCCGAGTAAATATCAATCGCGCTCCGTACCGGCCCGGTGCCCACGATCGATACGGTAATGTCCATCACGCGTCCGAGGCTGGTCCGTTTCTCCAGCGTAATCTCGCCGACGGACGGCACTTCATGCAGCACCTTATAGCCCGGAATTTTCTTTAAGGTTGAGGAAACTTCCTCCCAGCATTTCTCTTTGGATAATTGATAATATCTTGTTTTGAGTTCGGGCATCTTCGCACGGTCGCTGGTCCCTTCTTGGCTGCGGAAAATGCCGATTAACGTTCGCTTGAATGACAACTGTTCTTCCTCCTTCACGATCCTGCCCCATGTGACTTGGGTATGCGTTTTTCTTAATTTCTAGTTTAACATTCTTGGCAGACAAACAAAAGCGAGGCTGAACATTTTGGCACAAACAAAAAAGCACCTTGTCCCTTTTCTCAAGCGAAAAGAGTACAAGGTACCATTCTCATGCTTCATCATAGACCCGCCTATGCCGTCCGATTACATTATCTCGAACCTGCACCCGCAGGTGGGTGACCGCAACGACGCTTTTGAAGTCCCCTCATCCGATGGATAGGGCCTTTCAGCGGCGGCGCAATGTAGGTCTCCCGAGATAACTGTCATTGGTTCAAAATAACGGAAACCGAAACGCACATCGCAGGACGTACACCTATTATACGGCTTCATTAAGCAAATGTAAACTCATCTAACAAGGAAGATGATGGCAATTTAAGCCATTTTTCAATCCTTCTCTTTTTCCTCACTCGAAGGAAGTTCAAGCGCCAGGTCCTCGTCGTCTTGCTGGGTGCTACCATTATTCGAAGCGTCTTCGTTTTGGCGCATCCGCTCCACCTTCTCCTGGATCTTGTTATAAGCGATGTAGAAGTTATAAAACGCCACGAAGGCAGTTAAGCTGCCGAACCCGAAGAAGATCAACCAGCCGAAGCGTAAAGTCAGAAAACCAAGCACACCCGCGCAGATCAGCGTGGACAAGGTCCGAAACGGCCGAAGAATCGTAAACAGGATCGCATTCTTGATCAACTGAAGCGCACCCAGATGGTAATGCGCCACCAGCGAGAAGAAGTTAAACAACGACAGGGATAAGATCAACAGGAAGAACAGCATCACCATGCCAATCATCTGCAGGTTGTTCATCTGGTTCATGTAGACTTCATAGTCCACATACATAATCGCGAACAGGATCGTATAGAAAATACCGCCGACCATGCTTTGCTTGTAGTTCTCTTTGTACCCTTTGAAGTAGACTTTGATAATACTCAAGTCGCTTTCCCCCATCACCCATTTCCGAGTCACGGAAAATAAAGCGGCGGTTGCTGGAAACAGTGTAAACGGTGCCAAAACACCCATAACCCAAATCGTCAGCGTCTCCGGCTGAGGCGTCGGTGATTGCAACACCAAGAGCAGCTTCATCGCAAGGACGATCATAAATGGCGATGAGCACAGCAGCCACAGCAGGTTACTGCCGGCAATCCGCATAATCCATTCGGTAATTTTATAAAATCCGCCCATTAAACCTTTGTATTCCAAGTAAAGTTCCCCTCTCAAGCGTTGTATAGTGGATCGCTCTGCCTATATTAACTATACATGATTCGTCCAGCTCGTTCCAGCGCCTAATTTGTACTGCTTTGGGTAAGCGTCTAATCTCAACAGGCCGCTGTGCCATAGTATATACCGTAACTTCAAACCATCAACATCATCAAAGGAGGTTATCACATGTCCGGCGTAGGATATGGCGGTGGATTCTGGACTTCCACGGGTACGATTCTGGTTCTGTTCATTCTGCTCGTAATCGTGAGCCGTACAATTCATCTGTAATGAACAAACAAGAAGAAGACGGAGGTTCCTCCGTCTTCTTTCATTTAGGATATTCGAACAACCTCCAGGATCCGCTTAATTGTCGAACGAGGAGTTGTCGTCGTATTTCGAAGGTCTGCGGTCTCCGCCGCCCGAGCTGGTACGCGGCTTGCGGTCGGAGGAACGATAGTCACGGCCGTCGCGGTTGTATCCGCCTTTGCCATAACCTCCGCGGCCGCCTTGGGAATCACGCCGGTATCCACCGCCGCGATTGCCGTAACCTGACGGTTTCCGCCCGCTGGAACGGATGTCCGGGTTGCGGCGTTTCACGCGGATCGGTTCTTCCGGTGTCAGCTCGATGCTGACTTTCTCATTCTTGTCACCCGTGATCAGCTTAAACGCAGCCGCCAACAGGTTCACCGAATCGTATTGCTCCAAGAGCTGGATCGCAATGCCCTTGTTCTCGTTCAGTTCACCGTTCTCCACCAGCTCGATCAAGCGTTCCGCAATAATCCGTTGCTTGCCTTCGATCGCTTCAGCAATACTTGGCAGCGGCTTGCGAGCAATCTTATGACGGGTAATCCGTTCGATAAAGCGCAGGTGATCCATTTCGCGCGGCGTCACGAAGGACCACGCTACCCCTTCTTTCCCGGCACGGCCCGTACGGCCGATCCGGTGAACGTAACTTTCCGGATCCTGCGGCAGGTCGAAGTTCACGACATGGGTAACCCCGGAGACGTCCAAACCGCGCGCAGCCACGTCGGTTGCAACGAGAACGTCGATGCTGCCGTCACGGAATTTACGCATGACGTTGTCACGTTGGTTCTGCGACAGGTCCCCGTGCAGGCCGTCGGCGGAATAGCCTTGCTTCTGCAGCGCTTCGGACAATTCATCGACGCGGCGCTTCGTCCGGCCGAACACGATCGCCAGCTCTGGCGACTCCATATCCAGCAACCGGGTCAAAGCATCAAATTTCTGCCGTTCATGAACCTCGATGTACGCTTGATCAATGAGCGGCGCGCTGACCTGTTTCGGAATAACGGACACGTGCTCCGGATTTTTCAGGAACTGCTGAGCCAGCTTCTGGATATTAGCCGGCATAGTTGCGGAGAATAGCATCGTTTGACGATCTTCTGGAACCAGCTTCAGGATCGATTGAATATCGTCCATAAAGCCCATGTCGAGCATTTCGTCAGCTTCGTCCAGAACGACGGTTTTCACATCGTCAAGCTTGATCGTTTTCCGGTTGATGTGGTCAAGCAAACGGCCCGGCGTACCGATAATAATTTGGGGCTTCTTCTTTAATGCGCGAATTTGGCGTACGATGTCTTGTCCGCCGTAGATGGGAAGAGAGCGGGTACCCTTAAAGCGGGACAGCTTGCCGATTTCTTCAGCGACCTGAATGGCCAGCTCCCGAGTTGGGGTCATAACCAGCGCAACGATACGGTCTTCTTCCTTAGGGATCTTGTTGATCAGCGGCAGGCCGAAGGCCGCGGTTTTCCCCGTACCCGTCTGGGCTTGTCCGATTAAATCGCGACCGGACAATGCGATCGGGATGGATTTCGCCTGGATCGGTGTTGCTTCTTCAAATCCAAGTTCCGTAATAGCTTGCAATACTTTAGGCTCTAGGCCGAAATCTGCAAATGTGTTCAATGTATCATACTCCTTCTATATAGTGGACATTCCACCAGCTTAACGGTATTCTTAAGTAGCGTTTAGTCCTGCTTTGCCCACACTCAAAACCTGACCTCGGGGACCTTCAAACGTATATAGGCTGTCCAATCCGCCTGTAAATTTTACATAGTACTAGCTTGGTACTAGCTTGAAAAATGGAAAAGAGTACCTACTCAAGAATATCTCAAACATTATAGCACAAAACATAAATGGAATACCAGCAAGCAGGTTGGGATACTTCCTCTATTTTCGTGAGGTGAACGATGGTGTTAAAGGAAATTCGAAATGCGGTTGTCATTGTACTCGGGGCGGCTTTGATCGCTGCGGGTTTTAATCTGTTCCTTGTACCGCTTCATTTGCTCAGCGGCGGCGTGTCGGGGTTAGCGATGCTGACAGCCTACTTCACTCCACTCGATATTAGCACGATGTATCTGGCTTATAACGTGCCGCTCCTGATCGCCGGATTGTTTCTGCTAGGGAGACGATTTATCGGACTTAGCATCCTGTCGGTTGCCGCCACGACCTGGTTCATCGCCTTGATCCCGTCGCCGGACAAGCTGCTGTCATCGGATACCCTGCTCTCTGCGGTCTTCGGCGGTGTGCTCGTCGGCATCGGTTGCGGGATCTCGTTCCGCGTCGGCGGCTCGTCTGGCGGCTTCGATATCGTAGGTTCGATCGTGACCCGCTTCCGCGATTTCCCCGTCGGCAATGTGATCGTCGGACTAAACGGCATTGTCATCCTTGCGATGGGGTATCTCGAAGGCAACTGGGATCTTGCTCTGGCATCCATGGTCTCGATCTATATTACCGGCAAAGTCGTTGACCTGATTCATATCAGTCATATCAAAGTCACGTTGTTTATTATCACTGATAAAACGGAAGCACTGCTGGAACGACTGCTGACGCTGCCGCGCGGGGTTACGTTGATGAAAACTCAGGGCGCTTTTTCCCACAAAGAAAAAGATATGCTGATGACCGTCACGACCCGCTATGAACTGGCTGAACTGCGGGAAATCATCAAGCAAACCGATCCCGCCGCTTTCGTGAATATCGTGGAAACGGTCGGGGTGATGGGCGCGTTTCGGCGTCGTTAAGCGTTTTCTTGAAAGAAGCGGCCGTTTTCAAACGGCTGCTTCTTTGTTATAATAATCACAGCGGTTCCTTCACAATTTTAAAGGGTTCAGCTTTACCCCGTATTTCACAGGCTTTTTGCTTTTCCGATTTAGGATTGATTCCGCGGCGAATGATTCTGAAAGGAAAGGGTGATGGGTGTGGAAATGGAAACGGTAAGACTGGAACAAATCGTAAAGAAGTGGTTTCCGGATATGCTGCCTTTTCTGAATCAAAAGGAACTGAACTCTACGATTCTCCTCCGAGATGGCTTAACCATCTTGGAACCGCAGGATGCACTGGAGATTATTCAATTCAGCATCTGCGAACATCAAAACCCGGCGTTGCTTCATTAAAATATGTAACGCTTCCATGCAGGATGAGGTCGTTTCTTCTGCTTATGCAGAAGAAACGACTTTTTGCGCTTTTCTCGTCTATGAAACTCTGAAACTTTTTACCAATTATGACATTCCTGTTCCCTCTAGGGGCCCCTCTTCCGATATAATTAACAGCGAGTGCATACAAGGGAGAGATATCATGTGAACATCATCTGGACATTACTACTTCTGGCCTTGGGAACAGGCAGCGGAGCAGCGCCTCAAGAGCAGGCTGCGGGGAACGAAGCCGTGCAGGCGAACACGATGTGGACATCGGTCGCGCACACTTTTAAGGTTAATCTAGCAGAAGGTCGCCTGGACAATCCTATCAAACCATCGGATTTGAAGGTAGACCCGCAGGTAGATGCTCCGAAAGTGAAGGGGATTTACGTTACAGCTTACAGTGCCGGGGGATCCCGCATGGATCAGCTTGTTGATCTCGTCGATCAGACCGAGCTGAATGCGATGGTCATCGACATTAAGGACGATTTAGGGTATATCACATACAAGACGGATAATTCCGATCTCATCAAATGGGGGAAACCGCAGCCGTTCATCCGCGACATCGATGCGTTAATGGCCCGTTTGCAGAAGCATGATATTTATCCAATCGCCCGGATCGTCGTGTTTAAGGATACGATTTTAGCCAAGAAGCATCCGGAGCTCTCCTTCCGCCATAAGGACGGATCGGTATGGAGCAACGGCAAGGGCGACAGCTTCGTAAATCCTTATAACAAAGAGGTCTGGGATTATAATATTGAGATTGCGAAGGAAGCAGCAAAATTAGGCTTTAAGGAAATTCAATTCGACTACGTGCGGTTCCCGGAAGGCTTCGAGAAGCGAGCAGACAGCCTAATCTATACCAAAAATGAGATGAGCCGCGTTGATGCCGTCTCCTCATTCGTTAAATACGCCAAGGAGCAGCTGGAACCGTTGGGGGTTCGGGTGTCCGTTGATATTTTCGGGTACGCCGCATCTGTGCCTGCGGCCGAAGGCATCGGCCAGGATTTTGTGAAGATCTCCGACAACGTGGACGTCATTTCTCCGATGATTTATCCAAGCCATTATACAACCGGATGGTTTAATGCGAAGGACCCTGACAAAGCTCCTTACCAGACCATTAAGGGTGCGGTGCAGGATACTCAGACCAAGCTCGCGGAACTTGGCGAGAAGCAGCCGATCATTCGTCCGTGGATTCAAGACTTTACGGCCAGCTGGCTGGGAAGCGGTCATTATATCAAATACGGCAAGCATGAAGTGGAAGAACAAATTCGGGCGCTGAAGGAAATGAAGGTGGATGAGTTCCTGCTCTGGAACGCCTCCAACCGTTATACTTCCGGCGTCGATTATGAATAATAAAGCTGCACCGCCGTCGAACCCGGGCCTGTTGCCCGGGTTCGGGTTTGGTTGGGCTTGTACTCAAGTAACTACTATGATCGGAGTTAAGTGGTTTTATGAAACAAACGTATACCCTGAAGCAGAAATACGCTCAATTTTTACGCATTTTAGTTCCGATTCTGATCACCCAGGTCACGATGTCGTTAATGACCTTCTTCGATACGATGATGTCCGGCCATGCAAGTCCGGCAGACCTGGCGGGAACAGCGATCGGATCAAGCCTTTGGATTCCGGTGCAAACCGGTCTCAGCGGGATCCTGATGGGCATCACGCCCATCGTGTCTCAGCTCGTAGGGGCCGGAGAGAAGAATAAAGTAGGCTATCATGTTATTCAGGCAATCTGGTTATCGGTAGCCGTGAGCCTGGTTGTCCTGCTGGCCGGTGCACTGTCGGTCTCCCCTGTGCTGAATTCGATGGGCCTCGAGCCCAAGGTTCACCATGTGGCTTTCTATTTTCTCGTGGCGATTTCCACAGGAATCGTTCCATTGTTTGGTTATATCGTGCTGCGTTCGTTTATCGATGCGCTCGGGCAAACGCGCATATCGATGATGATTACGCTGATCTCGCTTCCGTTAAACGTAGGCGCCGGATACCTGCTGATTTTTGGCCGCGGCGGCTTCCCCCGTCTTGGCGGCATCGGCTCCGGAATCGCTACGGCTTTTACGTATTGGTGCATTTTCCTGATTGCCTTGTGGATCGTGCATCGGAAGGAACCGTTCGCGGCGTACGGCGTGTTCGGCAAGCTGCATCGCGTATCGCTGACCAAATGGTGGGAGCTGATGCGAATCGGCGTCCCGATCGGCTTCGCGATCTTTTTCGAGACGGCGGTCTTTGCCGCGGTGACGCTGCTGATGAGCCGGTTCGATACCGTCACGATCGCAGCTCACCAAGCGGCGAACAACTTCGCCTCAACGCTGTACATGATCCCGCTCAGCATCTGTCTGGCGCTGACGATCCTCGTCGGCTTCGAGACCGGTGCTGCCCGGCTCAAGGACGCCCGGCAATACGCGGCGCTTGGCATCGGCACCGCTGCCGCTATGGCATTGGCCACCGCTGTCCTGCTGATGCTGTTCCGTACAGGTGTCGCCCAGCTCTACTCCAGCGAACCCGAAGTTGTATCGCTAATCAAGCACTTCCTGGTATACGCGATCTTCTTCCAGATGTCCGATGCCATTGCGACGCCCACCCAAGGCGTGCTGCGCGGGTATAAGGACGTCAGTCCCGGCTTCTGGATCTCGTTGCTTGCCTACTGGATCATCGGCCTGCCACTGGGATACTTCCTGGCCAACTACACGTCGCAAGGCCCTTACGGATACTGGATTGGCCTCATTACCGGGCTGGCTGTGGCCGCTGTCTTGCTGCTATATCGCCTAATCATGATCCAACGCCGTATAGCCAGCCGCCTGATTCATCCGGCGGAATCGCCATAAGAGAAGCCCGTGACCTTCCTTCGGTCACGGGCTTCTGTCCTTAGCGCGGTTCGCTGATGGCCACGACGTACCCTGCCCCAGGCACCAGCCGCTTCTTCTCCACAATCGTCAGCTCCGTGATTGTAGGAGCGGGCAGCACTTGCCGCTGCAAATGCTCTTCCGCCGCGGCAAACGCCTCTTCCTCCCCATCGGCGGCAATGACAATCGTAAACGGACCGGCGGAAGTGTCGGCCTCCAATCGATACAGGTACATGTGTGATCCCCCTCTAATCCTTAAGCTCAACTTATTATAGCATGATAGCAGACTTACCCATATCGTGGAGGTTCATCAACAGGCAGAAAGAAGAAGCCGCCCCATCAACGGAACGGCCCCCATCATCTCTAACGGTTACTTCGCATAGGGATTAAATTCGTTGGTATACAGTTCCTCCGGTTTCAACTGTCCCTCCTTCAGTTCGCCCTCGTTAACCAACCAATCGATCCAGCGCTGGTATTCATCCGGAGTGATCACCCCTCCTTCCGTAGCAATCCCCGGGCTCCTCCAGTATTTCAGATTCAGGGTTGCGTCTTTGCCGTCTCTCTTCTCAACGATGCTCTCCATTCGCTTGATCACTTCTTCTCGCGGCGTGGTGCGCTCCCACTCGATCGCTTTCGCGACGCCTTCAACGAATTGCCTTACTGTATTCGGGTTGTTCTTAATATACTCCTCAGTAAAAAAGTAATCCCCTGCCGTAAACTCCGTCTGATAAACGTCGATATCCTTGAATAATTCCACGAGACCGCCTTTTTCCAAAGCCCGGTCTCTCGCTACGCCGCTTAAGAGAACAACATCGATCTGACCGCTGCGCAAAATTTGCTCCGCATTTCCCGAAGGCACGGTAACCAGGGTTACTTGGCTGATTTCTTTATCGGTTAATCCGCCGAATCGCAAGTAATCCTTGGTCATAAATTCCAAATGCGCGCCTAACGTGTTAACACCAACCTTTTTGCCGATAAAATCTTTAGCCGTCCGGATCGGGCTTTCCTCCAGCACATAAGCGCCGATGTACGTATCTTTATCGCTGCCGTACGAACCGACCACCGATTTGATCTTGACGTTCTGGGCCACCGATTTAATGATCGCCCCGTTAAACGCCGACCCAAAATCGGTCTGCCTCGTCGCCGTTAATTGAATGCTCTCTGGACCACCTGTTGTGCTGCCGATAGACTCCAGCTTCACATCCCCCAGAAACCCAAGATCCTCAGCCAGCTCCGGAAATGACACCGCACCCGGGGATGAATTGTATTGGAGCACCTTATCTTCGCCCCCGTTTGCCCCGGCTTTGCCTCCAGCGCAACCCGCCAGCAAGGCCCCGGCAACCAGCGCCACTGCCAGCAGTGTTATGGATTGTCTCCTTGATTTATGCATTTGCTCACACCGACCTTTATGTTCGTTTGGAATTAGATCAAAGCGGATGGCGCTTCTTGGCGTGAAGGATAAGCGGGAACCGATAATCCTAAATTGCCTCGTAATGTGGTGCTCTCATATTCCGTACGGAACAAACCCCGCCGCTGCAGCTCCGGAATGACAAGCTCGACGATATCGCGAAATCCTTCCGGGAACGTAGGCGGCATGATGTTGAAGCCGTCCGCCCCTTCATTCAGGAACCATTCCTCCAGTTGGTCGGCGATCTGCCCCGGCGTACCTACGATTTCCCGGTGCCCCCGTGCTCCGGCAATATGCTCATACACCTCGCGGATCGTGGTTAATCCTTCACGTTCGGCCAGCGCCCGGATCAGATTGGAGCGAATCTGCGGATTCGTCTTGTCCTCGGACGCTGCAAATTCCGGCAGCGGGGCATCCACATCATAGCCCGTCAGATCGGTCCCGATGAAGTTAGACAAATACTCCAAGCCAACTTCCGGCAAAATGTAGCTGTTCAGCTCCTTCCGCTTGGCAATCGCTTCTGCCTCCGTCTTCGCCACCGTGATGAACACCCCCGGCATGATTTTTAGATCATCCGGCTTACGTCCATACTTCGCCAGTCGGCCCTTCACATCCCGATAGAACGTTTGGGCTTCCTCCAGCGTCTGCCATGCGGTGAAGATGACCTCTGCGGTTTTGGCTGCCAGCTCTTTGCCTGCCTCCGACGAACCCGCTTGTACGATGACTGGGTGCCCCTGCGGCGTGGAAGGTGCGTCCAGCAGCCCCTGAACTTTAAACCACTCGCCTTCAAAATCCAACGGATGAAGTTTCTCGACGTCCAAGATTCGACCGCCTTCCTTGTCAAGGACAATCGCCTCCCGTTCGATGGAAAGCCAGAGCTTCTTCACGACTTCCACAAACTCATCCGCCCGTTCATATCTGCGGGCATGCTCGAGATGCTTGGGCTTGCCGAACAGCAGCGATTCCCTCTCATTGGCAGAGGTGACGACATTCCAAGCCGCACGCCCCTTCGATAAGTGATCGATCGCCGCGAATTTTCGTGCCACTTGATAAGGTTCGTTATAGGTTGTCGTCAACGTCGCGGTGAGGCCGATATGTTTAGTGACGGACGCAAGCGCAGCGAGAATAATCAGCGGATCCAGCTTAAGGGCCGATGCTGCCTGGTTACCGGAAGGGCGCAGACCAAGGACGTCGGCGAAGAAGATCATATCAAACTTTCCTTGCTCAGCTAACCGTGCCAAGTCCTGCAAGTACTCGAGGTCGAACGTACGATGAGCAACAGTTCGCGGATGCCGCCAGCTCGCCACGTGATGCCCCGGCAAATTAAAGAAAGCTCCCAATTTCATTTGCTTGTTTGACATCGTTCACCACTCCTAGTTTTCCAATTTGTTTAGTCATATTTTGACTATAAGAAAAACGTCGATTGACGTTATTCCAAACCCATAATCTCGCCAATTAACTGTTCGTCTGCGTATTCCATTTCGATAACTTGTGCTCCAAACTCACTAAACCGTAGTTAATGATCAGACCAAGCAAGGAGATGGCGAGAATCCCCGCATACATTTTAGGAATTTCGAAATTGTACTGCGAATACGTGATCAGATACCCGAGCCCTTCCTTCGCCCCGACCATCTCAGCGGCAATCAATACGAGAATCGCCCCTGTCCCAGCCATGCGGATTCCGGTAAAAATCGTTGGCACGGAGGCCGGCAAAATCACCTTCAAGAACAGCTTGGAAGAGGATAACTTCATCGACTTGGCGGACTTGATGAGCAAGGGGTCGACGTTGCCAACGGCCGCGATCGTATTCAGAAGGATCGGCCAGGCGCAAGCAAAGAGGACAATCGCAATTTTGGAGGTCTCCCCAATACCAAGCAGCAGCATAAACACCGGAAGCAAGGCCAGCGCTGCGGTATTCCGGAACAGTTCAAGGATCGGATTTAGCAGCTCCCGCGCTGTAGGGTACCAGCCAATGATGAGTCCTAACGGAATGGCCACAATCAAGGCCAACAGAAATCCGGTCAGCGATCGGACAATACTTGCCGAAAAGTGTTGGAGCAATTCACCCGAAGTGATCAAGTGAACCAGGGACCTCACCACCTCAGTGAACGGCGGCAAAAATGCCGGATCGACCAGCCCCAATCGGGGAGCGGCTTCCCATAGCAGAAACAAGCCAATCAGAACAATCGATTGCCGTACCAATTTGCGCAGACCTGCAACCAGAGCTACTTTTAAATTCCTTGCCGGCAGGCTTGCTGGGACGGACTTTGCGGTTTCCATTTGTATCCACTCCTTTTTTCGTTTAGATATAAGCTCCTTGATACACCGGCTCGTGAAGCAGATTCCAGACTTCATGACGGATCTTTACGAAATCGGGATGGGAGCGAACATCCGCATCGTCGAGTCTCGAATTAAGCGGGACATCGACGATATGCCTAACCGTACCGGGGCCCGGTGTAAGAACGACAACGCGTTCCCCCAGATAAACGGCCTCATCAATCCCATGGGTGATAAAAATAATCGTCTTTTTTGTTTGCTCCCAGATTCTCAGCAATTCCCCCTGCAAAGATTCCCGCGTCTGAGCATCCAATGCTGCAAACGGTTCATCCATAAGCAGCACATCCGGGTTAAACGCGAGGCTGCGAGCGATGGCGACACGTTGCTTCATCCCGCCGGACAGCTCATGCGGATATCGGTCGCCGAAGGAAGCAAGCCCGACAAGGGAGAGGAAATGATCGGCTTGTTCCTTCCGTTCCTGCTTGGGTACCCCTTTGGCCTCCAATCCAAACTCGATGTTGCCCCGGGCCGTCTTCCAAGGAAATAAGGCATATTGCTGAAACACGATGCCGCGATCTAAGCCGGGACCTGTAATTTCCTCGCCGTCCATCAGAATTCTCCCGCGGGTCGGAGCGGACAACCCGCTGATCATATCCAGCAGCGTAGATTTTCCGCAACCGCTTGGCCCGACTAGCGTTAGAAATTCCCCTTCCCTGACGGTGAAGTTCAAATCTTTGACCGCCGTAAACAGTTGAGCTGCCCCGCTTTTTTTAGGGTCACGGACGGTGAAAGTTTTCGTCACGTTCTCGAACCTGATTTTTGCGTTGTCTGACATCCCATCTACCTCCCCACAGTTTTTTGGAACAAAAAAAGCCCAGAAGACAAGACGCAAGCGTCTGTCTGCTGAGCCTCCGGTGACCCGGTCAGCGATATTTCAAATTCCAACTATTTCGATGTGATTATATTAACATTTTGGATTTCATTGTCAACCCCTCTATAGATTTGCATTTACAAAAAAAGAGCCAGGTTATAAACCTGACTCCCCTTAGTCAATTAGGCCTAACTCTGAGCAATCCGTGCGGATGCTTACTGCGACAACCGCGACGCCAGCTCGTACAGTTCCATGTTAAACGGCTTCTTCGTGCTGACAACCTTCTCGATGTCGGTCAATACCATTTCGCCGCCGATCACGCCGCAGGCTTTGTTCGATTCGCCGGCAATGAGGCTGCGCACGGCGAAGTCACCGAGACGGCTGGCCAGGTTACGGTCAAACGGCGTTGGCGATCCGCCGCGTTGAATGTGACCAAGAACCGTCGCGCGCGGTTCAACGGAAGGTTGGCGCTGCTTGATCGCCTGCACAACGTCCTCGCCGCTGCCAACGCCTTCGGCTACGATCACGATGCTGTGGCGTTTCCCTTTTTCAAAGTTTTGCTTCATGCGATCCGCTACTTCGTCCAGGTCAAACGGTACTTCCGGTACAAGGATCGTCTCCGCCCCTGCAGCCAAACCGGCATGCAGCGCGATATCGCCGCAATGACGGCCCATAACCTCAACGACGGAAGCCCGTTCGTGAGAGGACATCGTGTCGCGCAGCTTGTTGACCGCGTCCACGACGATGCTTACTGCGGTATCAAAACCGATGGTGTAGTCCGTAAAGGAGATGTCATTGTCGATCGTCCCCGGCAGTCCCATCGTCTTAATGCCCAGCTTGCTCAGCTTCTCTGCCCCTTGATAGGAGCCGTCGCCGCCGATGACGACAAGGCCGTCGATGCCGTGCTCACGCAAAATTTCCGCGCCGCGTTGTTGGCCTTCCGGTGTCTTGAACTCCAGGCAGCGTGCGGATTGAAGAATTGTCCCCCCGCGTTGAATGATATCGCCAACGCTGCGGATGTCCATTTGGAAAATGTCATTATTCAGCAAGCCTTGATAGCCGCGTTGAATCCCGTACACTTCCAGGCCGTAGTACAACCCGCTCCGGACAACGGCGCGTACAGCTGCGTTCATCCCCTGGGAGTCTCCTCCGCTGGTAAGCACTGCGATTTTTTTAACTGCTGACATGATAATTCCTCCTAATTCAGTTGTAAGTAAGTTAACAATGCACTAAATCTTAAAGATGCTTGCGAATCCACAGGCTGTTAGCGAAAAAGAACAACCGCATCAGCGGGCTCCGGCGCATCAACCGTTTGGATACCTCGCGGATTTCGTCCTGCTGGCTGACCTTCGGATCAGATAAATACAAGGCCAGCAGGCCTTCAATGATCATTTTATGAAACGAGGAAGCCGGCAGCTTCCGGATATCCTGCCGCGCTCCCTCGACGATCAATGTGATTCGGCTCAACATCGTTTCCTTGCTATCGTAGTAACTGCAAAAGTTCAAGTCCCCACCAAGCTCATCCTCCGCTTGGTCAATCAAGTAGTCCAGCAGGATATGCAGCCCGCAGACATGCGGAAAATAAGCCGCGTGGATCGTTTGTGCGCTTCGTTCATCCAGCCCTTTGTGGCTAGACGCCAGGAACAACATAAACACCCCAAGGGTGGAGCCTGTCGCTGCCGCGAACTCATTCCATCGCAAATGCGGGGCACGGTGCTCGTGCTCAGCCCACCAGCTCAGCAGCTTCGCTTCGCGTTCCTGCGGATCGATGTGCTTGTACACCTGCAGGTCGGTATAAAGTCCTACAAGATCAACGATGTACGGCATGGCAGCCAGGTAACCCTGCAGCTCGGCAATTTGCGTCTGACAAGTCTTCACCAGCCGGTGCAAATAACCTCCATCGTCCTGCTCCTCGCGAAGGGCGTAGTAATTTCGCAGCTGTGCCGCTGGATTCACCGCGTCGAGCATGCTCTGGTGCAACAGCCGGAAATCCTCAGGATCCTTGGAGGTGCTTCGGTCGCATAAATTGTCCAAATAATCGCTGATCGTTTGAAACGCAACGATAAGCGGAATCAAGACGTGACGCATCGGTAAATTGGCGGCCGCATACACGGAACCGCCCTGGCAATGGAACTTCTTCGTCGCGATGCTGGCCAAAGCCTGTCGCCTTAGCTCAGGATCGGGAATCGCATCGGCATCCTTCCGCCAACGCTCCAACTCCTTATGGACATCCGGCAAAATAAATTTATAAACCCGACTCATCAGCCGGAGCGGCTCCTTCGGGAATTGGTTTCGGCTTTGCTCAAGTTCTATCAATGGCTTGCCTCCACTGCGTTGTTAATACGGCCTGTCTGAAAACCAT
This sequence comes from Paenibacillus phoenicis, assembly GCF_034718895.1. Lineage (NCBI taxonomy): Bacteria > Bacillati > Bacillota > Bacilli > Caryophanales > Paenibacillaceae > Paenibacillus > Paenibacillus phoenicis. The sequence goes on along the minus strand of NZ_JAYERP010000001.1, from coordinate 661,011 downwards.
TCTATATTATAATATGATCCAACTTTAAGCACAAATAAACAAAATCACATATGTCTTTTGGCCGAGGGCTCTTCCTGGACCGTACGGTACCAAATCAGCAAATCGTTGATCCGGCTGGCCAGCTCGGCAATCTCCCCATTCAGACGGCAGCTGCGCTCAAAGTCGGTCTCCTCGTTCATTTCGTTCAGCTTGTGCTCAATGGACTGTTCCAGCACCATCACTTTCGTTGGAATCCGGCCGCGGACTTCCTCCCAGTAGGCGATCATCGCCAGCCGTTCATCCAGCTCATATTCGTCAAAAGGGCGCTCCAGCATCGGCACATGGATATCCAGCCGCTCATCGTATACAAATCCTTCGATCATGGCGTTTCGCCTCCTTCTTAAGATTTAGTATAAAGGATTTTCGTTAATGAAAAGGAATTTTTATTGCCGCCGAACCTCTGGATTTCTGGTATACTTGCTAGCATAACGCAAAAAAATGATGTGACTGCAGAAACGGAGTACGTAAACCCCATGAATCGGAAAACCACGGCCCGCATGGATATCGCATGGCTGCGCGCCTTTACCTTTACAATATACGGAACAAGTGTCCTTGTTTCCTCCTACTTCCCGCTGTTTTACGCCCAGCTTGGATTTTCGACCAGCCAGATCGGCTTGCTGTACGCGCTGGGACCCATGATCTCCGTCGTCTCCAATTTGCTATGGAGTCTGGCCAGCGACCGTTATCAAACGATTAAGAAAGTCCTGCTCATCCTGTTGATCGGGCAAATTGCGCTGACGTTTCTTTTATCGGCGTCGACCTCGTTTTCTCTTATCATGGCGGTTATTACGTTGTTTTACTTTTTCTTCTATCCGGTCTTTCCGCTGTCGGATACAATCTCGATCACAACCGCCAAGCAGCATGGCATCCATTTCATCTCCATCCGGCTGTTTGGCTCGTTTGGATATGCTTTCTTTGCCTTGCTTATCGGTTACGTGCTCGCCCGGATCGGCTCCTCCAATACGATGTGGGTGTCGATTGCCATCGCCGGACTTGCACTCGGGTTCATCCTGTTCGTCAAGGACCAGCCAACAACCGTGGCGAAGATGGACCTGTCGGGCATATGGGGCATTCTGCGGCAAAAAGAGCTGCTATGGTTCTTTGGCTGCGTCTTCTGTCTGGCGATCGGCATGCGGATGAACGAAGCGTTTATCTCGATCAGCCTGAAGGAGCTGGGGGCTAACGAGAATCTGATCGGCTGGGCGATGCTGGCCTCGTCGCTGTCAGAAATCCCCGTATTCATCTACCTCAGCTTCCATGGGGAAAAATATAAAGAGCTGCCGCTCCTGCTGCTAGCCAGCCTGCTGTTCGCCGTCCGGTTCCTGCTGATGGGGCTGACGGGGTCGCCATACGGCATCCTCGCGATCCAGGCGATGCACGGCGTGACGTTTGGCATCTTCTATGTCACGGCTATCCGCATGCTCACCCGGCTGATCCCCGACGAATTTCGGGCAACGGGCATGGCCTTGTACACCATCGTCTGGTCGAGCCTCGCCGGACTGCTCAGCGGAACCTTCGGCGGCGTGATGTTTGAGCAGTTCGGCCGACAGCCGTTCTACCTGACGGCGATGGGCGCGGCGCTGGTCGCGTGCGTCGGGTTCGCCAGCCGTTATTTTCAGAAGGGGCCGGGAGAGAACACCCCCTCGAAATTCGAGCATAAAGCCTAATGAATCAAGGCGAAGTGCCGTCACGGCGCTTCGCCTCTTGTTTGTCTCTGTTCAAAGGACAAGTCTTCCTATATAATAGTTATTATCAGATGATAGTACCTGGTGTTAAATTTGATAAAGCAGGTGAAAACGCATGGATTTCGCTTTGTTTCGGGACATCCTTCAAACCCGCCGCAGTATCCGGGAATTTACCCAAGAGCCTGTCAGCGTCTCCGATATCAAGGATCTCATCGACTGCGCTCGCTATGCGCCCAGCGACACGAATTCGCAAACCTGGGAATTCATCGTCGTCATGAACGCAGATAAAATCAAGCAGATCGAGGATTTTACCTGGGAAAGCCTGCATGAAATCGCAGCACGCGCCACAGCACAGGGGAAGGATCGGGAAGCCAAGCTGCTTGTGAAATCGTTTGGTCCTTATGCTACTGCTTTTTCCGGCGCTCCGGCGTTAATCGTAGTTTTGTCTACGCCGTACACCTCGAAGTTCCGTGAGCGAATTTTTGACCCGATCTCCTTCGTCACTCCTGAAATTTGGGACGAAGAAGGCCTCAAGAGCAGCTGTCTGGCCGCGCAGAACCTGATGCTGGCCGCGCATGCCAAAGGCCTCGCCACTTGTCCGATGACCGGACCGGTACTGCTCGCGGAAGATAAGCTGCGCGAATTCCTCGACATTCCTGCCGATCGCGGAGTGAATATGGTGATCGCACTGGGCCATCCGGCGATCTCACCGAAGCCGGTGCCGCGGAAGGAAGTATCCGAGATTTTGCGGATCGTTGAGTAAAGTCCATACATGAAGAGGCTCTTTCCAGCAACATGTTGGAAACGAGCCTCTTTCTAATCTGGCTTAGGACAAGCGGCCGTAAGCCTTCAGCGTCTTCAAATTCTCTATGGTCAGCCAACCGCGCCATTCCTGCTCGCCCGCCGGGCTTACTGCCGGAAACGTGAGCGCCCAACCGCCATCCTCCTGCTGCGTGCTTATCAACCAATTCAAGTGCTTCTCGATGTCTTGCTCCGAGATGAGCTTCGCCGCGTAACTCTCCGGCGTTGGTGCGTAGTCCAGCACTTTATGGACGTACCCCTCCGCCAGCGGATCCCGCTCAATCCCGTTTGGTCCGGTCAGCCAGGCATCCAACCTGGATAGCGCCTTCGCCGCCCGCTCCTGATCTGGCACATGCTGCAGGAAGGAAATCCACTGAACCGCGTCATGATAATCCTCGGGAAGGCCTTGCTCTACACATCCCCACAGATAGGCGACATTATTTTGGAACCAATCCTCACGGAAAAAATCGGTGCGTTCCTGTTGCCCCAGCAGCATGCCGATGATGCTTCCCGTCGGGTTGATCGAGGGACCCCCGTCCTGCTCGGTCGTCCACCACGGCGCATGCGGATATCGATTCACTTCCGTCGTTGCCCGCGGCAAGCCGCCTCCCGGCAGTGTCAAACTGCGCAGATAACGGATCACTCCGTCCAGCAGATCCGACCCGAATCCGCCCACCTCGCGAATCACCAGCAACGCCGTTTCGGTTGCCACCGGCTGGCTATGCGGACCGCGCATATCCGGCTCCAGCGCATGACCAAATCCGCCATCCCCGTTCTGGTACGGGCGAAGCGCGCGAAGCACCTCCTCCGCGCTCCCTCCTTCAAAGTGGTAAGCAAACCGCTTGCGATCCAACAGCCGGGCATGCGAATAAATAAAAGTACTGGCCCGTTCCAATACGTCCCGTTTTTTCATAAAACTCTCGTCCCCTTCGCCACTCAGGCTTCGAATACCCATTCAGGATTGAAGACAACCTCCCACAAATGCCCGTCGGGATCTTGAAAATATCCGGAGTACCCTCCCCAAAACGTATCGTGAGGCGGAACCACGATCTTAGCTCCAGCTGCTTTCGCTTGCCCCATCACTTGATCCACTTCCGCTTTGCTCGCCACATTATGACCCAGCGTAATTTCCGTTGGACTTGGGGCATGAAGCGTTAGACCAGTGTCATGGGCGATATCCGCCCGCTTCCACAGCGCCAGCTTCAGTCCCGCCTGCAAATCGAAGAAGGCAACCGCCCCGTGCTCGAACTCTTGACCTACGATCCCCTCCGTCGCCCAGCCAAGGCCATCTCGATAAAATTGCACCGCTCTTTCCAAATCCTCCACACCAATCGTTAACACCGACATTCTAGGTTTCATGCATCCACCCTCCGTTCTTCTTCGAAATAAATAGGTCTAAGCTAAGCGTTCAAGTCGGCGGTATCAGCTTAAGTCCGGTACCGCTCGGCCAGCTCCACCGCGCGCTGATGCAGCTCCTCGCGCATCGCCTGGGGCTCGAGGACTTCCGCATCCCGGCCAAGACCAAAGAAATAGGAAACCGCCCAATCCCATTCCGAACCCGGCAGGGTGCAGTCGAGCTGCCACTCGGCCTTCCCCACCTGCTGCACCTCCTGACCAAAATGCGGATCCTGCTCCGCCAGCAGCGAACCGCGATACGTCAATTTCACGCGCAGCCGGAAATCCTCTCTCCCGGTTGCCGCCCGGGGAGGAGTCCCTTTGGCGGCCTCTCCCCTTCCGGCACCCGCACCCGGTGGGGGAGACGTCTCGGCCGCCTCGACGAAGCGATCGACGCGGAACGTTCGCTTCTCCCCATGCTCCAGCGACTCGGCTTCGCAGTACCAGAAGCCATGCGCGGCGTACACGCGCAGCGGCTTCAACGTCAGCTGCCGGCGATAATTCAGCGAGCGGTACTCTGCTCGGATCCACTTCCCGCCGGCAGCATATGCCATCAAGGCGCTGAGGAACGGCGCCTGGATGCCGCGCTCCGGCACCTCCATTTCCACGTGCCGGAGCAATGGAGCAATTTGCCCTAGCATTTGCTCGGGCAAAGCGGAGCGGATCTTGTCGGCGACAGTCCTTTTCGCCTCGCGAAAGGGGCTGTCGGCGTATTTGCCGATGCCGTCCAAAGCCAGCAGGACGGTCAGCGCCTCGCCGGCGTCAAGCTGCAGCGGAGGCAGCCGAAAGCCGTCCATGAGGCGGTAGCCGCCGCCCGGTCCTGGAAGCGCAACCAAAGGAATGCCGATTTCCGCCAAAGCCTGCATATCGCGAAGCACCGTCCGCTTGGACACCTCCAGCTTGTCCGCCAAGGATTGTGCGGTCTCCGGGCGCTGCTGCAAGGCCATCACAATCGCCATCATCCGGTCCATTCGCTTCATCGCGTTTGGTTCCCCTCCCGTTAACATCACTATAGCAGAGTAATGGTGACAACAGATTGTCACCAATTAATTTCATTCTATCTATGTATACAAAAAAACACAGCCCTATAAAGAGCTGTGCCTTTCATTATCGCGCTTAGTACCAAACTTTATAAGTGATCCGCTAATACGGAAGTGATCTTATAATTTGATTACGTTAGCAGCTTGAGGACCACGGTTGCCGTCAGTAATTTCGAACTCAACGGCTTGGCCTTCTTCTAGAGTTTTGAAACCTTCGCCTTGAATAGCGGAGAAGTGTACGAATACGTCTTCGCCACCTTCAACTTGGATGAAGCCATAGCCTTTTTCTGCGTTAAACCATTTAACTGTACCTTTCAAATGAACAACCTCCTAAAAATAATCGCCATCATTGACGAATACCCATATTATACTCTATGCCCACCGACAATGCAACGTGTCAGTTCGCCCATAACTTTTCGCGCCAAAAACCGCCGCCAGAATCGTATGGTTTCATTTGCTTTCCTCGGGGGCGTGAGTTATCATTTTACATAAAATATTCCCAATATCCCGCGGGTTTCATACCTGTGGTGCAAAGCCAAAGATTGGAGAACGTCAGAGATGATCAAAAAACACGAAATATACAAAAAAGACAAATGGAATATGATGACGGTAGAGGTTCAAGGCAGATACATCGTTCTCCGCGAAATTTCCGACCAATGGGGCGAGGAATCGCATACGTTCCTCAGCCGCCCTGCCATGATGGATTGGGTGAAGCGCCGGTTCCCAAAAGAGGAATATGCCGGCAACGAGGCGGAATGGAATGAAATTATGAACGCGTTTAAGCAGGTGTAGCCCGCCGTCCAATCTCGTACGAAACGGAGCATTGATTTTGATGGACACTTCCAATCTCTTGATCTTCATCATTTGCGCTTTTGCGCTGGGCGTCGTGGTCATCCTGAACAAGGATCGGCTGGAGCCGCGTCTAAGGCGCAGTCTGGCCCTGGCCTCCGTCGTGCTAATTGCACTGGCGTTTGGGCTGATGATCTACAGCTTCCTTGCTTGATCCCCTATATTTCCCGCAGCAGGCGGCCATACTAGGAAAATGCCCAAAGCTAACCGGACCCTAAGGTACGAAAATCGCGTTGGGCTCCCGACATCCATAAGGGAGGTTTTCTTGGTATGCGACCTAAGCGCATCTCACGTGCGATTCCCCTGTTGCTCACCGGCGCCCTGCTAGCTGCCGCATTCCCTGGCAGTGCTGCGATGGGCCAGCCGGCATCATCATTTTACCCAGTCCAAAGGAGGATTCCGATGAGCACCGTAATGAAACGTTCTGAAGTACCGAAGGAGCACACATGGCAGCTCCAGGATTTATTCCCTGATCAAGCCGCTTGGGACAAATCGTATAACGACCTCAAGGCGCTGAAAGACAAAGCCGCCGAATTCGAAGGCAAACTCACGGATGCACAACATATCAAAGCCGTTTTCGAGCTGGAAGATGAACTCTCTTTGCAAATTGAGCGGCTTTACGTATACGCCCATCTTCATCACGATGAGGATACCACTAACCCTACATATCAAGCCCTTGTGCAAAAAGCGAAGAAGTTAAGCGTTGAAGTCAGCGAGGCCTTGTCTTTTATTACGCCAGAAATTTTGGCCCTGCCGGAGCAGGAGCTCGACAAGTTGATCAACGACCCTGTGCTGGCGGATTACAAGTTCACCTTGCAGGAAATCAAACGCGAAAAGGCGCATGTCCTGAGCAAAACGGAAGAAGCGCTGCTGGCCCAAGTAGGCAATTTGTCGCAGGCGCCTCAGCAAATTTTTGGCATGATTAACAATGCCGATATGAAATTCCCGAAAATCAAAGACGAAAACGGGAACGAAGTGGATTTAACCCACGGCAGCTACATCCAGTTCCTGGAGAACCCCAACCGCGAAGTACGCGAGCGGGCATTCAAAGCTGTCTACGAAACCTATCGGAAGCAGAAAAATACCATCGCCGCTACACTGAGCGCGAACGTGAACAAGAACATGTTCTACTCGCGGGTCCGCAAATATCCTTCCGTGCTGGAAATGTCCCTATATGGCGACAACATTCCGAAGGAAGTGTATACGAACCTGATCGACGCGGTGCATGAGAGCTTGCCGCTCCTGCAACGTTACATGAAGCTGCGCAAGAAGCTGCTGGGCGTTGACGAACTGCATATGTACGATTTGTTCGCTCCACTCGTTGAGGAATATAAGTGGGAAATCCCTTATGAAGACGCTAAGAAAATGGTCGAGGAAGGGCTGAAGCCGCTGGGCGAGGAATACCTGAAGGTCCTGCGTGAAGGCTTCGAAAACCGCTGGATCGACGTGTACGAGAACGAAGGTAAACGCACCGGCGCTTATAGCTGGGGCGCTTACGGCACCCATCCTTACGTGCTGCTGAACCATAAGGACAATCTGAACAGCATGTTCACCTTGGCGCATGAGATGGGGCACGCGTTGCATTCCTATTTTTCGGATGAAGCCCTGAAGTACCGTGATGCCCAATATACTATCTTCCTGGCTGAGGTCGCCTCGACGACCAACGAAGCGTTGCTGATGGATTATCTGCTCAAGAAATCCACCGATCCGAAGCAGAAGCTGTACCTGCTGACCTACTACGCCGACCAGTTCCGGACGACGTTGTTCCGGCAAACGATGTTCGCCGAATTTGAGAAGCTCATCCATGAGCGCGCGGAAGCCGGCGAATCGCTCACACCGCAGGAGCTGTCGGAAATTTATTACGACTTGAATGTGAAATACCATGGCAAAGACATGGTCGTTGACCAGGATATCGAAATGGAATGGGCACGGATCCCTCATTTCTATACGAGCTTCTACGTCTACAAATACGCTACCGGTTTCTCTGCAGCGACCAGCTTCTCGAAGCAAATTCTTGAGGAAGGCAAACCGGCGGTTGACCGTTACCTCGGCTTCCTAAAGAGCGGCGGCAGCGACTATTCGATTAACATTCTGAAGAAAGCCGGGGTCGACATGTCCTCGCCGCAGCCGATCCGTGAAGCGATGAGCGTGTTCGAGAACGTGATCGAGCAAATGGAACAGTTGACGAGCTAACATGTCCTGGGCCATAGCGACTACAAAATCCCTTGCCCTAAGCGGACAAGGGATTTTATACTGTCCTAGAAGGAGGTGTACCCTCATGAAAATCCAATGGTCCCTAATTCTGGCTTTGTTCTTTGCCTTGATTACCGCCGTATTTGCGGTGATTAACGTCGATCCGGTGCAGGTCAATTTGCTGTTTGGCTCCGTCAGCCTTCCGTTGATTTTGCTGATCCTTGGCAGTACGCTGCTTGGCGGTATTATCGTCGGGGCGTTTGGCATTTACCGCGGTTACCGGCTGCAGCGTGAAGTCAAAGGCTTGCATGCCAAGCTTGTACATATCCAGGAGGCTACCGGCTATGTTTTCCCGGAACCGGAGAAGCCAGAGCGCGGCAAGAAGAAGAAATCTGCCGGCAATGAAGCTGAAGCTGGAGCGGGAGCCGAATCGGCGGAGGAGGACTCCCCCATCCAGCCTTAACGCGTAATGAAGAGTCCGACCTAACCCATAAAGGAGGTTTCCCATGAATATCCAACCGAATGAAACCTATATTTTAAATTTGCTCAAATCCTTGCTGGACACCCCAAGCCCAAGCGGGTTTACACACAATGTCATGACGTTCATCGGGCGTGAGGCCGAAGCCTTGGGTGTACCTTGCAGCTTTAATGAAAAAGGTGGAGCGATCCTGACCGTGCCTGGCCGCGATTCGTCGCGGCGCATTGCACTCAGCGGCCACGTTGACACGTTAGGCGCCATGGTGCGCGCCATCCGTTCGAACGGTACGCTGGCAATCACCTCCGTTGGCGGGTTCATGATGAACAGTATCGAGAACGAATACTGCCAAATTCACACCCGCAGCGGCCGAGTATATACCGGCACGATTCTGTCGACCCATCCTTCCGTTCACGTCTACAGCGATGCCCGCGATTTCAAACGTGAGGAGAAGAACATGGAGGTCCGGATCGACGAGGTTGTGGAAAGTAAAGAGGACGTGCTGAAGCTTGGGATCGGGGTCGGCGACTTCATTTCGTTTGATGCCCGCGCCGTGATCACACCAAGCGGATTCATTAAATCTCGCCACCTGGACGACAAAGCCAGCGTAGCGGCCCTGTTCGGGCTGATCGAATCGATCCGCCGTGAAGGCTGGACGCCGAGACATGATCTGGTGTTCCTCATCTCCAACTACGAGGAAGTGGGGCACGGCGCCTCCTGGATTCCGGACGGCGTGAACGAAATGATCGCCGTTGACATGGGCGCTATGGGCGATGATCTGAGCTGCAAAGAGACCGATGTCTCGATTTGCGCGAAAGACTCCAGCGGCCCTTATGACTACGAGATGACCACCCGGCTGATCGAGCTTGCCAAGGGCCTTGGCATCCCGCATGCGGTTGATATTTATCCGTATTACGGCTCCGATGCCTCGGCTGCCCTGCGCGGCGGCCACAATATCCGCGCTGCGCTGATCGGACCGGGCGTGCATGCCTCGCACGCCATGGAGCGGACACATAAACTGGCGGTCATTAATACGACCCGCCTGCTAGCCGCTTATGTTGCCGATTAAGGGGCAACGCTGGGGAATCGCCATGGCTTCGGTCATGGCGATTTTTCTCGTCATCCTGCTGATGATCGGTTGGGGCAGCCGCTACCTGCTCCCCCGCCATTATGAATATCATGAGACTACCGCAGCAAACGGTGTCAAACTGCATGCCTTAGTTGTAGATCCGGAGCGCATTGAACTGCGGGCGGCGGATCAGCCACTGGGACGTTACCGCGTATATGGGATGAACGGCGGATTCTTTTACAACGAAGCCGTATTGTCGCTGGCGGTGAACAACGATCAGCCGGTCCAAGGCACGGCCGGCGCCTACGGGTCCGGGTGGTTCAACGCTAAATACGCCCGCGGCACGCTCGTGTGGGACGGCGCCACGGGCAGCTTCTCGGTGCAAGTGGTATCCGCCGCAAGCGAGCTGGCCGTTACGGACCGCACCCGCTATTTTGCCCAAGGCGGCGTCAGCATGAAGCTGCCGGATGACGCCGGATGGCGGGCTGCGGCGGTGGAGGCTGAGCACCTGCCGAATCCCGATGAGAACCGGCTCCGCTCCGGTCTCGCGTATGACGCGAACGGCCAGCTGTGGCTGATCGTCACCCCCACCCGCTGCACCGCCGAAGCGTTCCGCACCGCCGTCAAGGCGGCGTTAGCCGACGGCCAGCTCGTCGACGGCATCTTCCTCGACGGCGACGGCTCCGCGCAGCTGAACGCCGCCGAAACCAAGCTAAACGGCGATTCCCGGGATTTGCGGCAGATGATTGTGATTCGGTAAAAGAAAAAACGCCTGTTCGTTAAACTTAACGAATAGGCGTTTTTTCTTATGTGCACTTATGTAAGTTGTTTATGCACCACCATGTTGACCAAAAGCAGTATAAACAGGTTGATCAAGATGGAGAGTACCAGGTGTAGTAAATATTAAAGAAAAAAGAATCGCTAAAACAATAAGGACTTTAGGTTTCATATTCCTCTCTTCACCTCACAAACGACTTCCTTATACTTCTGGCAAATATCTTCTGCGGCCATGTGTCTATGCTGCTCAAATAATATCATAAAATCAAGAAGTACTTCCTTGTTATTAATTCTAACCGAATTCTCTAGTCCTTGCATCAAATAATTAAAACCCATTGTGTAATCTTTTTTGCGTAGATAGTAATAAGTAAGATCATATAAAAATTGATTATACTTATCAGGTAGAACGTGGTCATTATACAAGTCATTCGTTTGTTTACGGTTGATATATGCTTCAATTTCTGACTTAAATCGAAGTAGAATATAATCTACATCAATTTGGTACCGGTTAGCAGCATACATAACGTTCGAAATTGCCTGTATAATCTCATCTGGGTTTTCTTCCATAAACGTAACGTATTCAGGCAGATATTCGATTTCACCGCTCTTGAGTCGATTGACATGTAAATTGGCACTCGACCATTTTTCAAATAAACTTAACCAATGCTTAGTCTCCTCGTCCTTTTCCCGCACCCAACTTAAATCGACATATTGATAAGTATATTCCAACGCTTTAGTATAATCTTCTCTACCCTCATAAGCTTCTGCACATAATAGTTTAGCATAAACAATATATACAAACATCGGTCTGCTAAGCCGACGTTGCATTTCGTAAAATTCCTTTTCTGAGCGTCTGTTGCTGAAATAGAGGAGGCGTGCCTTGCGCTCCATCTCGAGAGCTAGAACCTCAAGCCGGTCCCACTCACGAAGCGAGCGGTACAGGTTAGCCAAGTCCTTTAATGCGTCCAACTGCGTAACCTCATCCAGCCGATCTACGTAGGGTTCAAATTGGTAAGCAATTTTGAGATTGTGAGCCTGGTCCGACCCAATCCGAATCTTAAACAGCCGATACTGGCATAAAGCTAACCGCTCAGAATGTTGCTTTGTTTCGCTCATGGCCACATTTTCATACAGAATCTCCGCAGCACCATATAATCCCTTCTCATAAAACTCCTCGGCCAGCTCGAATAAGGACGTAGAGTACGTCAAATTATCCAACAGCATGCATATCGTTCTGCGAATGCAATCCAGCTTGTTCAATTCAGCACATTTCCGAAGGAAAGGGGCCACTCTCCGCCAATCTGGATTTCTCTCTTGGAGATAATCGTTAATATAATGCTCATAATAATGCCCCATGGGTAAGCCCATGACCTCTGAAATCCGATCCAAATGATCGATGGTCAAGGTACGGTTACCGTTTAGAATATAACTTAACGTACCCGCATTAATATTTAACTTTGCCGAGAATTGACTTAAACTTAGCTCATTTTCTTTCATAAAGGAGTGAACTTCCGCCAGAATCGTAGCTGTACTCATTGGCTTTCTCACCACGCATTCTTTAGATAAAATGAGTTTGGAATTATATGTATGAAATAAATATATCTTCTTTTTATACTGCGGTCAATTTTGCATTTAATAGGAAGTAAAAAAATCCTTACTCTCCCTGTTTAAGAGATTGCAAGGATTTTCTAATTCTATGAAGTTATCCTAGTTGGCCTAAAAATAGCCCTTGTTTCCTTTAAATCTTAGCGCGTATTACCCTAACTTACTTTTAAAAACTCTACTCGCAAAGAAATATGCGATAACCGTGATGCCTACACACCAGGCAAGCGCGATCCAGATCTCATTCCCAACCGTCCCCTTGTACAGCAAGGCACGAACGGCATCGACAATGGAGGTAACAGGCTGGTTCTCAGCGAACGCGCGGATCACTTTTGGCATGGTTTCGGTGGGAACAAAAGCCGAACTAATAAACGGCAGAAAAATCAGCGGGTACGAGTAGGCCGTCGCCCCTTCCATCGATTTGGCTGTCAAGCCAGGAATAATGGAAAGCCAGGTTAATGCCAGTGTGAACAGACCTAGTCCCAGCTACCGCAAGCCACTTCAGAAGAGAGGCGCTGGAGCGGAAGCCCATCAAGAGGGCGACCAAGAACACCACCACGAGCGTTAATGCATTGGAAAAGAGCGAGGTCAGCACATGCGCCCACAATACCGACGAGCGCTTGATCGGCATGGTGATGAATCGCGACATCGGTCCGCTTTTGATATCATTAAACAGCCGCAGCGAGGTGTACGCGACGCCGGAAGCGATCGCCATCAACAGGATTCCCGGCAGCAGATAATTCACGTAGTTGTCCGTACCTGACTCAATGGCGCCGCCAAATACGTAGACGAACAACAGCATCATCATGATGAGCGTAATCGCCACCGTAATGATCGTATCCGGACTGCGCAAAATGTTGCGCATCAAATTTTCATTTTATATGAAAAATCGAACAGAATTCTCCCGTTTTGGGGATTTCGACGAAATGTATATGAAATTTCATATAGATTTCGGCTTCCGAAGGACAAATCCCTCAATTCTATATGAAAAATCGAATAGAATACGGGTTATCGCCGCAAAAGGGAACAATTGTATGCGAAAAATCGAATACAATGTTGTTGCTCTCATTGCTGTACCTGCCGCAAGTGTAACATCCAATGCTGAATTGCATCGCCGTATCCCGAAAAAGTTGCAACCACCTTCACCCGTTCCGCTGGGCTTCGATCTTCTCCGCCAGCTCGTTCAGATACGTCCAGCGCTCCATCAGCCGGTCCAGCTCGGCCTCCGCTTCCTGCTGCTGTTGCATCAGCTCCTGCAGGCGAACGGCATCGCTCGCCGCAGCTTCCATTTCCTCGGAAATAGCGGCAAGACGTTGCTCGGCTGCTTCGATGGTCGCGTCGATCGTTTCGAACTCCCGCTGCTCGTTATAGCTGAACTTCAGCTTCTCGCCGCGCCCTGAATTGCGGTTGCCAGTGTTGGCTTGGGAGGCTGAACCTCTGGCAGCCGCTGAGTCCGAAGAACCTGCCTTCCGCGAGCCCGAAGCCGCTGAACTACCTTCGCTCCCTTTACCCGCGCCATTCGCACCGCTCCCCTGCGTCCATTCCTCGTAATCGCTATAGTCGCCCACATGTACAGCAACGACTCCGCCGCCCTCAAACGCCATAATCTTGTCCACGGTCCGATCGAGGAAATACCGGTCATGGGAGACAACAAAGACGGCGCCGGGGAACTCATCCAAATACGCCTCCAGCACGGTCAACGTCTGGATATCGAGATCGTTAGTTGGTTCGTCCAGCAGCAAAACGTTAGGCGCTCCCATCAGCACACGCAGCAGATACAGTCGCCGCTTCTCACCGCCCGACAGCTTGCCGATCGGCGTCCATTGCATCTCCGGCGGGAACAGGAACCGCTCCAGCATTTGCGATGCGGTAATCCGCGAGCCGTCCGCCGTCGTCACAACCTCCGCTGCTTCCTTGATATATTCGATCACCCGTTGCTGACTGTCCATTTCCTGATGCTCCTGAGTAAAATAACCCAGCTTCACCGTCTGGCCCAGCACAATATGGCCGGCATCCGGTTCGATTCGACCGGCGATCATGTTCAGCAGCGTCGATTTCCCGCTGCCGTTAGGCCCCACGATGCCCACGCGGTCGCCCGGGACCGCCGTGTAGGTCAGATCCCTGATGAGCAGCCGACCTTCAATTGATTTACGCAGCCCTTCGATCTCCAAAATTTTGCGCCCCAATCGAGTTGAAGCCACCGAGATTTCGAGGTTGTCGCTTTTGTATTCCGTCTTGGCCGCTTGCAGCTTCTCAAACCGTTCAATCCGCGCCTTCTGCTTGGTCGAACGTGCCTTGGCTCCGCGGCGAATCCAAGCGAGCTCACCCCGCAGCAGATTTTGCCGCTTCTGTTCGGAGGCGGCTTCACGCTCCTCACGCTCGCTCTTGAGCTCCAGGAAACGGCTGTAATTCGCCTCGTAGCGGAACAACCGGCCGTGATCGAGCTCCAGCATCACATTGCAGACGCGGTCCAGAAAATAACGGTCATGCGTAATCAGGAGCAACGCCCCGCGCCGTTTCTGGAGATACGTCTCCAACCAAGCGACGGATTCATTGTCGATGTGGTTGGTGGGCTCGTCCATAATCAATAGCTCCGATGGGAGAATTAACGCTGAGGCGAGCGCAACGCGCTTCCGCTGACCCCCGGACAAGCTGCCCATATTCTGGGTAAAATCGGTGATGCCCAGCTTGGACAAGACGCTTTTGGCCTCGCTGACCAGGGTCCATGTCTGCAGTCGGTCCATCTCCTGGGACAGCCGCGCCAGTTCCGCTTGCCGCCCCGCATCCCCCGGTTCCCGTTCGATCGCTTCCTCTGCCTCCATATAAGCAGACACCAATTGGAGCTCAGGCCCGCCGCCTTGGAACACGCCGCGCAACACGGAGATGTCCGGATCATAGTCGGGATTTTGCGCCAGAAACGTCACGCGGACGTCCCGGTTGATGGCGACTTTGCCGGAATCGGCTTGTTCCAGACCGGCGATGACCTTCAGGAACGTGGATTTGCCCGTTCCGTTGACGCCGATGATGCCGATTTTATCGTTTTCGTCCATGCCAAAGGAAGCGTCCTGAAACAACACTTTCTCCCCATAGGTTTTGGTCAGATGCTCCACCGTTAATATGTTCATGCTCGAATCCCTACTTTATCCTATCATCCCGATTCCCCAAGCCAGCAAACCCGCCGCCAGGGAACTGAGTAAATTCACCATATCATTATCCATCCAGCGAAAACCTCGCAGCACCACGGTCTCCTGACCGCAATGCGTCGCCACCTCAACCTCTTTGCCGCAAACGACGCAGCGATGCATATATTGAACCGTCGCGCCCAGCCAGGAGTCGGCAAAAGCCCCGGCCAAGCCGGAAATCCCGCCGATCAGCCCCCATTTCACCAGCGCAAGCAACGCGGAACCTACTCCGGCATAAGTGTCATCTCCGGTCCACATGCGCAGCAGCCATGCAGCCCCGCCGATGCATACGGCCCCGGCCAGCGCCGCCGTGCTACCCAGCAGCGTCACCCCGCCCGATGTTCCCGGAGGAACCCGGCGGCCGTTCAGAATCGAACGCGGCTCGCTTTTGCTAAGGCCGCCCCATTCCGTTGCCCACGTGTCCGCCGTTACTGCGGCCATCGTGCCTACGAAGAAGTAGGCCCACGCCGGATTTGGCCAAAACAGGTTGCCAAGGCAAGCTAGCATCCCCAGTCCGCCGTTCGCCAGCACCTGCCCCGCGTCCCGGCGGCCGCTCTTGGCATACGATTTTTCTAGCTCCGCCTTACGATCCCCGCGAAAATGCGAAAAGACCGACGAGCTGACGAAAAATAGCAGCAAGATCCCAAACCAGAACAAGTTGCCGGCCCCGTAGTATACGGTTCCCATGATCCATGCGGCCAGCATGCCGGAGAGCGATAACGATCGCTTCTTATAGGCGGCTGCAGACACGATTAGGGCGCAAAGCGCCCCAATAATCCAATCCATCATCATTTTGCCGAAGGACCGACAGCCACTGTGCAGCTGCCAAGCACTTTATCGCCGTAGGACAGCTCCAGCTTGTCCCCTTGATATACCGGGCCTACCCCTTCAGGCGTTCCGGTGAAAATCAAATCGCCTTCGCCCAGCCCATAATGCTCAGCGATATAATCAACGATTTGCTGCAGCGGGAAAATCATCCGGCTGATATTGCCGCGCTGCACAATCTCCCCATTCTTCCGCAGCACAAAATCTTCATTTGCCGTCTCCACCGCGCCGGGGAAAGCGATGTATGGCGTGATTGGCGCCGATTGTAGGAAGCCTTTGGCCGGCGTCCACGGATTGCCCTTGTCTTTGACGATGCTCTGTACGTCGCGCAGCGTGAAGTCGATCCCAAACGCGATCACATCCACCAATTCGTCGACCGTCATCCCCGGCTTATAATCGCGGGCGATACGCAGCACCAGCTCAGCTTCATAATGCACCGAGCCCCGGTCCGCCGGAAGCTCCAGCCCCCTGCCGTCCATGGCGGTCACCGCATGGGACGGTTTCAGGAAGATCATCGGCTCAGTAGGCACCTCATTGCCAAGCTCCTCGGCATGTGCCCGGTAATTTCGGCCTACGCAATACACATTAGCGATTAATTTGTTCATCGTCATCTTCTCCTCCAGGGGATTGTGGTTTCCCAATCGAATTTTTCACTTTCCCGTTACCGATCGCTTGGCGCCAGACATCCGGCCGGTTCGTGCATA